>NZ_JBLGWE010000002.1:0-307280 GCF_050031515.1 Enterobacter cloacae complex sp. 397G4 | reverse complement strand
TAACTTAACTCGTCGGTGATAAGATTTTCATTTGGCAAACTGTTTATAACATATTCTTGCAAATGCTTTTTACGCATTTACCTAAATGCCATAAGCATTCCAGTAAATGCCTTCCTTATTCATTCAAATGCTTTTCGCATGCATCCGAATGCCGGATCCTTTCATAAAGTTACTATAATCAATGAGTTAAAGATGCCGTGATCTTTACTTGAACTCTATTGATCTTTAGTGATCTAAAGAATTGATCTAACCTGTTGAAAACAATGATAAGTCCATATAAAACAAGGAATAGCGCTCCTTTATCAATATCTACAGATCGCAAACGGAAATGAAAGTGGGTTTACTATCATTGTTTTATTCAAGACAGTTTTTATTTTAATTTTATTAAGCAAATTTTTTGAGTTTACCTTTTAGATGTATCAGCCCTATTTGGCAAATTTGAGGTTCATGTATCATGTAGTAAACAGGAGGAAGATATGAACAACAGCAAACATACAGTCATTGAAGTGGATACTAATCTAGTTGAAATTGAAAAGGGATTTAATCCCCGAGAGGCGGTAATCGGAGATTTGTGTTACGAACAAGAACCTGTCAAATCGATGATTGTGTCAATCAAACAAGCCTTTAAGGAAGGAAGGCAGGTTGATATGATCAAGGTCGTAAAAAGAAAAGGTAAATATTTAGTTCGTCAAGGTCATACTCGTTTTCATGGCTTAAAATTAGCAATTTCTGAAGGTGCTAATATTCCAAAATTATCTGTTATCTTAATCGATTATAAAAACGAAATTGAAGAATACCTTGAGAACCTCGATGGTAACAGAAGCAATGGGCTAAATCCGGTTGGGCAAGCTCATGCATTAGCTCATGCTGTTAGTCTCGGGTATTCGGTTGAAGAACTAGCAATGCGATATCAACGATCAACTACCGCAATTCGTAATATGCTAAAAATCCTTGATATGCCATTAGAGCTTCAACGTTTGATTAGCCTAAATCTAATCAAAAAAACGCTCGCCATTGAAATAATGTTAAAATATTCCAACGATCACAAAATGGTTTTAAAACATATAGAAGGTTTCTTACCTGGCGTTAAGAATATTGAGACTACAACGAGCAAAATTGTAGGCATACCTGAACACAATGCAGCTGGAGCAGGACCAGACACCTTAAATAAAGGCGGACCAGAAAAGAAAAATTCGGCAGTCACACGTAAGACTTTGGGTATTAAGCGCCTCTCGCATAAGAAAACAGAACGGCTAAAATCTGAATTTCTTGAGCTTGTGGAAAGTACACATACGGAATCTATAACGAATACTCAAACAGAACTAAAATTTGGTAGAGATAGTGCACACTTGTTCAAAAATGTTGATAGTAAAAATGTAATATTTTCTGATGATGGTGTTCAAATAATCTTGAATGATGAAAAGCTAAATATTTTATTGTCTTTACTTAACGACGAAAATACAGCAATCATTCTTTCTAAACCAAAATTAGAAGAGCTTCTGGAAATTCGAGATCTCCTTAAGGAATAAAAAACCGAGGATTAGTTGAGTGATTAAACCTATAAAGCTGACTCTTATCGATAATTATAATGATTTGCTTCTAACTCATGAAGTCCTTAAACGCAACATGGAAGAGTTAGAACACGGTAAACGTTTTGACCAATTTCCTGAAGGGCATGACCACTATGAAAAAACTGTGAAAGAAGCTGTAGCAATCGTAGAGGCACGTTTGGAGGTGTTTCGAAAATGAAATCTCTTTTCTTTACTCTTGATGGTCATATGGTACCAGCCTCAGTGAATGTATCCCTTAACGGAGATGGAAATTATTATGCACCTATCGAAAGAGAATGTAACGAATGTGCGGGCACAGGCCACAAAGGGGCTGATGTATGTGAAAAGTGTCATGGGGTGCAAACAGTTGGACCCATTATTGAAAAATTAGTGGTACTAGAGCCAATTACCTTTCTCGATAACATTCCGGAACTGCGTGTTAACCCAACACTCGAAGCATGGAAATCCAGAAACCACGTACTTATTGAGAAAGCAAAAAAGGCTAACACTAAGTTTTCTAATAGTATATTGGCGCAACTAGACAATAACCGTTTTTTGACAGAACGCCAGCTGGATTGTTTCTTTACAACCTTTGATGTGATGTTGTCTGAAACTCCGGAAAATGAACAAGAAATTTTAAAACATAGCTACAATATCGGCCAGGTCATAAGCATTGAACTAACATTTACTGAAGTCAGGGCCGCGTACGCAAAAAGTAAAGGGAGTTATTTTTTTACATTTACTGGTAAAGTTAGAAATGACGGGATCGCTTTAACGGCCGATAAACAGGATCACATTTTATTGGGTGAACGTTATCATTTGACTGGAAAAGTCAGAAAATTCTATGATTTTGATTCGAAAAATTATGCTGCAATAACAGTTTTTAAGTTAAGTAAACTCCAAGACAGTTAAATGTTTTACTGCTTAAATATAGAGCCAAGACTTAAACTGTCGTTAGGACTCACTCACGTAATATTGTTGCTTACGCAATGGGTTTTATCCCTCATAAAGATCTGCGAGTATAAATCTTTTACATTTAAATTCCCCTCTATCACAACCTTTTCAATAGTAAAAAAATGATAATCTTATTAATTATAATTTTTAATTTTTTGTATACCAATACCATACAGTTAAGGCTAAAAGGTGATGATGGAGATGGACTTTAAAATGCACAATGATCTGGGTCTCGGTTTCATTTGTAAAAATGCAAGAACATCGTCAAAGCCAACGTTAAGAAAAGTTACTTTTCCGGTAAGCGCATATGAAACGTCTAAGCTTTCTTTAACCGGTTTTCAATGCCCCACAGCCTGCCGATTTCCTTTTTTTGTGCTATGCATGATAATCCATAACCATCTTTCGTCTGCATGCCCTATCAACCAAAATGAATGTTCAAATCATATATCGCAATTTTCTATCGACATTAAAGTACAAGATTGGCTTAGCCGTTCAAGAGTAGCGTTTATTGATTTCCATAATCTAAGAAATACAGATAAAACCACATTAATAACAGTGGAACATCTTGAAGCTTTACTTACTGTTATGTCAACTACTCTTGTCGCTTACGCTCCATATTCAAAAAAGAGACTTAACTTTAGCTTTCTAAATTCATTTACTTTGTCTAAAACTTCTCAAAGTTACACATTAACTTTCCCGGTAGTTCTCAGTCCGCTTTTAGATGCTCTTGGCGGTTTCATTCAGGAATGCATAACCGAAAAATTGTTAAAACGACGAAATTCGAATTTCATGGTTTACGAGTATCTTAAACGTTCAGGCCAGAGCTCTCATAAAGTGGAGGACATTAATAACGACTTACAGCTTAAAACTCTAAATATAAGACTTATGAGCGTCCTTACTGGGCTTTCTCAGCAAGGACTCATTTCATTTATTTGCGAAGGAAAGAGGGGCGACCGGAGAATAGAAGAGCTTCAGTTTATACCTTATGTTCAACGAACTCACCCTGAGGTATTAACTTTTCAGGAATGGATTAGCCCCGTTGATTAGAATTAACTCTATTTCAGCACGGCCAGTATTTCTGTTTCCGTTTTCCGTGTATTTGGCTTACTTCCTACGGATCGGTAAGCGCTGAGTCTGTGTATGACGAATCCACGCTCTTCATAGAGGCCCAAAGTGAATGGTGTCAGGCTATTTGATATCGCAACAGCAGCGCCTTTTCTGTGAGCGTCAACGAGCATATTTGCTAACAGCACGTGGTCGCTTTGGCTGAACGGTTTACCATCGTAACTGACAAAACTAGTTTTGCTTGTTTTGTCATATGGCGGATCACAATAAATCTGATCTCCTTCGCCGGTTGCGGCCAGAGTCTCCTCAAAACCAGCGGTGATCAGTTCAATACCTGAAAGACGAAATGAAAGGTAGTCTATTTTATTGAAGTCAAGCTTCAGTTCTGTATGTTTCCCCCAGGGCACTGAATAGATTCTTTCTGAGTTATAGCGGCACATACCGTTATAGCCCAGGCGATTCAGGGAGTAAAACAAAGCCGCTCTTTGAAGCGGTTGACCAGAAATACAGGTTTTGTTGAAACGGTCCCTCATCTCATAGTAGTCCTTTTCGACAAAGGTTTTATCCGCTAGGTTTTGGACCTGATTTATAAAGTTAGTTTTCTGTCTTTGAATAGTCCTGTATAGGTTGATCAAGTCTGGATTGCTATCTGCAAGCAATGCATTTTGTGCAAACATGTTCAGAAAAACGGCACCACCGCCTATAAAGGGTTCTACCCACCGGCAACTATGATCGTGTGGGTAGTGATGGCTGATGAAAGGCATCAGTTTCGTTTTTCCACCAGCCCATTTGATTATCGGCATGTGTCTGAGATGTCGAGTCAAAGTGTCTATACCTGAGAGAGAAATTTAGGTGCTGGTATCGTACCTAACCACGGGCTTTAACTAATAACTTAGGGAGCAAAAAAAAGTTGTTTAAGACGCACAGTTTTGACTTTCAGCATTGCGGATTTATAAGATTTTTCCTCACTGATACCTGAACTTTATGTTTTGGATTTATGTCTTTGTTTATGAAGCGATTTTGATGCCATCACAAGAAATGGGGAGCCCTCTTTTTTTGTGAAAAATCAGAATAGGCTCAAAAAGTACCTTTTTTGCGAAAAATTATGGATTTTTTTTTCGGTAGTATCCCCGCTACGCAGAAAGTAAGCAGAAAAATGTAACGGAGCCCCTATGAGTGTTTTACTGACAGAACCTACACAGCAAGCTAATGACAAGGTCTTTAAAACGGCCCATGTTGCCTTTTCAGTAGTTACTGGCACAGGTCGTTACGTCACTGGGCTTAAACAGTTCCGTGATGCAAACCCTGAACTTTGTACTGAAGTAAGTGACCAGAAAGCATGGGCTATCCACCCTTCAGTAATTCAGGTCACGCCAGGCTTCAACTCCCGCGAAATGGGAATGGGTGACGATTACTATAAGCTCCCTGAGGTTGAAGAACACATCTACAACATCAAGAATGCCTACATTCGAGGTGACTATGTAGACCCTATCCGAGTACGTGTCATTGATGGGGTACCTTTTGTTCGCCAGGGGCACTGCCGTTTAAAAGCCGCAATGATGGCATGTGATGAAGATCATGACATCACAATCCTTTGCGTTGAGATTAAAGAAGATGAAATTGGCTGTGAGCTCGCGACCATTGATGGTAACCGTGGTCTTGCGCTTTCTCCTGTTGCGCTTGGCGAGTCCTATCGTCGCCTACATTCTCTTGCTGGCTGGTCACTCGAACGAATTGCTCAACGTGAAAATAAAAGCCCGACGACCATCAGTTCTCTTATCCGCCTGACAACCTGTTCTGTTGTTATCAAGAAATGGATTCATGCTGACGCTATTTCGTATGTTAACGTGCTTTCACTGATCGATGAGCTCGGTGAAACAGAAGCAATTTCACGTATCAAGAAGATGATCGCGGAACTTGAGCAGGCCGATGCGAATGGCATCACGGTGAAAAAAACCCAACATGGTCAGGTACGAGTCAGACCTTCAGACTTCAAGCCAGCACGGATTCCGCCGGTTATTGCCACAAAAGCCGTAGAAGGCGTCAAACTCATCACCACCAGCTTATTACAGAAACTGGGGGATATTGAATTGCCGGAGATGACAGATTCAAGTGCTGACGAAGAAATCAACATTACGTTGAACCGCAGTACTCTGGAGATGCTGAGAAATCTTTCAAAAGAGATCACAGAATCAGAGAACAAGCAGCTTCGCCGTGCGGAGAATCGTCAGGCAAAACTTAATGGTGAGAAGCCAAAATACCCACGTAAAAAAAATGCTAAGAAGGCAGGGGAAGAGACCGATCAGGATACTGACCCACAGCCGGACGCAGAATAATTTACTTTTGGCAAAGTGTTGGTTTTGTCAGAGTCATTAAGGATTCAGGCTTTTTGCCCGCCTTTTTTAAACCTCCATGTATCGTTCTTGCCCCGTTTATGCGGGGCTTTTTTTTTGCTTCTTTCTATGAGTTGACATCTTTAAGTTTTATTCAGAGACATAAAAAACTTTTTCGTGTCACTGAACCTATTAGGTTACAGAGCGACGTTGCTATCCTGGTAAAAGTTTTTTCTAAAGGACCGGTAAAATGTCATCTCTTGATTCTGAAGCTAAACCCGATAATGCAGGTCACAGCGTACTGGCTTTAACAACCTCTCATAGCCTGGTGGTTAGCTCTTCTGAAACATTTCTTCCAGATATGCGCAAAGAGCTCGGCATTATCGCGGATCTTGTTGAGTCCTATAATGATGAACTCTGCTTGTTGAAACACATGGCTGTCCAGTTCAAAACCCACAATCACCAGAAACTTTATTCTTATCTCTCAGGCTACAACCACAGTATCTCTGAAGCGGATGCCTTGTTCGCGGAAAACGCTCTGAGATCTGAATACTGGAAACGCGTTATGGCACTCACTGATGTTTTGCCTATCATGTCGGATGCCAAACGTAACGAATGGGATAAGCAGTTTACGGCCGACCGCTATATTATGCCGCCTCAGGTGATCCCTGATTTCACAGCTGACGCTGTAGTAGGCACAGTCGTTGCTTTGCTTAATGACCGCAATCAATTTATTAAAGAAAGGGTTTACGACGTCTTCCAGTCTCTGAGCCGCAGTCATAAGACAAACAAAGCTTTTGGGTTCTCCACCCGCATGATCACTACCGGAGTTTGCGAGCCGTCTAAATACCCCTGGCAGAAATTAAGGGTGGATTTTAAAGAGTCTGGCATTTCACCACTGAGCGAGCTCCGCGTTATATGCGCATTCTTCCGTGGCGAACAGGTGAAGGCGATCCATAACACCAAATCATTGGTTGAGGCGTTGGTCGAACATGAGGGGTTCAGAAAATGGATCTGCATCGATGGCAACAGTATTCGTTTCAGGGTTTACAAAAATGGATCAATGCATATTGACGTCCACCCTGATATCGCCGAGCGGCTTAACAATATTTTATCAGCTATCGTACCGCTGGCATTACCTGCCGACCGCATGGCTCATAGCAAGAAATCTTTGGAGGCATTCCCTGTACTTAAGCAGTGCATCGACTTTGATACCCGGATGCAGCTTTCTGAACTAATGTTTAAAAATGACGGGGACAATAAATGGAGTTGCTGGACATCTTTAGGGTCTCTCGCCGAACGCAAATCTTCGAGTGTTGCCGCTGACACCCTTCGGTTCTTAGGGGCAACAGTAACAAAATACGATGTGACATTTTCCTATGATCCGTGTGAGGTTATTCGTTACATCGGCCAGATAGGGGAGATGCCTGATATTGTATCGCATCAGTTTTACCCTTCATCTTGCCGAATCAGCGAATATGTATATTCCCTGCTCGGTGCAGGGGAAGGGGATACCCTCCTGGAGCCTAATATTGGCCATGCGGATTTGCTTAAATCATTCCCTGCCGGTGTGATCGTTACTGGCATCGAGCTTGATACTTTGAATTGCCTTATCTCCCGGGCTAAGGGATACGATACGACAGAAGCTGACTTCCTCACATGGTCTAAGTCTAATCAACAGAAGAAGTTTGATTATGTCGTGATGAACCCACCTTTTGCCGATAACCGGGCCAGGCTGCATCTCCAGGCAGCTGCATCTCATCTCGCAGCCGGGGGATCTCTAGCAGCCGTTCTTCCATTATCTCTTCAGGGGCTCGATAACCTTCTGGGGGAAGAATTCCGGACGGAATGGATGGACGTTTTTGAGAACGAGTTTGAAAACACGACCGTTTCGGTTCGCATCCT
Source organism: Enterobacter cloacae complex sp. 397G4 (assembly GCF_050031515.1). Taxonomy (NCBI): domain Bacteria; kingdom Pseudomonadati; phylum Pseudomonadota; class Gammaproteobacteria; order Enterobacterales; family Enterobacteriaceae; genus Enterobacter; species Enterobacter cloacae complex sp. 397G4. The sequence continues at coordinate 299,473 of NZ_JBLGWE010000002.1, read as the reverse complement.
GTACGCCGAACGTATTCAACAAGAGGAAGTCCTATGAGCAACCAACCCACCAGCCTGCCAGAAGAAGATATTGAGTTTGTTATGGATACCTTTCAGAGGAGCATGGGTAAATCCAAACCTGTCAGGGATACTCAAATAGAGGGCGAGAAACCGCAAAGTAAAGAGTCCGCAAACTCAACTGAAAACCCCGGTTATGAAGAATTCTTTTAATTACGCTCATGATATCCTGGTGCAGTTATTTAGAATGATATTTGAGGGATGGGGGACATTGTGATTAAAAGGCGTAACATTCGACGATCAGTTTATGGATTGCTTATTGTTCTTATCGCCGGAAATGTGTGGTTAGGCCTTAGAGCTGATAAAATTCATAAAGTGCGTTATCAGGATTTCTGGTCACCGGCAACTGTGATTAAAGTAACTGTAATGCCTTCAACGAATGAAATCCAGCTCAGTGGTAAAATCCCTAAATCGGTAAGAGTTTCAAACAATTATGTTGAGTACTCGTTACCGGGCACACTCTCGGACAAGACCATTTACCGAAGCGTGTTAGAAGATGAGATGCTCACTTTGCTTAATGCTGGAGGTCAACTTGAAGTTAAATACACTCTGGACAAGCAGACAAATCGAACTAAGGTATGCACTAAGTGCTTACGGGTGATTAAAGATATTAACCATCAATATTCAGCCACTGAGGTAAAGCATGGGCAGTCCTAAATTTGAAATTGCTGAGCAAATTAAAATGTGGATCGTTGTTTATCTAGTTTGCTTTTTAGCACTTTACTGTGTGTTAAGCGCTCTACATGCGCTTTATGATCCGCTAAATTTACCTGCCCTGACGTGGCCTATCAGCTGGTTCGTGGTGCCTGAAATGACAAGTTTTGGCAGTGCATTATTAGCTTTTGTCCTAACGCCAGGCCTTTGCTCTATAATTGCTGTTTTATTCGGTAAGTCTACCTTTAAAAAAGCTAAAACAAAAATATAGAGTTAATTAGATTGGTGGCTCAGGTTTATAAAACCTCTCACTAGAGAGGTTTATTTATTATTTTTGACTGAGATTAACAGCGTTTTCCATAAATGTATCAATAACAACCGTAAGAGACTGGCTGGTACCATGGCTATACTCAGGCCAAGGTAAAAAAGGATATGAAGAATACGCCATCAACATGATACTGGTTGGGCAACGCCAGTCCGTTGGAACACCTTTACTGTAATGGACAATCATAGCCGGGCGACTACAATCAATATCTCCAGCGTTTTTATCGAGTACGAAAGTAGCCAGAACGCCGGTGTCCTTCTGGGATACGAAAACAAGGCTGTCAGTAAAAATAAAGGCCATTAAGGAAGAGGCCAGGAAAGCGCCAGTAAATAAGGACTTCTTCTCTTTCCAAACGCGTCGAGCATATAACCCCATTAGCGCTACCGCTGAAACCATTCCGGACCACTGAGCACCCAAAGAAAAATCTGTTACTGTTTTAGATGTCATACTTTCATTAATAGTAATCATTGCGACAATGAATGGTGATGCAATTCCAAGTGTTGCTAGGACTATCAGCGATATTTCAGACCGGTTTTCTTTAGCGGATCCTTTACTTATTGCAGACATTGCTCTGAACATAACGAATGTACTGTTGAGCATCAGAAAACAGCATAAGAGCATGTATAACATTGGGTTTCCTCAACCTAGAAGTGATGGTTACCCTGTTATTTTACATAAATTTGACTCAACAGATGCTTTTAAAATCTCGCTTCCTTGAATTTAAAAACATATCAGCACAATTGGCAAACATAAAGGAGCAGCGTCTATCAAAAGTTACTTTTATGATTGGTTGAATACTCATTTTGAAGGCTAAAATCCAAAAAAGTGGGTACAAAAAGTTACTTTTGCGTCATCCAGATGCACTGCCGCCATTTTGCATTCTGTACGTTGGTTGCTTTCTCACTTGATGTCTCTTTTAACAGGCAAATTATCACTTTATCCGACCGGACCTTGTAGGCTGAATCCGTAGAATAAGGCTATAACCTATTCCCGGAGCATCATATGCGTAAAACTCTAATTGGCTGCATGGTTGCAACTGCCCTTGCTACTGTATCTTCGGCACATGCTCAGGTATTTAGCTACTCATTTACAGATACCAATAAGGCTGTTCGGAATATTAAGCCTGCAACACAAACATATCTTAATCCCGCTGGTGTTTTGACTCTGAACTTGATATCGGGTCTTGATCGGTACGAGCGAGTGACGGTCACACGAGACAGCGATAAAAAGGTTATGTATTCCTCCGTCTCGACCAAAACGAGCGTTGCAGATCGTATCGTTGCTGCCGATGGAACAGAATACTATGGAAAGGATATGGTTCTACCGGCGCTCGGAGAAGGGACCTTTACTGTAGTCAATGAAACTCTGGATATTCGCCAGACTGTAGTGAGCACATCTACTTATCATTTCATCGTTGATACAACTCCTCCACGCTATAAGAGTATTTATCCGAGTCAAAACGCAGGTTACGACATGGTACTTTCTGGGCCACTTTGGGAGTTGGGCCGAGGCGGTAGTGGCCAGTTTTCTATATTTGCAGACGGTATTGAGGATGCTAGTGGAATTGCCAAGATCCGTCTTGTCATTAAACGAAGTAATGGTTCTGTGGTCTCCGACAATAACCTGAGTTATGACACAGCCAATAAACGTGCGTTCTATCCGTGGATTAAAGATATGAACACCCAGGCTGGCATGCCCTCAAGTGATCTTGATGAAGAATTCACCTTCAATTTCATCGTTACGGACCTGGCAGGAAATACGCTTAACATTCCTCCCCAGCGGTTTTTATATGACGATCAAATGGGAGAATTTACGCCATTTGCAGTTCATGACTCACGTGTAAGCACCAGTGTTGTACCCGGCATTTCTTCGGGATACGTCCCGTTTAAACGAGGCCTTACAGTGCTGGAAAACCCCTACAAGTTGGTTATACGTATCCCAAGAACTAACTGGAAGCCATATCGAAATGGTGGCATGAGCATTACCAATAACTATGGCGGAGTACAGGTCCTTTCCGAAGATGCCACCTATGTCTACGTGGAAGTTAAGCTGCCACAGGGTGCCTTAGATGGAAACTACTATAGACCTGTGAATACATATCAATGGTCTGGAGGAGATCTTGGTCAGTATGCCAGCTGGCTCAACTGGGATCCTGCCTCTGTAAAGAGTCCGGCTTGGGGAAGTTCACCCATAGAACGACAAAAGGCTGATGGAACATGGTTCAACAGCGTAAACTGGAACCTGTTCAAGGCATCTGATATGCCTATAAAACTTACTAATATCCGGTTCAATGTACAGGCTAGGCCATATGATCAAAAAATCACTGGCGGAGCAACATGCAGTATTCCAGCTGGCTCAACAACCTGTACCGTCTCTTTGCCCCAGGATATTATAAATGGCACTACCGGCTATCTTCATAGTGGCTATGAAGTAAGGTCAACCACCGAAGCAACCTTCTTTGCCCCTATATGGGAGAATATAGCCTGGCATACACTGGGTCCCTCCGTCACTGGATTTGATTACATTGAAACCACCAACATTCTCCAGGTTTACGTGAATCAACCTGGAGATGGTTCATATTTCGACCATGTTTATGTAAATCGAGTTTGGTTGTCAGATAAAAACCGTAACAACGCAGAAATAAGCGTAACCGGCAAACAAACAGGTAGAAATATGGCGTCTGGGAACTACACGTATGAGTTCAACATGAAAGAGGTACCAGAAGGCAGTTATAACGTGGTAATTAATGCCCAAGATACATTCAACAATACCGGTAACCTCCCTTATCAAACTGTTGTCGTTGATAATACAGCACCATCTGTAAGTATTAGCTACGAAGGAAAACCGATCAGCAAAAACGTAACAGTATATGGGCTGGAGAACGTCCGTATACAGCTCACCGATGCTCTAACTAAACCATCCTTAAGCCGTATGACTCTTCGCGGTGGCCCTGTTTCTGATGCGGTGGAATTGTCTTGGGTGAATCTGGGAAACAACCTGTATGCACCTAATTATCCCAAGATCTTTCCGTCTCTTAATGAAGGCGAAACATACACTCTCACAGTTCAGGCCAAAGATGAGATGAACAACGTTAAAGAAAGCTCAGTCGAATTTAACTACCTTCCAAACAATCTCGTCAGGCTAGAGAATCTGAAAACCTTAGCTGTCAATGCTTCTCTCAAAACATCTGACAATACTCCTCTGGCTGTTCTGTATGCCAGCCAGCTGCGTAAAAAGGATGGTTCAATCGCTACAGGGCTTCAGGACGCAGTGCTTACTGTCCGTAAGGACGCTGCATTCGGCGTGACTGTAAATGGTGTTTCTGCGATGCCAGGTGAAAGCAAAGAGCTTCAACTGGATTTGGGGCTCGGGGACAGCCGTAGCTTTCCTATTTTCCCTGCTGTATCCGGCCTTACAGGCAGATCTGAGTTCATGATTAACATTGAAGAATTAAAATAAAGCAGGGCTGTTTTGCTGAAGCACAACGGCCGTCTTCTGATGCGCCGTAGCCCATGTTGTTGCAAATCAGTCCGACGTTCATTGCGTAAGTAACGCTTACTGCGGACCATGGTAGTGATTAGACTCACTACCATGGTCATTTCACCACATATCTTCTCTGCATTGCTCTTGTTGGGCAGACTAGTAACTCGTCACTAAATTGCAGCTTTTGTCTTGCTAAGTCGCTGGTATAACTGCACTACGAAATCGTCAAAAGATTTTATCCCTCATGTAGATCCAATAAATGATCCCAAAGGTGCCAGAGAGTACAAAGAAGATCCCGGTACGCTGTAGGCCGCATGGTTACTGGGCTGGAGCATTGTCACTGACAACAGTAGCGACATAAGTGACAACGGGAGTGACTTAAAAGACAATGGTAGAGACTATTTCGACGTTGGTAATGATTTTAAGTGACAATGGTAGTGAGGTTAGACTTAAACTTCCACTGTAAGGTAAGGTGACTCGCATTATTTAAATAAATTATTACTTTCAATTACTTGCGACACGAGTCTGCATGTATGCTTCTATTTCTCAAAAATTTATCCACCGAAAATGCCTGTGGCTGTGATTTAGCTTTGACGACAGTTTTTATCAGGGAGGCAAGTTGAGACCTGTATAAGAACTAAGCATTTATTTATCCCCATTTTCCACAAGGTAGTTCCAATAATTAGTACCTTAGTGTTCCTGATAGATCAAAAGAGATCCCCGCTGCCTCCAGGCCAGACGGCACAAGGCCTGAGACGTGATCAGTGACAACAGTAGTGATTATTTTGACATTGGTAGTGATTATTATAACGTTGGTAATGAGTTTTTTGACATCAGTAGTGATCAGAGCGACAATAGTAGTGACTTTTCATTAGATCTTTTTAACTTGATCTGATCCGTTGTTGATAAGAGTTGCAGGTCATTGTATGCAAAGAGTTTTTGCCAAGTTTTAATGAGTGGAGTCGTTTTTTTAGGTAGAACTTATGCACAGATATGGATCATCACAATGATCCATCCAGTGACATAGAGTTCGCTGGGGCTTACTATTCACCAATCTGTTTACACATTCAGTGATAACTTATTATGACTAAAGAGAAAGATACTGAGCAGCAGGACCTGGTCACCAGGGCTTTCTCTGTTAGAGAGAAAGAATCAGGTAAAGACATCATTTTGCGTCCTAACAGCAACCGTACGGTGCAGTCTATTGCTTTGATGCGGCTCGGGCTGTTCGTCCCATCACCAAAGAGTGTGGGGCGTCAAAATCGGGAATATAAAACGGTTGGCTTTGACGCAACGAAAGAGTTACAGACGCTCTCTTTAATGGAGAGCGAGGGGTTCACCAATATTTCAATTGTCGGTGAGCGTCTTGATATGTCAGTAGATTTTAAGACGTGGATGGGCATCATTCGAACCTATGCCAATCATCCGATTAACAATGACACGATAAGCTTAAAATTCACTGAATTCCTCAAGCTATGTACGCCTGAAAATTATCGCTCATCTACAGCGTCCAGAAAACGTATAGACGCCTCCTTACGCAGGTTAGCATCCGTTACCTTGTCGTTCACCAGTAATAACTCGTCCAAAGTCTATACAACGCATCTGGTACAGTCTGCCCTGTTAGACCCGGAATCAGATCAGGTTGTCCTTCAGGTTGATCCTAAGATTTTCGAGCTCTATCAATACGATCATAAGGTTTTGATGCAGCTGAAGGCAATTAAGGAGTTGGCCAAGAAGGAAAGCGCCCAGGCTCTCTATACGTTCATAGAGTCATTACCGCCAAATCCTATACCGATATCCCTTACTCGGCTGAAAAATCGTCTGAACCTCAAAACACGAGCAAATAGTCAGAATGCTACCGTGAGAAAGGCTCTTGAAGAGTTGGCATCGATAGGATACCTCCAGTACACCGAAATTAAGAAAGACGGAAAAGTATACTTCCAGATTCATAAGCGGGATCCCGATCTGAATTTGAACAATACTCAGCCTCCTTTAGAAGTGGTTGAAGATGAAGAAGAGAACTCAGGGTCTTCTGTTTTAGAAGGTGAGTTATGCCCACCAGCTGACCCGATAGACGGCGATGATGTTCTTACCGTCCATGATTTAACCGCTGAAGAACTGCGCTATATTCGTAGTCTTCGAAGCCAGAAAAAGAACAGCAACGCCAGCTAAAGTTAACCCGGCGGTTCAGGCTCCGGGTGCTAAATTACTTCTTCGATTTTCGTTAGTCCCAGCCCGCTCTTTCACGTCAACGGTAATGAGTCAAAAGTCATTACCGTTGTCATTGTTCTCTACCACCCTATGTAGATCGAGATTGCGAATTCAACGCTTTCTCCTGAGTCACCTGTTAACACCCGGTTTCTACGCTTTACTTCATTGGCCAGTACATCCAACGGAAAATATCGTAACGGGGTGACAATGGCAGTGAGTTGACCCACTCACTACCATCGACATTCAAATCCCGGCTTCTCTGGTAGCTATAGTGACAATGGTAATGATGTGTACCTTACTGGCATTGTCATTGTCCTCCGAGTGTGCGTTCAGCTTTGGGAGGACACCGGAACTTAATGCGGCGAGTCACGGCCATTGTGAATCTCGATTGGATTGGCGAATACGGCTTCCGGTTGGGCCAGATGTCAATGGTTATGCTTCATCCAGCTCATTACTGTAGTCATTGCCGTTCAGCTGAGCTGATGCTCCTCTCATTCTATGTGGCGACAACGGTAGTGAGCCCAGAAAGTGACTACCGTTGTCATGGCCGTCCAGTAGAGCGGGTCAACCTCTTAAATCACAGGGTGACAACGGTATTGAGCCCAGAAAGTCACTACCGTTGTCATGGACGTCTGGTTAAGCGGATCTACCTCTCAATTCACAGGGTGACAATGGTAGTGAGCCCAGCAAGTCACTACCGTTGTCATAGTCGTCCCGTTGAGCAGATCAACCTCTTAACTTACAGGATGACAACGGTAGTGAGCCTATTAAGTCATTACCGTTGTCATTGCCATCCAGAAGAGCGGATGATCCTCTCAATTCATACGGCGACAATGGCACTGAGCCCAGCAAGTCACTTCCGTTGTCATAGCCTTCCAGAAGAGCAGATGAGCCTCTTAATTAACAGGGTGACAACGGTAGTGAGCTCATTAAGTCATTACTATTGTCATGGCCGTACAGCTGAGCTGATCATCCTCTCAATTCACACGCCGACAATGGTAGTGAGCTATTAAAGTCACTACCATTGTCATAGACGTCCAGTTAAGTGGACCATCCTCTCAATACACACGGTGACAACGGTAGTGAGCCATTAGAATCACTACCGTTGTCATTGCTTTTCAGGTGCACTGATAAGGCTCTCAATAGACACGACGACAATGGCAGTGAGCAATTAGAGTCACTTCCGTTGTCATTGCTTTCAGCTGAGCTGATAAGGTACGTCATTTACACGATGACAATGGCAGTGAGCCAATCGAGTCACTACCGTTGTTAATGCCGACCAACCGAGGGAAGGGTCCGCTCAAAGAACTGAGTGACAACAGTAGTGAGATCATCCAATCACTACCATTGTCAGCTTAAACCTGTAGGACGAAGAGGCTTGTCCGATAAAATGACGACAATGGAAATGAGCCTATCCATCACTACCACTGTCATTAAAGTCCAGCGGTTCAACGTTAATCAGTAGCTCCGGATGACAATGGTTGTGAGTCAGGCAATTCCCAAGCATTAAGTGACAGCAGCGTAACACCTCTAAGCTCACTCCTGTTGTCAGGGGTTAGGGTATTGAGTCTCTACCGTCGTCAGTGTTTCTGAGACACCAGTATTGCAGATCACTACAATTGTCACTTAAGTATCGACGGGGGAATAGATGCAAGTGACTGGCTAACCAGTACCAGTTTAGATTCAAAACGATCCCATCTTTGTGGATGCACTTGAGTAAGCTCGTATGACGATATGTCAGAGAAGTGACAACGGGAGTGAGTTGCCGGACTCACTACCGTTGTCATCCCCGGTTGAAGGAAGAGGATCCCCGGGGCTGTATATTTACCGGGTATCCTTACTCAAGGGTTTCGACACTCACTCCCATTGTCGTAATCAACGAGTGTGCATTGTCTTTTAAAAGCATCGCTGGAAACGTACGATTAAAGTAACTTTTCTTTCGGTTCTTCCTTGCGAATCTCTGAAGACGTACTGGCTGATCGGAGTCAAGGAGGGCAGTAAAATTGAAGCCGTCAGTTTTACTGTCGGCTCCGGGTAGTTACTTCAACTCGTCGATCTGAATCATGAATTCTGAGGTGCCAACTTTCCCATTTTCGGAAGGATAAACGGGTAACAGAAGATTATCCCCCTGGCCCATATCTATTTGCACCTCAACTGACTCACCTGGAGCCGCCTGTGCCCCGTTAAATTTAATACCGAAGGCTGCATCCTTCCGCACAGTCAGCGTTGCGTTCTGGACCCCTTTAGCAATTTCTCCATTTGTCTTACGCAGAACGTTAGTGGACAGGTACGCAAGGGGTACGCCATCTGTCGTTTTGAGAGGCGAACTGACCGATAATGTGCGTAGATTATGTAACTGCACAAGGTTATTCGGTAGATAACTGAACTTCTGAGTATAGGTTTTGGTATTCGACTGACTATCGGCAACTGTTACGCTAATTGAATAATTTTCAGATGGTTCGAAATTTGGGAACAGCCTCGGATACTCAGGCATGTATGTATCTTTGCCTGCCGGTGACCACGTAAGCTCAACGTTATCAGCTGTGGGGCCACCTACGAGCTGAAGACGGGTTATCCTCGGGGTTGTCAGATTATCTGCCAGAGCGATCCTGAGGTTCTCCAGGCCGTACACTACCGTATCGTCTTTTACCGGCTTTCCGTCGAATGTTATGGCCACTGTCGGAGGAGTGTTATCCAGAGCAATTTCTCCGAAAGTTTTATTGGTCTGGTTCTGGAAGAAGTCCCTGATGTTGACCTCAACGTTGTATTTTCCTTCAGACTGACGGGATAAATCATAAGCAATCGTGTAGTTACCTGAGATACGAGATTTGATTACGCCTGTGGGTGACATCCGGGTACCGGTGTTCTTATCGGAAAGATAAAATTCCCTCAATGAGACCGAGTCGAACCAGTTACCATCGCCTTCAAGTGACGCCAGTACATCCAGCTGCTTGTTAGTCTCGTCATATGATATCGAGTTTATTACCGGCAGTTGTTTATTGTTCCAGCGTGTCATAATCCATTGCTCAGACCGCAAAATGGGATTGCTGATGCTGCGAACGAAGTAAAGGATCCTATTGTAGCCCTGGGTACCCAAGGCCATATCAAACGTCTCAGGCGCTTCACACGAGGTTTTTCCTGCCGGAATGGTGCAGGTCGCCTTACCGCCGATCTCTTGTGCAAAGGGCCGGGCTTCAACGTTAAAACGAAGTCGGGAAATTTTAATTGGCAGTCGTGATGAAGCCACACTCTCAAAATCCTTCCACTTAACCCAGTTCCCCTTGTCATCGAGGAAATCTACCCAGGTACCCGCAAATGCAGGCGTTTGGTTTGCAGATGGGTTTAGAACGAGGCTGTATGACGGATAATACCCTCCCCACTGGCCAAAGTTCGCCATACGAGCCATATCCCCATTAATTGAGCCATAGGGAAGAGTCATTTCAACATAAGCATAAGTGCTGTCTACAGCTATCTCTTTGGGGGCGGAATATTGATTGATGAACTGAAGCCCACCTTCTGAATAAGCACGGTAGTTAGATTTTGGGATCCGGTAGACTAATCGAATAGGGTTTTCGTTAACGACCATACCGGCTTTGTAAGCCGGATAATTAGAAACCCCGGGTACGACGCTGGAAGACGTATTTGGATCATGAACGGCCCACAGTGTCATCTCACCCAGCGTGTTGTCGTAGCGAAATTTTTGAGTTGGCAGCGTTCGGCTATTACCTGCGTTATCGAAGATAACAACTTTTGCAGTAAAGTCTTCATCCAGGTTGCTGTCTGGTATTCCGGTTCCCTTAACTGAATTCTTAGAGTAAGTGTGGTACATCTTTTGGCCGGATACGTCATACTGCATCTGTGTAGTGCTGTAGAGGCTACCGTCCTGCCTGTAAATATATATTAGGCCCTTATCAATACCATTTGCATCACTTACGCCCGAAGAGGTGAAGTCATACTGCCCCGTTGCCTCTAATCCAAGCTTCCACACGTCACCAGCGGTAGAGCCAGAACCAGTATTAGCGGTAAGAGCATTTGCCGCTGGAGGGGTGACATCAATTAGCCAGTTATAGTTATAGGTCGCTACAGGCTTCTGATTGAGATCTAACACGTTTATCTGAACGACAAATTTGCCTTCACCCAAAGCAGGCAAAGTTACTTTTTTGCCGTAGAACTCACTACCGTCAGCAGCTGTTAGTCGGTCTGATACACCCGTCCGTGTAGTCGTAGTATTAAGAATGACAGTTCCAGTGTCTTTCGTGACTTTGACATTAACGAAACGATCAAGACCTGAAATAAGTGTCAAAGTTACCGGTGATGCCGGATTAAGCATAAGACGAGAAGACGGGGCGTGGATCTCAATACCGTTCGTGTCTTTAAAGGCCGATTCATATATCTGAGCTGGGGCCTGAACAGACATACCGAGTCCGGCTACAGCAGTAATAAAAGCGAGATGTTTCATTCTTATTCCCCTTTAGGTTTGGTGTTATTTTAAGCTTTTCCTAAAGGTCACTATGTTCGTAAAAGTATAAAAAACTTCTCCATATGGTGCTCGAAATTACAAATCTATAATTTGCCTTTCGACAAACCTTATTGTGCGTTCAGGACGGAAATCTTTCTTTTTGGAATTACATCTGACATTTCTGTGGTGTCCAAACTGGCAACGATTGCAAAACTTATAACATTAGCCTGAAACTATCGGCATCCACATATCGCATTAAGTGATGCTTTTACTTTATGTAAAAAAGAATCAGGATAAATTAGGTATGTCAGATATAAATGCGTTAACGGACGGCATATATGAATCAAAACCTGGCGGCATTACGCCACCAGTCGAGAGGGGAGTGAACCTCAGTCAGTACGTCTACCTTCGTTCCGCAAGGCGCTTCTTGTTGTGAATTACAAACTGCCCTGGCGAGAACTGCATCATTTCACCCCTAGCAACACACGTGCCTCTTCAACGGTTTGCCAAGAAGGCATTGCTACGCCAGATTGAGTGCCGTTGCCCCTGCGCTCACCTGTGTCACATTCTACATAAAGACGCATCAGCATCGCTTCTGTTTCAGCGGCCCGGCTATTATCCATTACCAGTTCTGCTGCGCGTCGTAGCTGTTCTGGAATGTCATTCCACATTCCCGCACCACTTCTGTCTTTGTTAGTGAGCAAGTCTTCAATAGCAGATGAAGCCATGTTAAGCAGGTCAGCCGAAACTAAAGGCATCGGCGGGGCGGTATAGAGGATTCGACGTCTTCCGCGTCTGTCTGGATCGTATTTATCATAAAAAGCTTTGTTCACATCTTCCCAGTGCCACTGAAGTTGCCCGGTTGCGTCATGGTGGCAAAACTCGCACTGATAAACAGGCGCAATCGACATAACTGCCTTTCCAATACGTGCCAGTACAGCAACTTCGTCAGCTCTGAGACTCATTGCTTCGCTTGGGTTACTACCCTCGGCAAATTCCAAAATTTGTTCAATACGTTCTGGTGTGAAAGTGGTCATAGGCTTTGAAAACATATTTTTCCAGTTGTGCTTACCATATCATCAGGCATTAGGAGCGTTAGCGAATAATTAACAGGTCAGGACCAAAACTAAATCCTTCCCCCATACGGTCTTCATGACGGGAGACATATGCCTTACCGTATTTCTCCAGATCCTGTAAGCGATCTTTTGCCAGATTCCACGAGTATTCCTGGCCCCACACGGGTCCGTCACGCCCGTCAAAGCGGTCAGGTTTACAATTTGCTTTCAGAAGAGCGTAGACATGCTCCACCGTGGGTAGCTGCAAAGCACTATTAGCCTGAGAAACGGCAGTATGCGTCATTTCTGTTCACTCTTTATTGATTTAGTCAGTTAAGCCGGTCAGGTAACTTTAACCGGCTACTCGTATTAAGATTTCTTTCCGGTTGCTTGTCAGTTAGCGGCGAAGATCAATTTCAAGGCGGGCTGTTTTGACCTTTGTTCCGGACTCCCTAAATGTATCATCCGGAAGAGGCGAAATTTGTCCGCCAAGTTGTTTGACTCGCTCCCTGAGCGCTTTTGTCAGTGTGTCTTCCCGGAACAATACCCCAGCTGACAGAATGGCCTGTAAGCGACCTCGCTTAGCGAGCATTGCGATGGCATGCATGACATGTTTAACGTCAGAGCGTTTAAGGAATGGTGGATTCATAACGATAACATCAAAAGTTTCATCGGGCTGGTACCCAAGAAAGTCGGTATGCACCAGCTCGACTCCTGTGCTAAGGACACTATCGTTCTTCACTGCAAGGAATCGCTCATCGTTCAATTCGATCCCGGTAATCAATGCATCCGGAGCCGCCAGTTTTAAGGCTTTCAGAATGCGGCCATCACCAAACTCTGGCTCCAGTACACGCTCCCCGGCAGCTGGTTCAGCGCGTAGAACCATATCTGTGACTAAATTCTCAGGTGTAGGGAAGAAATTGAACAGATCTCGTGGGATGTCAACCGAACCTGTCAGAATGATTTGCTCGATACGCTCAGCTGCATCCGCCGTAAAAATATGTGCCTGCTCTTTTCGGTTCCATTTGCCACCGGCGGCTTCGAGCACTTTGTTTGTCTTAACATAAATGCTGCGGTCGAGCTGGTCGGCCAGGAAAAGAAAGTTCCCTTCAGCACGGCAGCGAGATAAGACGTTCAGAACTTCAGTTGAGATTTGCATTAAAACTCCATTAAGAGGATTTACCCGCCTGGCGGCAGCGGGTTGGTTACTTAAACGGGACAATTCAGATTTGGCCTTGGTTAGTCGGCAGACAACAGCAGGGATGGGCTGTTATAAGAGAAGCGGTCAACGGGAGCCTTATCAAATCGCTGACCGCTTGCATCAGGGGTCAGAACGAGTCCGTTATGGGCGCAATGAATGTGGAGCAACATATCCCCGCCGGTGTTGATGTGTAAGGCAGGCACACCCTGATCGATTTCGAACATGACACCAAAACAGGGGTTACCTTCCTTGTTAACAACTTCACAGTGGATGTTATGTTGGCCGGTAACGCTGACCTGATAGGCCTGACTGTCCTCTTCTGGCAGTGTTTCCTCCTCCAGGCGCCAGTCCTGAAGTGTGAGGCTAATTTCAGGGGTGTCATGCTCTTTCTGAAGAGCCTGGATACCTTTACGGAACAGCTGCATCATTTCAGGAGTAAGGCAGTCTTCCTCAGCTCCAAAATGTTCTTTCCAGCCTTCAGGATCTGCATACATCCAGACGTTTTTAGCGAGCGAAGGTAAGGAAGCATCAGGCTCTACAAGGAGGTGAGGGATGTTCTCTTTGATTCCGAGATAACGTACCGGCTGGCCATTAAGCGGTAACCCATCCGACACTGTAACTTCTGTTCCTGGCAAGACGACGCTGTTTACCAGACCTCCACAATGTTCGGCCACCACGCGGCCTAAATCTGCCATAAACATCCGATGCTTTTCTGGTGAGTCCAGCTCACCAAGGAGTTCAGGTTTAAGCAGTAAACCGGTAATAATCTCAGTCAGTTCACGAGGAGATACTAATTTATACATTTTGTTTTCCTTTTCTGTGTTGGCTTTATATTACCAATCCAGATGCACGAGCTAATAACCTCCAGACAACTTTTTCAAAAATTATTTACTTAAAGCAGGGTGCTAATATGCGCAAGAAATGAATTTAGGAAGGACGGCTTCAAATTTAACTTTTTGGTTTTTTATTTTAGACGGACTTTAAAATAGCATCGTTGATAAAATAATAAACATGGTTTGTTTTTTTGTTTGTATTGACAATCAAATGGGTATAAATTAATTTACTTACATGGCGTATATTTAACGCCACCGCCCCGGCGGCACCGGGCATAAAAGGAAAACCATTTTGAAACCGATGCTCAAAAAAGATTTTTTTTCAGCTATTGAAAACCTTCTCAAAGCTGGCTTTCAACCTCGCTTTTACACTGTTAACAGTGGCCGAATCGGTCTCATTACATTCACTGATAAAAATGGAACAAAACAGGTTGAACAGGTTTATTCCTGCACTTCTTTAGCCGCCAATACTTTTGGAAAGCGCTTCACCACTTGGTTAGAAGAAATTTTTCAAAAGCATAATGAAGAAAAAGTAGCTGATTCCGGGTTCGAGGTTGGTAGCCGTGTCTGGGATAAATTGATGTATACGTTGCGCACCATTTCAGAAATTCGTGCCGGGGGGGTGCTGGTGCTGGATAACGGTGCACAGCGTACACTGGATGAAGTGCAAAAAACGGCACCTGAAACAAACCAGGTGGAGCCAAAGGAAATCTCTTCACTTCAGGAGCTGCTGAACGCTTCCAAAAATCTGGAGCCGACTTCGCCTGAGCTAATTGCGGCTCTTAATGAGGCTCTGTCAACCGCCATAAAACGGTGAATGCAACGGCAGTCTGGCACATCAGGCCTTGTCAGAGATTAGGCCTGAAAAGCACTTACGTACCGATATAACACCTAATTCCCCTCTAAGGAGATTGCCCTAAATGGCGATGAATAAAAAAGAACAAGCCGCGTATGATGAGCTGGTGGCACAGGCCAGAATAAACCGCGCTTTACGCTGGTCTGACTATGGCGTTGAACGCGATATGCCCGTACCAGAGGTCTCGGGGGAATACCAAAACGGCTGGAGCTTCAACACCGCCACTGGCACTGTTTATCCGACATGGAGCGGAACTACGGTTCACGGCACACGGGAAGAGGGAGAGGTTGTCGATGCAACCTCCCGCCGCATGCGAGGCATGAATGGTAGCCAGAACGGCATACCACAATACAGCACCAAAGAACGCGCCCTGAAGGCATTACGCTGTTCGCTTGAAATCAAGTTTGCCATGCAGCTGGATGCCATAGATAAAGCTATCGCAAAAGAAATAGAGCTGTCCACCGCTCGCCGGGAGAGCGATACATCAGATGCCTAGCGGTAAACCATCAATTCAGGCCCGTGATCAGAGGGGCCTTAACGCCCTGAAAGAGGCGGTTCCAGCGACGGCACAACTACAGATGCGGGTTACCCCTGAACGTAAACTGCGTTACGTCAATCAGGCAAAGGCCGAAGGTCTGGGTCTAACAGACTGGGTCCAAAAGCATATGGATAACGTGTGTGATCTGGCAGGCCAGCCTGAAATAACCATGTACAAAGATGATGGAGAAACAAGTGGCCAAAAATAACAACAGTCTCAAACAGCATGTCTTCAATATGCTGTCGGCTGGCAGCGAACTTAAAGAAGTGAAGCGTTTTCTCACCAGCAAGCGAGTTAAAGCCCGCCTGGCAGTGTCAATGATCCACGAGCAGGCGATTGCTGTGCAGAACACTGAATACCAGAATTATCCGGCTTATAGCTAACTGGTAACAACAATTACAGAGAGATACTTAAAATGAGCGTAAACCCAGAATACACCAGGGTTCAGCATGTCCAGATTATTCGCGAGCGAGATGGGCAGAAGGAAGTTGTTCGAGTCTATGATGAAGATGGCGACGTGGTTCTGTGTTTACCTGCCTACATTCAGGATGAGGAAATAAATCTTATTCTGCGCCGGTTGAATGACGTATATTCAGTCGGATATCGTGTAGGTGATGCAGCCCGCCGCCGCGCCATCAAAAAAGCGCTGGGGGATGATGAGGAGTAAGGCCATTTTTACTGGCAAGATATCTGTATACCGGAGTCTTTAGAGTACGTTCTAATGGCTCCGGATTATTAATACTGTTTTACTCATGCAATAAAAAGCAAACCAAAATTCTTTCGCTAATTCATTTTTAAATGCTCAAATCATTAAATGTAAGGAGCGTTATTTATCAATAGGTATGGCGTTCTTAATGGCTATTAAGCTAGTTCTGCTTTCGCTTGCTTCTGGAAATTAGGGAAACCTAATTTTACCCTATCAAAAAGTAACTTTTCTGGTTTTGTTGCATTCACGTAAACAAAAAAGTCCCGCCGGGCAGAAAAGAAAAACATCAAAAATAGCTATTTTCCCGAAAAGATCACGAACACTGAAAAAGTATCATGGGGAACCTGATCAGGAGACAACCCATGAAAATCAAACTAGCCCTGCTTATTGCATTTGCAGGTTTCAGCGCAGGAGCTTCCGCTGAAATCGCAGAATTCAGCTTTAAAGATACCCTGAACGTTAAAAAGACCGTATCGCCTGCATCCGTATGGATTAATCCGGTAACGAGCTTTGACGTTGCCGTTATTTCCGGTCTGGACCGTTATATTACGCTCAGTCTGCTGAAAAGTGACGGGAGCCTCATCTGGAGCACGAAAAGCAGCCTGGTTACCGTTGATGACCGTACCACATCTTCGACAGGCTTTGATTATTACGGCAAGACTCTGACCGTACCAGCGATGGGAGAAGATAGCTTCACCCTCAGAGAGGTGATTACCGACTTGCAAGGGAAGGAGGTCTCCCGGCAGGATTACCCGCTTGCAATTGACCGAACGCCTCCGGCAACGGGTACCATAAGTTATACGAGAAATGGGTGGAACTTTGGCAGCGAAGCGATCTTCACTTCAGTACCAGCCGGTATGCAGTACGCCAGCGTCCAGGCACTGGTCTTTAATGGACTGAGTGATAAAGGTTCCGGGCTTGCTAATGCTGAATATTTCATAACCGATGCCGCTGGAGTGGAGCGTAAAAAGCCAGCGGAAATTAATACAGTGGAAGGTAGCGTAACCGTTCAAGTCGCCGACGCAAGCAGCAATGCCCTGGCACCGGAAAACCGCTCTGAATATAAAGTGGGGATCTACCTTTATGACAAAGCGGGAAACAGGAGCGAACTAAGCCGCCGAAGCGTAATTGATCGGGTTAAGCCTGACGATATCATCCAGGTGCAGGACGCCACTACCGGATCATGGGTCTCCTATCAGTCTGGCATGACCGTCTTCCAGAACCCTATTTCCGTACGGGTATTAAGGAAGAAAAGTGACTTTACTGCTGTTAACGGTTCCAAATATGGCTGGGCGGACTCGAATTTCCAGACGTCCGATAGCACTTATAATATCTATACTTTCAAATACATATATCCAAATGTGGGGGATACTTATCATGAATTTCAGACTCTGGCGGGAGGAGTAAGACGAATTCATCATAACTCCCTCAACTTCACTCCAGCCCCGGCGATGGAAATAGCCCCGAAGATAGTGGCTAAAGAGATGTACCGGAGTGATACCAGTGAGTGGTTAACTCAGGCCTCAATCAGCGTTAAAACCGCCACCATTAGCCGCATAAAGGTAACCGCAGAACCCCGACCATACGTGCAAAAGTTCAGAACGGTAAAAAATGCAGCCTGGTTCTGCACTATTCCTGTCGGACAAAGTTCATGCGAGATGACGGTTAACTTCAACTACACCAGTGACAAAGGATTTGAGTATCTGCATCTTTACTCGGGAAAAGATGGTGACAGCATATTCGATGCGCTTGCTGGTAATTTTACGGTTATCTGGGATAACAACCCACCGGTGGTTAATGTCGCTCAGGTAAACAAGGCCTCCAAGACAATCACTATGACGGCCACCGATAATGATCGCGTCAACGCCTGGAACATCAGCTACTGGGATACCAAAGTTTTCGAAGCCACCCTTAAAAATGCCCGGGGGGAAACTTTCACCCTGAAGCCTGTGACTGTCAGTGAAAGCGATTATAAAACCAAAAACGCCACTTTCTCATACGCTGGTCTACCGGACGGGGATTATACGGTTGTTAGCGTGTCTGCCACGGATCTTGTTGGAAACACAGGAACCAAAACGCTTAATGCACCGCTGAAAATTGACTCAACGCTTCCGGTTATTGCGTTCAGCTTTAATGGCGCAGACGCAGAAGGAAAACTGGTTAAAGGGCTTGAGAACCTACGCATAAGCGTTACTGATGCCTCTGGGGATGCTTCCCTGATATCGCTTCAGCTCGCTGGTGGACCTAACTCTGAAAAGGTCACCCTTGCATTCACGCCGCTATCCAAGGATGTCTTTATTCCTGAATACCCCAGAATCTTCCCCAATACTGACGAATCGGGACAGATGTATCATCTGGAGGCTCTGGCTATTGACGAATCAGGTAACCGGACCACTAAAACGCTTAATTTTACCTACCAGCCAGCTAACCTGATTATGCTGGATAATCTCAAGACGCTGGCCACAGCCGTAGCACTGAAAGCAACGGACAACACGCCGCTGGCCATCATCCGAACCAGTGTGTTGCGTCGTCAGGACGGTTCTATCATTACCGGACAGTTAAACGGAACCCTGACTGTTCAGAAAAACGCCCAGTTCGGCGTTACGGTTGCCGGAGTTACGGTCCAGCCTGGTGAAACTAAATCGCTGTCACTGGATCTTGGTAATGGTGAAGAGCGCACATATCCCGTTACTCCCGCTGTAAGTGGTCAATCTGGCACGGCCACATTTACTATAGAATTCCCTCAAACATAAACCCTACACAAGGGTACGGTAGTATGCCGTACCCTGTTACGCCATCCTCAATGTAAAATGTAGAGTTGAGCATGACTTAATTATTACTTTCTCATTAAGTGTCTCTTAAACTGCAAACGGGAAAGTAATATTCCCGAGACGGGAAGGACTCCTTCCTTTTGGTTATAATCTATGATGCTAAACTGTGTAATTACACCGGAACAATGTCCTCGTTTAAATCGCTGGCACCAGTACATGATTTATCCATGAATGCTTTTTGATGCAATTTTACTTCAGAATGCTCTTAATTTTTTAAACAAATTATATTTGAATCCTTCGTGTATAAATTTGCAGCCCCTCTCTCAATGTTTTTTTAAAATATTTACTCTCAGGTTATTAGCCAGTAGATTCATTCTGTCATGATTACTCCAGAACTAACCGGAGGAATCACATTATGACCAAATATTATGATCGCAGTGGAATTGAAATCTCCAGCGCAAAAATCCGCTGTGTTGATTCTGTAAAAGGTACTGCGGAATATACTTTTCGTATTGTTTGCGATAAATGCAATGGGCGGGGAGAGCGTAAGCATTTTTATAGAAGTCGCTGTATGGCTTGTAAAGCCACGGGTTACAGCCTCGAAACGACCCGTACTGCTTACACGCTGAATGCGCTGTACCGCATTAATGCGCAAGCTGCCCGCAAAGTGTCAGCATCCCTGCAAGACGAGCGTTTAAGGACTGAAAGCGCCCACAGTTCTGCGTTCACAGCATGGTGCAGGTCTCATCAAAAAATGGTTGATGCAATCACCCAACAATCCAGTAGTAATAATTTTCTGGAAAGCCTTAAGTCTTCTTTAACCCACCAGCGTCAGTTAAGTGATAAGCAGCTGGCAGTTGCCGCCCGCATTTTAGGTATTCATTAATTCAAAGCCCTTTTAATTTAATTTTAAGGTCAATTATTACGGAGGAACTATGATCCATTCATTTAAAGACAGACGGCTTGAAAAGTTCTTCCGTAATGGAAAAACAACGGCAGGTATTCCTTCTGAAATTATTAACGCGATTCTGTGTCGACTTGAAACGCTGGATAATGTCCAGAGTGAGCGGGAGTTATTATCCAACAGCTTGCGTTATGAACGCTTAAGAATGACGTCAAACCGTTATTCCTCCATTCGAGTAAACTCTAAGTATCGATTATTCTTTGAATGGAATGATGGCGCACATAATGTTCATTTGTCTGCACATGACTATAAATCGCTCATCCATTAAGGTTAAAAATGAAGCTATTTTCAATTTCATCCCGGGATACAAGCATGGACGCGATGTTTTATATCCAGGCCAGTACTAAACAACAGGCAAGTTACATATTTAGTACCCTTTCCCCGAAGCCTACTGCGAACTGCCAGCTTACAGATTTGCAGAATGAGACGGTCGTCCCTTCCATAAGCCCTATTTCGCTTTCACTTAACCCCTGGTCGATCAATTCCCAGTCCCGAACCCGGGAACTGCGTATGGCCACGCATGGTCTTAACCTGATCTGTGCAGTCACGGATGAGCATACCCGTCAGATAGTTGACTTTTGCGATAACCTTGGACAGCAGCTTAAGGATCCGGACGACAAAAGCGCCTGGGTTAAGCTCATTAATTCTGAATGCGCTTTGCTTAATTCTCCGCGTCTCTATCCCGTTCTGCTTGAGCCGGATACACCGGCACAATTTGAAATCTTTGTGCCAGCTCCGGAAGATGGAGAACACGACACGGTCATAGCCAGCGTTGTTAAAGAATGTTTCGGAGATGAATGCCGGTACAGAGTAACGGACAAAGCTTTTGCAATGTCGGAAAAGCCAGTCATCAGGCTGGAAGCTCATTTCAATGACAAACGCGAAAAGGTTTTAGAACTGACCTTTTCCTGTTTCAATCTTTCACTCTCAGCGTCCGTGCATGAAAACCAGCTACGTCAGATTTTGTTACTTTGCGAAGACTTTGGCGTAAGGCTTCAGGGTAGAGCAGGGGCATCCTGCCACGTTAATATGCGCAGTGCTTACCGTCGTCTTGCTCATGTTGGCACCGGCTCTCGCCCAGGTGATGACAGTGATGTGCGGGTCTATACCTCGTTAAAAGAAGAAAAAGATGTTAAGAGGCTGCTTGATAAGTCAACCAGGGGAAGTGAGCTTGTACCGGCGAGGCACGGGCAGCAGTTTAACGGGGTCTTAGTGAATGCCACACCCGCATCGGCCACTACTGGTTTCATTTACCTTTCGCATGATTTTCCGGAAGGCCAGTTTATGATGACAGCCGAGGTGTTGCATGTTGGAATTACACCAGGCGGTATTTACTACATTGAAACACTGGACGGTTACCGGTTTATCGTGACAGCGTTTGAGAAGGGATTAATGAACGGTTTGAGGGAGTTTATAGCTGCAAATGAGGAATATTTTAAGTATTACCGCTGGTCTTAGTATCTGAGCTGAAACCGGTAGGCCAGGGAAGGCAACCGGGAAAATGCAATTTAACCTGATCCTATACCTACGACTATCTTTATCCACTTATAATAGCCTCACCAAATTATAATGCCCGATCACCGCATTTGCTTAAACCTCACATATTCTTCTTATGCTTCCCCTGATAATCTACGACCGAAAGACAAAGGAAAGTGAATACGAAATAAGATTTATGAGCACATAAAAGTTACTTTTCCTTGGTGGCACATCACAAACATTGTGGGTTTCATAATCCTTTTTGTTATTTAAAAAGGATGTGTTCAATTCTAATTAAAGGTGGTATTTTTTTTGAAAGTTTGCTGGGAGGTTATTAGCTGGGGGGATGGGTAACAGTATAATAAGTACAGATGAAAAGGAGGTTTTATGAAAGCGTTAGACGTGGTTTCAACTCAACTCAACTTTATTAATCTGTTGGATCAGGCAGGATATGCTCTTTCAGAAATTGTTGTAAAACGCTTCAGTGCTGCACCAGCCTTTAACGAAGGGCACTGGTTGTTCATTGCAGAGCAGGATAACCGCTACATTGAAGTGGTCTGTATTCTCTCTTTAGCTTCAGAAAGCGGAGAGCAGCATATTGATGTTTTTATTAATATGTTCGAAGACCCGATTGATGATGTTATTTCACGAAACATTGAAACCAAAACCTTTGCGACGCTTTATAAATACATTGAACGTATACCTTTTACTCCGGGTGTAAAGAAAGAATTCTTGAGCAGTATTGAGAACATCAATTTTAGTTAATCAAAAACCACAACTTTTTGCCACCAAGTTATTAGGTAATGCTATCAACCTGATATAATTACCTTAACATGAATATGAGCGGAGCCGGGTTATGTCTAATAATACTGAAGTCATTAGCTGTGATTTATTTTCAACTCTATCTTCACTTAATTTTAGCACCGAGGATATTACAGGTTTGACTCCGGCCAACTTTCGAAAGGGAGCTTTCTTACATGCAAAAATTTCTGCTAGCCAGGCCACGCGAGCGACTGATATTTCCATTCAATTACTCACGGATCGTGTTTCAGGTGAAATGAACTACGTAATAGTAATTGGCAGGCACGAAGGACTCCTGCAAAGCGAAGCAATTGACCCAAACGCTGATAAGCAATACCGGGAAAACCGTTATTCTCGCCATTTTATCTCAGTAACCGATGCCAATACCAAAGCCCTGAAAAAAACCTGCAAGGTAATGAAAACATATATCAAAGAGCAGGCATTTAAGCCTAACACCTGGGGGCACAGTTTCATTAAGGGTTGATTTATTCTTGCCCCGGTGAGCCGGGGCAACGCTAAATTAACCTCAAACTGTGCTGGAGGCACAAATGTCTGAAAAACACTTTATCGTTAAAATCCAGAACCGAAACGGCGACCATGAGAATAGCTATGTTCGGTTACTCGTCAGCGATTGTGAGAAAAATGCTTGCCAGACGGCACTCATTTCAGAGTGCCATGGCGAGCTTGAACAGCTGAGTTTTGAAGACGGTGGGGTTTACGACTACAACGGCGAAAATCACTACAGTGTCAGGAGCTGCGTGGAGGTTGCTCCAGAAGACGTTGCAACTTTGCAACGCTTCCTTTAACACCTGCGACATTTGATTAAATATCGGGCGTCCGCTACAGGATGCCCGTGATTTAAACGATTCCTCAAAGATCGCTGTCACTCCTGATAACTGTATTAAGAGCAGGTTTGTGATAGGTTCAGCGTAACAACATTACTGGAATTTTGGTTGCCTTGATGAAGAGCTGCTTTTCTGATTTACCCGTTAAAGACGGCACGTCCGGAACCTGGAAACTGGACACATTCGAAATTACCGCAGATAAGGCGATGAGCCTCGCCCTTCGTGCCGAGTATACAGGTAATACAGACGAGTTTATCCCGCCCGGTAGATATCGGCGTTTGTCCAACGGCTGGGATGTGGTGATGTCCAATACCCCGATGGAGATCAGAACCTGCCAGGATTTTTTAGAGCGAGCCACCGGGCGCGTGCTCATTAATGGTCTTGGTCTGGGGATGGTGCTTCACGCCATTCTTCAAAAAGAAGATGTAACCCATGTAACAGTAATTGAAAAAGAACAGGACGTTATTAACCTCGTTGCGGCCTCGTTTGCAAACGATCCTCGCGTTGAAATTATCCATGCTGATGCAATGATGTATTGCCCACCAGCAGGCGTCACGTACAACGCATGCTGGCACGACATATGGCCAGACTTCGCAACAGCTAACCTCTCACAGATGGATAAGCTGGAAATTAAGTACCGGGACATCTGTGAATGGCAGGGCTCGTGGGGCAGGGAGGAGTGTGAGCAAAAGCACATTGAGTTTCAAAATCTTGGGGCTGATTGAGTACAACTTTTGAAGGTGTCTCCGCTAAAGAAGACTGGGTCTCTTTGCGCATGCCCAGCTGTGCTGCATGACCTGACAAAGCCTATAAATAAACAGATCGGTTTGATTTAGTAATCCCCCTTCCAACCATCAGGCCGATATTTAAACTGCATCTCCATTAAGGATGGCTGATGAGCACGATTTCTACGGATTTAATTGCACGGATCTACGCAGCCTCCGAATTGCCGTTGAGCAACGACGAGCTTTATCGCGAAGTGCAGCGTGAAACTGGCATGTCGGATGCCGAATTGCACGAACTGAAAGAATTTGGGTCAGATAAAACCAGAACCAGCGGCGTCAAACACAAAGTACGCTGGTTTCAGCAGACTCTTCGGCAGGCCGGAGTCATCGAACGCGTTCCAGAAAAACGGGGCGTCTGGAGATACTCCTCTAAGACGAAAACAAACCTACACGAGTCATGGGAAAAGCTCTGTGTTGTCGGTTTCTCAACTTCTCTTGGGGCATCGGTTTTTGGAAACGCCTATGCCTTCTTCAGCAATATCACAGAGCAAATTCATCTTTGCCTGACCTCGCCGCCTTACCTCCTTCGAAATTCAAGAGACTACGGGCATGGCGGGGGGCGTGGCGAGCAGGTTTATATTGACTGGCTTCTGCGTATCCTCGAACCGATCGTGAAACAGCTTGTACCCGGCGCAAGTGTGGCATTGAATATCACTCAAGATAGCTTTAATAGGGGCAGGCCTTCACGTTCTCTGTATCTGGAGCGTCTGACACTGGCATTATGTGACAAGCTGGGGCTTGAGCTCATGGACAGGCTTCAGTGGGTGAATCGCAGTAAGCCCCCATCGCCAACGCACTGGGCATGTAAGCAACGAGTGCAGCTCTGCTCATCGTATGAGCCTGTGCTGTGGTTTACCAATGATGCGAGTAAGGTTCGTTCAAACAACTTACGTGTACTGCAACCGCATTCAGAGCAGCATCTTAAATTGCAGGCAGCAGGCGGTGAAAATCGCACGACCTTTTATGGTGATGGGGCGTACCAGCTTAAAAGCGGATCCTTTGGAAATAAAACAGAAGGAACGATCCCCAAAAATACTTTGTTTTACGGCAATAGCTGCGCTGATACGAGATTTTGCCATTCCATTGCCCGCGAGCTAGGTTTTCCGCTGCATGGTGCAACGTCTCCTACCAGGCTTGCAGCGTTTCTGATTGAGTTTTTGACAGAGCCGGGAGATCTTGTTGTAGATCCCTTCGCTGGCCTGCATAAAGTTCCCATCGCAGCCGAGCGACTTGGCAGACGTTGGCTGGCGACGGACAAAATCATGGAATGGCTGGCGATTTCCCGAAACCTTTTTACGGCCGCACCGGGATATAAGAGTAACCCCATGCTGGACGAGCTCGCCGAACTGTATCGGGCTTAATGCAAGTTAACGGTTTTGATAAAGTGGTTTGAAGCGACAAGCGGTTTATTCATTTTGCATTGTTTCTACCATAAAATGACAATATTAACGGCTTAGCATACGCCGCAGAGATAATTAGGGTGCCATTCATTTCCGGTTGTCTGTATTAACGAGTGTATTCAATATTCACTTGTTTCTCCGATATAGACCCAACAAAAAAAACTGATGGTTGTGATACAGAACTTGTTGAATTAACATCCGGTACATTAACTATATTGGTAATTTAGACGGTTTCTAAATTAAAGGTGGACAGATATGAAGTCAGATACAGAAATGGTTTCTCCTATCGAGTTGCACATTGGCGATCATGTCCAGCGGCATGGTGCTTTATTTGAGGTTATGCATATTGTTGAATCCGAATGCGATATTCCCGGCGGCATCCGGGTAGCAGCATGCATTTCACGGGTTATCGGTGACGTTACGGGCAATATTCCTCGTGGTTGGCTGGAAACACCGAAGCGTATGGCTGAGCGAGGAGTTAAGTGGGCGACGAGTCTGCCTGAGGGGCTTTACTTTAACATCCAGGGGAACGCACATGCGAAAGTAAGCCGGGTTATTCGTAATGTGACTAATTGAAACTTTTTTCTGAATTGCGGTGTAAAAGTTACTTTTCACCGCATCGTTTTCCCTAACTACTAAATCAGAGCTTCTCTGAAATAAGCGGATTTAACCGCTAGCGATTTATTCAGGCCATTTTATTCTAATCATTATCCTACACTTCAAAAATATTCATTATTTTTTCTTCTGACCTATTAGCCAGAATTCTCGATTCGGTATCATTTACTTACGGTAAATCTTTTGAAAACGAGGTAAATGGCATGCATTCTCAGGATCCTATCACGAAATTAACCCAGACGTTGCAACGCGACGATGGTTCTCAGGTTCGTATTGTAGCGCAGCGGGGATATGGAAGTGGGCTTACAGCCTCGCTTGATGTGTACGTTCTCCGTCGTGATTCCTCTGAAAGCAACTGGTCACTGTGCGGAAAAGATCCTCACCCAGAGTGGAGAAAGATGTCAGTAGATGAGTATCAGAAATTTGGACGCTCTGAAATGCTGCGTTATGCCACACCAGGTGAAATTCTCAGGGTGGCATCCGCTATTGGCCAGCCAATGAGCTTCCTCGATGGCAACCCTGCGTTTTAGCCCGAACCCTGGCGACGCCTTTTAAACCGGCGTCATTCTTTTTACGAGCAACAGACGGAGAAAAAATGAATCTGAACGAACGAAGCACGAGCGCAGCAACGCCAGATTTGAGCCGACTTTATCTCATTTCCGGGCGCATTATGTTTGATGATGATGATCAGGCCTACCTGGTCGAAGCCGACTCCCCTGGTGATGCAGAGGAGGCTTTCCGGCATCATATTGCTGACAGTGCCGACGACTTAGAAAAGGTGATTATAGTTTCCTCTACAAGTTTCGCTTCAGCTCACAGCAGTCGCGTAATTTGTCGGCCTGCCGTGAAGTAATTTCAACTTCCAATGATATTTCCCTCTTTATAAAAGCCGCCGTCTGGCGGTTTTTATTTGCAAAAATGAATATTAATCCTGAATGATATTAATTTAAGATGAGGTAGTGTTCATATTCTTCTTCTTAATATTTTTTCTAAAAAAACGCCTTCAGGTTATTAGTTGGTATTAGTGTATTTGTTATGATCTTCTCATCAAATACATTAATTAAATAATCAAGGAGTCAACTGTGGCAGATAATTATACTCAGGCGTCGTTTATTATTCCCTGCACTCAGGAGCAGGCAAAAATGGCACAAGAAGCAATCACATTCGTTACCGAAGCAGAAATTGCAGAAGGTGAGCGTTTGCTTGATAAGCCACTGACAGATTGTTCTCTGACTGAGAAGCTGATCCTCAGTATTATCGAGAACCACCCTGAGTATGACCCTTCTGAGCCGAGCTTTGGGCAACCATCCTGCCCAGACTGCAATTATGAACTGTTGTTCGCAACAGAAGTTACCAGCAGTGGGCTGGCAGTTTTTCATGGAGAGACCATTGATCTTGACCATGCAATTTGCCTCACAACTGCCGTGCTGTCGGTATTCGACCTCTCGGAAATGGTAACAATTACTGCTGCATTTACATGCAGTAAAAGCCGGACAGATGAATTTGGGGGTATGACTATTCTGGTCACAAAGGATACCCACTATTACCAGGATGGCTGTCAGTTTTCTCGTCTCATGAATGAGGCTCACAAAGCCGGTATCCAGTATGCTCTGTGTAAAGTGACGCATTACCACGGTGAGAGCAGCTATGTGGCAAGCTATGTCCTGAGCTGCGACGTAGCGGATTCAGCCCAGGAGGTCGTTAACAAACGACTGAAGGCATGTGCCGGAAAAGAGCCAGAAGACGGAATCTATATTCTGTGTGAAGAAGACAACACTAGTCTTTCGGTCGAACTCGTTACAGAACTGTCTCCGCTCGATTACGACAAGCTGAGCAAGCTTCTCCCTTCCCTTGACACCCTTTGCGGCGCTTAAGCCTGCCAATTACCGTAGCCACCGGTTTCCCCGGTGGCCTGGAGCCTGCCATGACCAATAAATTCATAGTTTCTACCGTTGATTGTATCAATGAATTTGCAAGTGACGTTCCGCAGAGTGTTTCCTTACGGATAGATACAATGCTTGAACAGCGTATCCGCAAATTGGCGGCATACGTGAAAGAAAACGATCTTCATTTAACTGAGTTTTACTTCTATGAGGCTTTGTTGAATAAATCGAACTTTTGCTGAGTTGAAGGATCAGATCACGCATCTTCCCGACAACGCAGACCGTTCCGTGGCAAAGCAAAAGTTCAAAATCACCAACTGGCCCACCTACAATAAAGCCCTCATCAACCGTGGCTCCATAACTTTCTGGCTGGATGATGAAGCTATTCAGGCCTGGTATGAGTCGGCAACGCCTTCATCACGGGGAAGACCTCAGCGCTATTCTGACCTTGCCATCACGACTGTGCTGGTCATTAAACGCGTATTCAGGCTGACCCTGCGCGCTGCGCAGGGCTTTATTGATTCCATTTTTTCTCTGATGAACGTTCCGCTACGCTGCCCGGATTACAGCTGTGTCAGCAGGCGGGCAAAGTCGGTTAATGTCAGTTTCAAAACGCCCACCCGGGGTGAAATCGCACACCTGGTAATTGATTCCACCGGGCTGAAGGTCTTCGGTGAAGGCGAGTGGAAAGTCAAAAAGCATGGCCAGGAACGCCGCCGTATCTGGCGTAAGCTGCATCTCGCCGTTGACAGTAAAACACATGAAATCATCTGCGCTGACCTGTCGCTGAACAACGTTACGGACTCAGAGGCCTTCCCCGGGTTAATCCGGCAAACCCACCGGAAAATCAGGTCAGCCGCCGCCGATGGCGCTTACGATACCCGGCTATGTCACGATGAACTGCGGCGTAAGAAAATCAGCGCGCTTATCCCGCCCCGAAAAGGTGCGGGTTACTGGCCCGGTGAATATGCAGACCGTAACCGTGCTGTTGCGAATCAGCGGCTGACCGGGAGTAATGCGCGGTGGAAATGGACAACAGATTACAATCGTCGCTCGATAGCGGAAACGGCGATGTACCGGGTAAAACAGCTGTTCGGGGGTTCACTGACGCTGCGTGACTACGATGGTCAGGTTGCGGAGGCTATGGCCCTGGTACGAGCGCTGAACAAAATGACGAAAGCAGGTATGCCTGAAAGCGTGCGTATTGCCTGAAAACACAACCCGCTACGGGGGAGACTTACCCGAAATCTGATTTATTCAACAAAGCCTCTTTTCTTTTAAAAATAAATTATTCAGATTTATTTTCTATTGATTTAATGAGGTAGGGAATGACAGAAAGTGCTTTGCTTTTGCGAGAGGCATTTAATGAATCGGTTAACTATATGACATGGTCTTTTTATTCACTGATAACTGCTTACGTTTCGATGGCTTTTTATGATAGAGTTGAGGTTAAGACCCGAATAAATAATTATCTGAATAAGTTACTTTTCGTGATTGCTATGTCCGTTTTTATCCCAAATATGTACTTTGTTTCAATGGTGTTCAGTCAGAAGTTAGGCACCGCAGCTGGCGTTGCGTCATTCATTATTGGGCTACTTTTCATGATGTTAAACTCGGCACCTGTAATTACTGGTATCGTACAGCAGCGCAAAGATTGAGTTTTATGAGTATAGTCAGTTGGGTTTTCATCTGTTTTATCAGACTTAGAAAAATGAAATCTTTCAATTCATTGATTTTAAACGCAAAAAAATTTCTAAATGATCAGAATTATAGGGTGCTCATTTTGCACAGCAGTAGGGGTTGACCATTCAATGGAAACGCTCCTTCGAACTGACCCGGAGAAATACGGTTATCAGGCTGGCCTGAGTCGTCTTCAGCGATTTCTTTCTAAGATCCAGTACGACTGGAGCCTGCGGGATTATATCGGTCGTAAAGTGTTCGAAGGCGGATATGTGCGTCTTCAACCCAATATCTTTTCTTCGTCCCTGACTGAACGTCTTTTTCATGCCTGTTGCAGCCTTGATTATGTTGAAGCAAGACGTGCGGCAGAGCATCGCAGAAAGCTACTTTCCGGCGAGGTTGACGATACGGCTTATAACCGTCGTATGGCTGAGCCACAATTTCGGCTTGTACAGGAAGCAAACGTGATCCACGTTGATTTCCTCTGGTCGTTGCACTGTTTCAACCCTCGCCCGTTTCGGGCAATTGAGATCTATCGCAGGGTCTGGGAAGAGGCCGATCTGGACCTTCTTGAGGATGAGCCTGACATGCAGCCTGTGCCCCGTACACCAATGCCAGCTCCACTCTGGATGAAACTGCCCGGAGGCCGGTTCGGTACAGCTTATGATGGACTGACTGATACGTTGCCGCTGATGACCTATTTTGACGGGCAGGCTGACCCCAGGGCTTCACGTAGCCTAAAGACCGGAGAGAGCAGTTCTGTCGTCGTGGCATTCGAGGAAGAGGATGAGCTGACTGTTGAAGAAGATACGGCGTCCTGGATTATCTGGCATGAATACGACGGGTTACGCCAGCGCATCGCTGACGGTGAGTTTACTCCAACGACTGCTGCTCAGTATCTTCTTCGTTATGGCGCGGTCCGAATTTCAAAAGGCAAGGGCGCTGTCTATCATCGTCTCGCACAGCGGGGACAAACCTTTTCCCGCCTGGGGATAGGCGACAGAGTGTCGCTTCCAGAGCTGGTTGCCAGTCGGCGTTTTAAAATACTCAGTGATTCTGCATACCGTCAGGTTGTAGCCCGGAAATTGCGTGGACAGATAAAAAAGTTCAGATTCTGGGCATGCGTAGCTGCCTGTGTTCAGTTGCACGTACACAACAAGACGGCACTCGGAGAAAGAATTTTAACGTTACTCGAAGGTGAGAGGGAACAGCAACAAGGTGCGATCCAGGCGAAGCTGAAGGCGGGAATGATGGATGCAGTTCTAACTCTGTGTAACCAGCGACTCCGGGTGAAAGAAAATACTAACCAGCCAGAGGAGTTCCGCTATTACCGTGCCGTAAGAGCTCGTTTCATGCGCCATTTATCTGAATGCCTTAAGCCAGAAAATGGCGGCGTTATCCGTGACGTTATCTGGGAACTGAGGGTGCTGAGCAGTGCTCACGGTACGACCAAAACAGGTTTTTACTATGTCGATAGCAATCGCCCGACAGCGAAAGGACTGTTAAACCGCCTTCTGATGAGGATGGTCAAGCAGGTCGTATAAGCGTCTGAAACGCGAAACACACGAAAATGGAGGGGTTATACAAAAAAAACTTAGCTTTGATCGTGATGTAATGTGGACATCATGTCCAAGCGTTGCTGCATCCAGAAAAGTAACTTTAATCCTGTTGATACAGCCCTTGCATTACCTGTTTACGCATAGCGTGGAAACGTTCTAATTAAACCAGACGAATATAAATTTAAATTAATTCACTCACCCCCGGAATCGGGGAACTAAACAAAAGGATCATCAATGCAAAATCAAAATACACCCGCTCAGGAAAAACACACCGTATACCTTTTTAATGCCGAACATGCTGACAAGACAGCCGCCAAGCAAGCCGGGAAACTCTTCACGCTGGACATTGAACACCCAATGACCCTCAACGATCTCTCGCTGCTGTGTGAGTCGGTCGCGGACGCTGTGGGAGCACCTGGCGGAATTAAATATGAAATCACAACAGAGCCTAATGGGGTTCAGGAGGAATACTGAATCAGTGTGGTGTGAGTCCATTTTAATTTGACGTTTCATGAGTTCTATCGAGAGGCTGAAGTATGACTTTGAAAATGGAAAGTTCCCGGACTTCCAAGCCTGAGGGGCCATTTGTATTAATCACTTTTGAGGGGGACGAATTTCTTTTTGATGACAGACATAATGTCGTCAAGATAAATGGCAGGCCTAAAAAAATGGATGTAAAGCGAAATTATTTTGAGTCCGATCTGGGAGAAGGGAAAGCGAAATACTGGACTTTAAATATCGAAGAGGCTCATCGGTTCAATTCGATTGATGAAGCGACAGAACAACTTTGTAAACTGAGTCGCCCTCATCTGATCAAAATTCGCAAAGTTGAGGGGGTATCTGAATGACCAAAGAGATGTTTTTACGCATTTTAAATGAGGCACAGGCTCGTGTGGATAACGATTCGCTTCCGCTTGATGTTCGTATCCGGTCACGCACCACGGTAAATGATTGCGTCATCCGGGCAGATAAAGAGGGGTGGCCTATTGAGTATAAACAGAAGGTCTGGGTAGATGCAGTCAGTGGCTGTTATCTTTAGCGGTTACTTAAGCCAGTTCCTGTGCCCGTGAGCTTAGTAAAGGCGGAAAATGATATGGTCAAGGTGATAAATATCAACGGGAATTTAGTTGAATTACCTGAGCCCTCAGCAAAGTTATCCAAAGCTGAATCACCTGATGGTAGGTTCTCAAAACCTAAAAATAAGATCTCTAAAATACAGCGAGCTGAGCTGCGAATGAAATTTGGGGGGCGTTGTGCCTATTGTGGTTGCAAGCTTCCTGAAAAAGGGTGGCATGCCGATCATGTTGAGCCTGTTCGACGCGACTTTGAACTGGTGAGAGCCCCTGTCGGCAGCGGCGTAACTCATGTTGCCCGAAGTACGGGTAAGGTTATGCACCCTGAACTGCATGCTATAGAAAACTTATTTCCATCATGCGCCCCCTGCAACCTTTTTAAAGGAGCTTTTAGTGTTGAAGGAATGAGAAAAGAAATGGCACTGTTGCAAATAGTCGGTGGTGATAAACTTATCATCCCCTTTTGCTGATGGAGCTGCACATGAACCCATTCAAAGGCCGGCATTTTCAGCGTGACATCATTCTGTGGGCCGTACGCTGGTACTGCAAATACGGCATCAGTTACCGTGAGCTGCAGGAGATGCTGGCTGAACGCGGAGTGAATGTCGATCACTCCACGATTTACCGCTGGGTTCAGCGTTATGCGCCTGAAATGGAAAAACGGCTGCGCTGGTACTGGCGTAACCCTTCCGATCTTTGCCCGTGGCACATGGATGAAACCTACGTGAAGGTCAATGGCCGCTGGGCGTATCTGTACCGGGCCGTCGACAGCCGGGGCCGCACTGTCGATTTTTATCTCTCCTCCCGTCGTAACAGCAAAGCTGCATACCGGTTTCTGGGTAAAATCCTCAACAACGTGAAGAAGTGGCAGATCCCGCGATTCATCAACACGGATAAAGCGCCCGCCTATGGTCGCGCGCTTGCTCTGCTCAAACGCGAAGGCCGGTGCCCGTCTGACGTTGAACACCGACAGATTAAGTACCGGAACAACGTGATTGAATGCGATCATGGCAAACTGAAACGGATAATCGGCGCCACGCTGGGATTTAAATCCATGAAGACGGCTTACGCCACCATCAAAGGTATTGAGGTGATGCGTGCACTACGCAAAGGCCAGGCCTCAGCATTTTATTATGGTGATCCCCTGGGCGAAATGCGCCTGGTAAGCAGAGTTTTTGAAATGTAAGGCCTTTGAATAAGACAAAAGGCTGCCTCATCGCTAACTTTGCAACAGTGCCGCGCGACGAGCAGCAGCACCAGGAGCAGAAGCACGTCGAGAAAAAGCAACAGCAGATCGAGCAGCGCCCACGGCGGGCCGCTCGCATCGGATAAGTCGAAAAATCCGGCTAAAGTGGCCGAGCTGCACATCAGGCCGCGCGGTTTTCCTCCCTGATCGCCGGCGCGGTTTCTTCCTCCCTGAACCGCATGCAGACTTGCCGCCTCGGACACCCCGAGGCGGTTTTTTTTCGCCTCGCTCGAGCATCGCCGCATCCGACGATGCCGAGACGACCAGGCCGCGCACGTCGAGCTGCAGCATCGCCATTGCCGACGATGGCACCAGGTCGCCGGCGGTGGCCACCGACCTCGAGCTCGCATCGCCACATCCGACGATGCGCGCCGGCGTCGACCATCGCCAGGTCTGACGATGGCGGCCGCCCTGCCCTGGATCTCGCATCGCCATTTCTGGCGATGAGATCCACGGAGCGGCCATTTAGACCCGCCAATAACGACCCGGCCAAGATAAATCGCATGACGGCCTTTTTGGCCGGGGGTAGCTGTCGTTTTCAGAAGACGGCTGCACTGAACGTCAGAAGCCGACTGCACTATAGCAGCGGAGGGGTTGGATCCATCAGGCAACGACGGGCTGCTGCCGGCCATCAGCGGACGCAGGGAGGACTTTCCGCAACCGGCCGTTCGATGCGGCACCGATGGCCTTCGCGCAGGGGTAGTGAATCCGCCAGGATTGACTTGCGCTGCCCTACCTCTCACTAGTGAGGGGCGGCAGCGCATCAAGCGGTGAGCGCACTCCGGCACCGCCAACTTTCAGCACATGCGTGTAAATCATCGTCGTAGAGACGTCGGAATGGCCGAGCAGATCCTGCACGGTTCGAATGTCGTAACCGCTGCGGAGCAAGGCCGTCGCGAACGAGTGGCGGAGGGTGTGCGGTGTGGCGGGCTTCGTGATGCCTGCTTGTTCTACGGCACGTTTGAAGGCGCGCTGAAAGGTCTGGTCATACATGTGATGGCGACGCACGACACCGCTCCGTGGATCGGTCGAATGCGTGTGCTGCGCAAAAACCCAGAACCACGGCCAGGAATGCCCGGCGCGCGGATACTTCCGCTCAAGGGCGTCGGGAAGCGCAACGCCGCTGCGGCCCTCGGCCTGGTCCTTCAGCCACCATGCCCGTGCACGCGACAGCTGCTCGCGCAGGCTGGGTGCCAAGCTCTCGGGTAACATCAAGGCCCGATCCTTGGAGCCCTTGCCCTCCCGCACGATGATCGTGCCGTGATCGAAATCCAGATCCTTGACCCGCAGTTGCAAACCCTCACTGATCCGCATGCCCGTTCCATACAGAAGCTGGGCGAACAAACGATGCTCGCCTTCCAGAAAACCGAGGATGCGAACCACTTCATCCGGGGTCAGCACCACCGGCAAGCGCCGCGACGGCCGAGGTCTTCCGATCTCCTGAAGCCAGGGCAGATCCGTGCACAGCACCTTGCCGTAGAAGAACAGCAAGGCCGCCAATGCCTGACGATGCGTGGAGACCGAAACCTTGCGCTCGTTCGCCAGCCAGGACAGAAATGCCTCGACTTCGCTGCTGCCCAAGGTTGCCGGGTGACGCACACCGTGGAAACGGATGAAGGCACGAACCCAGTGGACATAAGCCTGTTCGGTTCGTAAGCTGTAATGCAAGTAGCGTATGCGCTCACGCAACTGGTCCAGAACCTTGACCGAACGCAGCGGTGGTAACGGCGCAGTGGCGGTTTTCATGGCTTGTTATGACTGTTTTTTTGTACAGTCTATGCCTCGGGCATCCAAGCAGCAAGCGCGTTACGCCGTGGGTCGATGTTTGATGTTATGGAGCAGCAACGATGTTACGCAGCAGGGCAGTCGCCCTAAAACAAAGTTAGGCCCGCACGGAATCAACATCTCATGTCCGCCAACAATGCCGCAATAGTTCTACGAGTCATGGCCGAGAACGATCTGCCAATGCTCCATGCTTGGCTGAACCGCCCCCACATAGTCGAGTGGTGGGGCGGCGAGGATGAACGCCCAACTCTTGACGAAGTCTTAGAACACTATTCGCCCGAAGTTCTGGCAAAGCAAGCTGTAGTGCCTTACATCGCAATGCTAGATGACGAACCCATCGGCTACGCCCAATCCTACATCGCACTTGGAAGTGGCGATGGATGGTGGGAAGACGAAACTGATCCAGGGGTCCGCGGGATTGACCAGTCTTTGGCTAATCCATCACAGTTAAACAAGGGGTTGGGTACAAAGCTCGTACGCTCGCTCGTTGAACTCCTGTTTAGCGACCCGGCCGTAACGAAAATCCAAACCGATCCATCTCCTAGCAACCATCGCGCCATTCGCTGCTACGAGAAGGCCGGGTTCGTTCAAGAAAAAAACATCCTCACACCTGACGGCCCTGCGGTGTACATGGTCCAAACACGCCAGGCGTTCGAAAGCCTGCGCACTGTTCAAAGCTTCAAAATCAAGGGGAAGTGGTCATGAATGGCTGCACCATCTCTACCAACTGGTATCTCGGCGTGTTCTCATCTGCCTTCGCATCTGTCGTCAGCCTAACCGGGCGTTCAACCGGACATCAACGTGCTGCGCACGTTGATGTCGGTTAACTGGGGCGTTATGCTCTGTGAGCCTGGTTATTGGCGAAGCGAAAGTATGACGATTTCAGCAATAAACGCAAAAGGATAAAAAAATGACATGGAGAACGACCAGAACACTTTTACAGCCTCAAAAGCTGGAGTTCAATGAGTTTGAGATTCTTAATCCCGTAGTTGAGGGCGCCCGAATTGTCGGCATTGGCGAGGGTGCTCACTTTGTCGCGGAGTTCTCACTGGCTAGAGCTAGTCTTATTCGCTATTTTGTCGAGAGGCATGATTTTAACCCACATTTCCCAAGTAAGGCGCTGATTTCGCTGTCCTGACCATTATATTTCCTATATAAAACATGGTGTTGAAGGCTGCGAGGGGCGCGTTTCATGGATCACCCAGAGGGTGCGGGCTTGCAACGGGCAGATCGGGTGGATTTCGACCCTCGCGTGCGGCTGGAATTTCGCGGCACGCAGCTCAGTTCCGACGGCGGCCTTCTGGTGATGCGCGAGCTTGATGACGCGCTCGGGTTGTCCGATTTGGCGTCAGCGGCGCTGCGCGATACTCGCTCTGGCAAGAACACGGTCCATCGGCTCGACGGCCTGTTCCGGCAATCAGTCTTTGGGCGGCTGGCCGGATACGAGGATGTCAACGACGCCAACCGTCTCGCCTGCGATCCGGTCATGCGCCAAGTTGTCGGCGGCAGAGCGGTCGATGCACAAGCGGCCTCGGCATCGCAGATGGGACGGTTCGAGACCGAGACGCTGGCTCTGGCCGGGAACCGTGCCGCGCTGGCCGACCTGAACGGGCAATGGATCGACCGGTTCCATGACCGTAACGGGCTGAAGTACATCGTTCTGGACATGGACAGCTCGGTCAGCCCGACCCATGGCGACCAGGAAGGGTCCGCCTGGAATGGCCATTTCGACTGTAGCTGCTATCACCCCAACTTTCTGTTCAACCAGTTCGGGATGCTGGAACGCTGCGCCCTGCGCCATGGCAACGTCCACAGCGCCGATGGCTGGCGTGATGTTCTCGACCCCGTAATTGCGCGCTACGCGGAGCGCGACCTTGGTGGCAGGTTCTTCCGGGCCGATGCTGCCTACGCGATCCCGGCGATCTATGAGCGATTGGAAGAAGCGCGGTTCTTCTACGCCATCCGGCTGCCCGCAAACGCGGTCCTCAAGGACAAGATCGCGCATCGGCTAACGCGCCCTGTCGGGCGGCCGTCACTGACCAAGGTCAAGCGGTTCTTCGAGGAATTCGAGTATCAGGCGGCGTCCTGGGACAAGGAACGCCGGGTGATCGCCAAGATCGAATGGCATCCGGGCGAACTGTTCCCGCGTGTCGGCTTCATCGTCACCAACCTGCCGATGGAGCCGGACTGGGTGGTGCGGTTCTACAACCAGCGCGGCACCGCCGAGCAGCACATCAAAGAGGGCAAATACGCCTTTCGCTGGACGCGGCTGTCGTGCCGGAAGTTCCGCGACAATGAGGTGCGGCTGCAACTGCACGCCCTGGCGTACAACCTGGCCACCTTCTTGCGCTGCATCGAGCTGCCCGAGGCCATGGCCGACTGGTCGTTGACCAGCCTGCAACTGAAGCTGATCAAGATCGGGGCACGTGTGGTCCGTCACGCCCGCACCATCACCTTCCAGCTGGCCGAGGTCGCTGTCACCGGCACGATGGTACGCGCCATCCTCGCCGCTATCCGCCGATTGCGAGCGCCACCGCTATGCGCATGATCGCGATCCACGCTCAAACTGAACGAAAGCGGCTGGACAGATCTGTCCGCTGCGCTGAAAAACGCCGCCCCTGGGCAAGGAAACAGCGGCTTCGCGGTCTGATCCGTCCAGATCCAGCAGTCTGCGCGACCGCAGGTGCCGCTTGCGGCAGAAAATCCTTGTCTAGCGCTCGGATACAGGCTATCTTCACCTCAAACGACACGCCACTTGGGGAATGCAGGATATAGAGGATGGCAGCGGAATGAACACAAGGGAAACAATTGCGGCGGACCTTTCACGGCTGGGTGTCCAATCCGGCGCTCTCGTCATGGTTCACGCATCGCTGAAGGCGATCGGCCCCGTCGATGGAGGCGCAGCATCGATAGTGTCTGCCCTGCTCGATGCCGTCGGCCCCACTGGAAGCTTGATGGGATACGCCTCGTGGGACCGGTCGCCTTACGAAGAAACGCTCAATGGCGCACGGATGGATGCGGAACTGCGCCACCGATGGCCGCCGTTCGATCCAGCCATATCAGGCACGTATCGCGGCTTCGGCCTGCTCAACCGGTTCCTCCTCCAGACACCCGGCGCCCGGCGCAGCGCGCACCCGGATGCCTCGATGGTCGCGGTAGGGCCTCTGGCCGGCACTCTGACGCGGCCTCACGAACTTGGGCAGGCTTTCGGACCTGGATCGCCGCTGGAGCGTTTCGTCGAGCGTGCCGGAAAGGTTCTGTTGCTCGGAGCCCCGCTCGATTCCGTTACCGTCCTGCACTACGCCGAGGCCATTGCCCG
The DNA here is from genome assembly GCF_050031515.1 of Enterobacter cloacae complex sp. 397G4. Classification (NCBI taxonomy): domain Bacteria; kingdom Pseudomonadati; phylum Pseudomonadota; class Gammaproteobacteria; order Enterobacterales; family Enterobacteriaceae; genus Enterobacter; species Enterobacter cloacae complex sp. 397G4. The sequence goes on along the minus strand of NZ_JBLGWE010000002.1, from coordinate 260,893 downwards.
CATCCCGAACAAGCGACGCGTGAGCTACGAAATGCCGATCCGCAGCGAGGACGGCGGAGTGAGATGGAAACGCGCCGAGGATTTCGACTCCAACGGCATTCTCGATTGTTTCGCTATCGAAGGAGAGCCGGACGCCGTCGAGACAATTACCAATGCCTATGTGGAGCTGCGACGCCATCGGGAGGGCTTGGTCGGTCAGGCGCACTGCTACTTGTTCGAAGCGCGGGATATCGTTTCGTTCGGTGTCGACTATCTTCAACGGCACTTTGGCTCGCCCTGATCCGACGCATGGCATGCGGGATGCTCGCCCGCACCCTATCAACGACTATGTATCCAGGGTGCGCCCCGCCGAAAATACGGGCCCCGCGACACTGTGAACAGAAGCGCTTAACATCAAGGGGGACTCTATGTCTGCTACCGCAACCATGTTTGCCCAGTCGTTCTTCCATGGAACCAAAGCCGCTCTTGCACCCGGTGATCTGATCGCCGTCGGTTATCGATCGAATTTCACAGACGCGAAATCCCTGTCGTGGGTGTATTTTACAGGCACGCTCGATGCGGCGATCTGGGGCGCCGAATTGGCGGGTGGCAGCGGAACGGAACGAATTTATGTCGTCGAACCGACCGGCGCCATCGAGGAGGATCCGAACCTGACGGATAAGAAGTTCCCGGGTAACCCGACCCTGTCTTATCGCTCCCGCGATCCATTGCGCGTAATTGCTGAAGTGACGAAGTGGCAAGCACACACGGCCCAGCGGCTGCGGGAAATGAAGGAGGGCCTGGCGCGTCTGAACGCAGAAGGTGCCGAGATCATCGATTAACGTCGCCTGCCGGCAGTGCCATCATGGCGCATGGAACCGACTGTAGCCGATGACCGCACTGCTCTTTATTCGCGTCGCGGATGCCACAAATTGCTTAGCCCACTCGCCGCCTGGGGCCGATTTTCGCCCCTCGCCTTGAAGGGATTCCGAGTAGAATCCCGTGGCCATTGTTAATTAAGCAAGCGCGTTAATTAACAAATATGATCTCCGCATCGCAACCGTACCTCTCGGTCAGGTTAAACGTGTCCAGGCTGGCAAGCACTTCGGCGCTTTGCCAGTTCATGCTGGCAATCGTGCCTACGCAATGATGGGCGGCATCGTCGTGGGAACGGCGCTGACGATTCTCTTCCTACGGGCCCTCTATGTCGCCTGGTTCTGGATCCCGCGTGAAGTCGAGCAAACTGATTAATATGCACGACTTCGATCAGTTGGTGCCGTTAATTTCACCAAATGCGATATTCTGGTTCAATGACGGATCATTTTGTGGACTGAAGCAGATACGGCAAGCCTTTGAGGAAACCTGGAAAAAATTTCCTCTTGAAAATTATTGGTTAGAAAACCTGGAGTGGGTTGCCCAGTCGAAAGATTGTGCCGGATGCACCTATCACTTCCGGTGGAGGGCAATTTTAAATGGTAGCGCTCTGGAAGGCGGTGGGCGAGGAACAACTATCCTTCGTAGAGAAGCGAATGTCTGGAAGATCACTCACGAACATCTGAGCCAGTTCCCTAAACAAGACCCCAAGGGCCGACAGCTGCCGAGTAGATCGCTCGGATTGCGCCAAAAGCGGTCATGAGAGAAATGCCGCGACCTCAATGGTCGCGGCTGGCAGTTATGCAACGTCCTGTAACTGGGCCTCTCCATTGTGGAGGAAGCATGCTTAATGCGATTGGTTTGGAATGTGGGGCGATTCAGGCATCCCGGCTATCTGAATGGCTCAACTCAACAGCCGGTGCTCATGAACTTGAGCGATTTTCGGATACCCTGACCTTTTCTTTGTATGGCTCAGTGCTGATTTGGGTTAAATCATATCTACGCGAATCAGGAAGAAAACTGCAGTTAGTCGGAATCGATTTACCCAACACCTTGAATCCAAGGGACGACCTAGCGCAATTGGCCGAAATTATCCAGGTCATCGACCACCTCATGAAACCCCACGTTGATGCGCTGACTCAGTTGTTGACGTCCATTGATGGCCAGTCGGCGGTTATTTCATCGGCAAAATGGGGGGAGTTGGAAACGGCTCAGCAGGAGAAAGCTATCTCAGGGGTAACCAGATTGAAGCTCCGTTTGGCGTCGCTTGCCCCTGTCCTGAAAAATCACGTCAACAGCGATTTTTTCCGAAAAGCCTCTGATCGAATAGAGTCGATAGAGTATACGTTGGAAACCTTGCGTGTAATGAAAGCTTTCTTCGATGGTACCTCTCTTGAGGGAGATACTTCCGTACGTGACTCGTATATGGCGGGCGTGGTGGATGGAATGGTTCGAGCGAATCCGGATGTAAGGATAATTCTGCTGGCGCACAACAATCATTTACAAAAAACTCCAGTTTCCTTTTCAGGCGAGCTTACGGCTGTTCCCATGGGACAGCATCTCGCAGAGAGGGAGGAGGGGGATTACCGTGCGATTGCATTCACCCATCTTGGACTCACCGTGCCGGAAATGCATTTCCCATCGCCCGACAGTCCTCTTGGATTCTCTGTTGTGACCACGCCTGCCGATGCAATCCGTGAGGATAGTGTGGAACAGTATGTCATCGATGCCTGTGGTAAGGAGGATTCATGCCTGACATTGACAGATGACCCCATGGAAGCAAAGCGAATGCGGTCCCAAAGCGCCTCTGTAGAAACGAATTTGAGCGAGGCATTTGATGCCATCGTCTGCGTTCCCAGCGCCGGCAAGGACAGCCTGGTTGCCCTATAGGAAACCAGAAATGAAATGAAGGAGCATAACCTGCCAATCCACCGGACGGTTTTCAACCGCCGGTGATCAGCGCGTTAGATGCACTAAGCACATAATTGCTCACAGCCAAACTATCAGGTCAAGTCTGCTTTTATTATTTTTAAGCGTGCATAATAAGCCCTACACAAATTGGGAGATATATCATGAAAGGCTGGCTTTTTCTTGTTATCGCAATAGTTGGCGAAGTAATCGCAACATCCGCATTAAAATCTAGCGAGGGCTTTACTAAGCTTGCCCCTTCCGCCGTTGTCATAATCGGTTATGGCATCGCATTTTATTTTCTTTCTCTGGTTCTGAAATCCATCCCTGTCGGTGTTGCTTATGCAGTCTGGTCGGGACTCGGCGTCGTCATAATTACAGCCATTGCCTGGTTGCTTCATGGGCAAAAGCTTGATGCGTGGGGCTTTGTAGGTATGGGGCTCATAATTGCTGCCTTTTTGCTCGCCCGATCCCCATCGTGGAAGTCGCTGCGGAGGCCGACGCCATGGTGACGGTGTTCGGCATTCTGAATCTCACCGAGGACTCCTTCTTCGATGAGAGCCGGCGGCTAGACCCCGCCGGCGCTGTCACCGCGGCGATCGAAATGCTGCGAGTCGGATCAGACGTCGTGGATGTCGGACCGGCCGCCAGCCATCCGGACGCGAGGCCTGTATCGCCGGCCGATGAGATCAGACGTATTGCGCCGCTCTTAGACGCCCTGTCCGATCAGATGCACCGTGTTTCAATCGACAGCTTCCAACCGGAAACCCAGCGCTATGCGCTCAAGCGCGGCGTGGGCTACCTGAACGATATCCAAGGATTTCCTGACCCTGCGCTCTATCCCGATATTGCTGAGGCGGACTGCAGGCTGGTGGTTATGCACTCAGCGCAGCGGGATGGCATCGCCACCCGCACCGGTCACCTTCGACCCGAAGACGCGCTCGACGAGATTGTGCGGTTCTTCGAGGCGCGGGTTTCCGCCTTGCGACGGAGCGGGGTCGCTGCCGACCGGCTCATCCTCGATCCGGGGATGGGATTTTTCTTGAGCCCCGCACCGGAAACATCGCTGCACGTGCTGTCGAACCTTCAAAAGCTGAAGTCGGCGTTGGGGCTTCCGCTATTGGTCTCGGTGTCGCGGAAATCCTTCTTGGGCGCCACCGTTGGCCTTCCTGTAAAGGATCTGGGTCCAGCGAGCCTTGCGGCGGAACTTCACGCGATCGGCAATGGCGCTGACTACGTCCGCACCCACGCGCCTGGAGATCTGCGAAGCGCAATCACCTTCTCGGAAACCCTCGCGAAATTTCGCAGTCGCGACGCCAGAGACCGAGGGTTAGATCATGCCTAGCATTCACCTTCCGGCCGCCCGCTAAATATCTCCTTTTGGGTTGTTAATAAAACATCCAATAAGTTGACTGTGCGTGAAAAAGAAAGTTTTGTGTGATGGCGTTGAAGATCGCACCGTTAAGCTCTTATGTGGGATGGTGCAGAGCTCGACGACTACCGATAAAACGCAACCGCCGCAAACAGACAAGAAAAAGCCCCAACTGATAACAGTTGGGGCTTCAGTATTGTGATTGGTGGAGCAATAGCACCCTGAACCCAAAACCTTCTCGCTCAACCGGTAGTGGCTGATAACAACTCGTGAGGGCTATTGCGGGTTAAGCATTTAGCGATGTCTAGGGCCAGACTGGACGTCTGAACGCAAGCCGCTGATACTGTACATAACCACAGTATCAGCGGAGGATACCCATGTCGCTGGCAAGGAACGCCACGGCGAGTCAATCGCCCACTCAAACAAACGGTTACGAACGCCACCAACCCGACCAGACGCTGCTCTACCAGCTGGTTGAGCAGCACTACCCAGCCTTCAAAGCCTCACTCGAAGCCCAAGGTCAACACCTGCCTCGCTACATCCAACAAGAATTCAACGACCTCCTCCAATGTGGCCGTCTGGAGTATGGTTTCATGCGGGTTCGCTGCGAGGATTGTCATCACGAGCGTCTGGTCGCCTTCAGCTGTAAACGACGCGGCTTTTGCCCTAGCTGCGGTGCCCGCCGGATGGCCGAGAGTGCGGCGCTGCTGATAGACGAAGTCTTCCCCAAGGAGCCCATTCGCCAGTGGGTGCTCAGCTTTCCTTTCCAGCTACGCTTTTTGCTGGCTCGCCATCCCCAGCTGATGGGCCAGGTCTTGAGTATCGTCTATCGTACACTCTCAACTCATCTGATCAAAAAAGCCGGTTACACCAAAGCCTCTGCACAAACTGGCTCAGTGACTCTTATCCAACGCTTTGGCTCCGCGCTAAATCTCAATGTCCACTACCACATGCTGTTTCTCGATGGTGTCTATGCCGAAGATGACTATGGCAAGCAACGCTTCCATCGTGTCAAGGCACCCACTTACGATGAGCTGAATACGCTCGCTCACACCCTCAGCCATCGCATCGCTCGCTGCATGGAAAAGCGTGGGATTTTGGAGCGTGATGCCGAGAATACGTGGTTGACACTGGAAGAGGGCGAAGACGATACGCTGACTCAATTACATGGTGCTTCGGTTACGTATCGCATTGCCGTCGGCCCCCAGCAAGGGCGCAAAGTCTTCACCCTGCAAACCTTGCCAGGGCGTGAGGATAAAGCCGACTCAAGCAGTCGAGTAGCCAACCATGCTGGTTTCTCGCTACACGCCGGTGTGATGGCCGAAGCGCATCAGCGGGATAAGCTTGAGCGCTTGTGTCGCTACATTAGTCGGCCAGCGGTTTCAGAAAAACGTCTGGCATTAACCGCCAATGGGCAGGTGCGTTACGAGCTCAAAACTCCGTACCGCAATGGCACCACCCATGTGATCTTCGAGCCGCTGGACTTCATCGCCAAACTCGCTGCGTTGGTACCTAAGCCGCGAGTCAACCTCACACGCTTCCACGGCGTCTTTGCACCGAACAGCAAACACCGAGTTCAAGTAACACCCGCCAAGCGGGGCAAGAAGCCCGACAAATCGGAAGGTCTCGATACTAACTGGCGTGACAAGAGTCCTGCAGAGCGCCACCGCGCCATGACCTGGATGCAACGCCTCAAGCGAGTCTTCAATATTGATATTGAAGTCTGCGAACACTGCGGCGGTCACGTCAAAGTGATTGCCAGCATCGAAGATCCGAAGGTCATTGAGCAGATTCTCAAGCATCTGAAACAGAAAACAGCCAAGGCGAATGCCGCCAAGCAGCGTGAGCTGCCACCAGAACGAGCGCCGCCACTGACTCCCAGCCTGTTCGATCCATCACAGAGTCGTCTCTTTGACTGACGACCCCAAATCCAACACTGCTCAACACTGCCAACTTTTAAACGGGGCGGTGGGGCAGTTTGTATCTCTCGAGCTATCAGGCTAGAGATTTTACCGCCAAATCGAACCTTATTAGAGCGGTTTAGGCTGGACCGGCAGTTAAAATTGGGGCTTGAGCGGTAAACGAGTGAGGGAATTTCAGGTAAGATACTTCGGATGAGGAGCAAAAAGGTGGTTTATACTTCCTATACCCAAGCCACCACAATAATCGCCAGCAACAGTGAAGGGATCGACAGCAGGGTGTCCAGAATGTGATTCAGCACCGCGGAGCGCAAACCGTGTGTTGCCCCGGCAACCACGCCAAGCAATAAGCCACACAACGTGGCGGCAAGGGTGACGACAAACGCACCGCCCACGGTCGGGGCCGCACCGCTAAGCAGGCGGCTTAAAACATCACGCCCCAGGTCATCAGTCCCGAGGAAGAAAGAGACTTCGCCATAGCGTGACCATGACGGCGGCAAAAGCTGGTAGCCAAGAAACTGCTGGTCGATGCCATAAGGCGCGAACCAACCACCAAAAATACACAGAATTGCCAGTCCAGCACAGCCATACAGGCCGATCATTGCGGTTGCATCGCCGTAAAAATTGCGCCATGCGGTGCGCAGCGTACCAGGCGGGCGCTTTTCGCTGTAGACGCTATCGTAAGGCATACCATTCCTTATGTTTCAGAGGGTTAGCCATAGCACCCAAAATATCAGAGATCACGTTAACAATGATAACCAGTGAGCCAATCACCATCACACCCGCCGAAATCGCCGCGTAATCCTGCTGGCGAATCGCGTTAATCAGCCAACGGCCAAGACCTGGCCAGCTAAAGACCATCTCGGTGATCATCGCCAGCGTCAGCATGGTGGAAAACTGTAACCCCAGGCGCGGGATAACCGGTGGGAGAGCGTTGTGCAGTACGTGACGGCGTAAAATCGTTAACCGTGACAGACCACGAGTCGCCGCCGCTTTGACATAGTTTTGATCAAAGACCTCAATAGTGCTGATACGCATCAGACGAATAACTTCCGTCGTCGGTGCCACGGAGAGCGTTAACACCGGAAGCACCATATGGCGGATGGCACTGACCAGCATTTCATCGCGCCAGGGCGAGTCGGAGATCCAGGCGTCAATAATGGCAAACCCGGTTACGGGTTTTACTTCATAAAGCAGATCAAAACGCCCTGATACGGGTAACCAGCCGAGGGTTAGTGAGAATAGCAACGTCAGCAGCAGCGCCAGCCAAAAAACCGGAATAGAGAAGCCCATCAGAGCCAATGCGCTGATGCAACGATCCTGCCATTTATTACGCGTTATGCCCGCCAACATGCCGATGGGGATCCCGACCATTAGTGCAAAACCAAATGCCAGAATGCACAGTTCCATTGTTGCCGGGAACACCTCTTTCAGTTGTTCTGAGATCAACTGGCCGTTAATACTGGACACACCAAAATCCCAGTGAATCAGGCCATTGAACCAGAATACCCAAGCGTTCCACAGCGATGCGCCCTGTAACGGCGCATGGGGGGTGAAATAACTCAGACTGAAGCCAATAAAGGTCAGGAAGAACAAAGTGACCAGCAATAATAAAAATCGGCGTAGGGTGAAGATAATCATGGTTTTTTCACCTCGTCAGCCTTTTCCCTGGAAACCCCGGCAAAAGAAGCGTTGCCGAACGGACTGAGCACCAGCCCTTTGATGTCATAGCGGTAAGCCTGCAAACGGAGCGAAGAGGCCAGAGGCAGGATCGGCAACTCGCGCGCAAGAATATTTTGCGCTTCGTCGTAGGCATCAATTCGCGAGGAGAGTTGTTGCGAAGAGAGGGCTTTGCGCAAAATGCTGTCAAACTCGGGATTGCACCAGTGGGCAAAATTGGTCTGCGAGTTAATGGCGGCACAGCTAAGCATCGGTCGGAAAAAGCTGTCAGGATCGTTACTGTCAGTTGCCCAACCGGACAACGTCAGATCATGGTTCATATCCATTAATCGCGCCTCCTGAAAACGGCCCTCTACCGGGATGATCTTCACTTTCACACCCACCTGAGCCATATCAGCCTGAATCAGCTCTGCGGTTTTCAGCGGACTGGGGTTCCAGGCCTGAGAGCTGGTAGGTACCCAGAGTTGTAACGTCAGGTTTTCCAGCCCCAGCGCTTTTAACTGCTCGCGCGATTTTGCCGGGTTGTACTCGGTAATTTTAGCTTCGTTGTCATAAGCCCACGAGGCGCGAGGCAAAATAGATGCCGCGGTTTCCGCCGTACCGTAGTAAATAGATTGCATTAACCGTTGGTTGTTAATGGCCAGCGCTAGCGCATGTCGTACGGCAGGGTTGTTCAACGGCGGTTTATCCGTGTTGAACGCCAGATAGGCGATATTCATCCCCGGACGCAGCGTCAGGCGCAGCCGCGGGTCATCACGCAGTATGCTGAGCTGGCTGGCGGCAGGCCATGCCAGGACGTCGCACTCGCCGGTCAGTAATTTCGATAAGCGTCCGGTCCCGCCAGAGCCGAGATCCACCACGACCTGCGGCATCAAGGGGGTACCACGCCAGAATTTTTCATGCCGTTGTAGGCGAATATATTGGCCTGCACGATTTTCTGAAAGTTGGTACGGGCCTGTGCCGACGGGTTGTCTGTCGAGTAATTCCTGGCGATCCTGTTTTGCTAATTTGGCGGCATATTCGGCCGACATCACAGAGGCATAATGTGTGGCAAGGTGCCACAAGAAGGAGGCGTCGGGTTGATTTAAGCGAAATTCAACGGTGTTGTTGTCCAGTTTACGCACGCTTTGGACGTTATCGGCGAACTGCAGGCTATCAAAATAAGGAAAACTGCTACCATTGACATTATGCCACGGATGCTGGCGATCAAAGATGCGCTCGAAGGTAAATACCACATCGTCCGCATTTAGTTTGCGGGTGGGCGTGAACCAGGCAGTCTTTTGAAACGGAACATCGCGTCGTAAATGGAAGCGGTAGGTTGCGCCGTTATCTAATACTTCCCAGCTTTCAGCCAGTTCTGGCACCAGGCGATAGGTGTAGGGATCGACATCAAGCAGTCGGTCATACAATTGGGCCGCTAATGTGTCTACGATGAGACCGCTGCTTGCTTTTTGTGGATTGAACGTATTGACCTGCCCGCTAACGCAATAGACAAAGCCACTGTCACGAATATCAGCGTACGAGGCCTGCTCAGGCGCAGCTGCAGCCTGACCACTCAGAAATCCAGCCATCACGATCAGAGATGATAAAACCAGGCGCATAATTTTAAAGGGTTATATATAAAGAAGCTATCTTACTAATACTTAATGACATTTGCCATTACCGTTTGTTTTTGGGGCAGTGGGGTTGATAACCGCGAATTCGACATCGCGTACTGGTCAAAATTCATACCCGCTATCCACTTTGCATATACTCTTGTAGCTATCTTAGCATTTTCATGGCCCCTCTGACTCGCTTAAACGCTGGATTTGCTGCCAGAGAGATTATGTGAGGTGTCTGACGGGGAAAATGAATCTGTTGTGTGGGAGGCGGGAAGAGTGAATTTCTTCCCGGCTGAGGTATTACTTCTGGATTTTATTAACGCGCACCACCGGCGGTTGCATTTTAGCGTCAAGGCTACCGTTAATGCTGATCATTTGATCGGGTTTTATCGTTCGGCCATCAAAGACCGCAAGCGGGATTAGCGTATTGATACTGCCGGTTTTGTCACGGAAGATAAACTTATCTCCTCCCTGATCCTCAATGAGATTACCTCGTAAAGAGATGGTCGCACCGTCATGCATGGTTTTAGCTTGTTCGACGGTCATGATTCTTGCATTTTCAGTGCCGCGATAGCCTTCATCCAGTGCATGGGCAGGTGGCGGGGCGGTATCTTTTTTCAATCCGCCATTATCATCGGCAAACGCTGATGGCAATAAAAAACAGAACAGTAAGGGGGCGAACGATATTTTCATAGAGCCTCCATTGAAATTGATTTGACTTATTAAGTTTGGTAGCTATTTATTAATCTGGCGAGTGGGATAAGTCTCAAATTGTAATTTTTCAATAAAACAACGGCTTGGTGTTATATAAGCGAGGCGGGGAGATGAACAGAGAGAAAACCCATTTTCAAGGAGTAAAAGAGAGCCTGCGTTTTCTGAATTTTGAATCTGGCTTTCACAAGATTGGTTTTATCTGTTTGCTCTGCATTGTTTTTCTTGCTTCGGTGGGAGCGTTTTCCGGCGGATATTTAAGTGAGGTGACGAGAAAAAACACCTTAAAGACAACAGGGTTACAGTACGAAAGGTTTGGGCGCTTGCAAACGGAATTTAAATTTAAAATCTCTGCACAAAAGTATGATTCTGTGAACAAGACGTTGCGCATTGGCGGCGATTTCAACAAATTTTATGAAATGGAAAATATTTGGCCGCAGCCAGACAGCATGTACAGCAAGGGGAACGATCTTTACCTCGTCTACAATGATTCTGAAGCAATGCAGAACTTTACTATCTGGCTGCGGGTTACGCCCGTGAAGCCAGGAAGCGTAAAGAGTTTTCTCCAGCTAAATGGCGAACCTGAAATCCGCTTCAGACAATTTATTTATCCCTAGGAGGTGAGTATGGAGATGGTCTTCCGGGCATCCGCCATTTACCTTATTTTGCTGGTGGTTTTCAAAATAGCAGGTCGCCGGGCATTATTACAAATGACCAGCTTCGATCTGATTTTATTACTGATTATCAGTGAAGCAACTCAACAAGCCTTGTTGGGTAATGATTTTTCGATAACCGGCGCCATGATCACGATTGTCACTCTGGTTACTATTGATATTCTGTTCGGTTTCATTAAAAAAAAGGTGGGTGGGGCCGAATCCGTGCTGGATGGTTCCCCGGTTATCCTGCTTGATCACGGGATCCCTTTATTAGATAAAATGAAGAAAGTGGATGTCTCTCTTGAAGATATATTAGTCGCTGCGCGACAAAATCAGGGGATTACCGAATCAAGTAAAATCAAGTATGCCATTCTGGAACGCAACGGACATATTTCTGTCATTCCTGAAGAGAATTAGCGAGGCGGTAATGAATACGGAGTACAATGACGCAAAAACAGTCAATGAACTGACAAAACGGCTTGCAAACACGCTCATTGATAGCGATTTAACGTTGACCACCGCAGAATCCTGTACAGGAGGAAAGCTGGCCGCGGCGCTTTGCGCACAGGCGGATACCGCAGAATTTTATGATATCGGCGTTATAACCTTTAGCGATCGCGCCAAGCAGAAAATGCTCGACGTGCGGGCCAGTACGCTGAAGAAATATAGCGCCGTTAGTGAGCAAACGGTCAGTGAGATGTCTGTAGGAATACGTCAGCAAGCCGAAACCGATATCAGTATAGCCATCAGCGGATATGCAGGGCCGGAGGGTGGGGAGGATGGTACTCCCGCAGGAACCGTGTGGTTTGCGTGGAATTTCCGCGGACAGATAATAACAAAACGTGAGTGTTTTTCCGGGGATTGCCAGGACGTCATTGAAAAGGCGGTACGTTTTAGCCTGGCGGTATTGATTGAAGAAGTGTCAGCCTGGAAGAACAAATAAATAAACCAGGACTTATCCTAGGAAATATTTCAATGCTATGTGAAGTTATCGTCGTGAGAGCCAGGTTAATATTAGGAGAAAATTAAGTGGTAGGTAAATTATAAAGACCATGTCATTCATTTTGTTCTACGCTTATTAGTCTTTGCGATGAATGATGACTCACGAGAGGTGATTGAATGACTGACCTAAATAAAGGAAAACAGACCACCAATAAAACTAATTCAGAGCGTTTTCCGCAGCCGCCTTTTCCACATCAAAAACAACCTTTTCCGGGGCTCGCCGGAAAAATGCAACCGCGCCCCGATCATGGCGAACAAAGCTATCAGGGAAGCGGCAGGTTAAATGGTCGCAAGGTATTAATTACCGGTGGTGATTCAGGTATTGGGCGTGCTGTTGCCATTGCCTATGCCCGCGAAGGCGCCGATGTCGCGATTAATTATTTACCTGAAGAAGAGGACGATGCTCGTGAGGTTGTTGAGTTGATAAAAAAAGCTGGGAGAAAAGTTGCGGCGATTCCCGGCGATATTCGTGACGAAACTTTTTGTAACCATCTGGTAAAACAGGCGGTAGACGCGCTGGGAGGGTTGGATATCCTGGTGAATAACGCAGGCCGTCAGCAATTTTGTGAATCGATCGAAGACCTCACCACAGAAGAATTTGATGCGACATTCAAGACCAATGTCTACGCCATGTTTTGGATCACCAAGGCGGCTATTCCCCATTTCTCCCGAGACAGCGTGATTATTAACACCTCATCGGTACAGGCTTATGAGCCGAGTGAGATCCTGCTTGATTATGCTCAGACCAAGGCGGCGATAGTGGCATTTACTAAATCGCTGGCGAAGCAACTGGCCCCTAAAGGGATCCGTGTAAATGCTGTCGCGCCTGGGCCGTACTGGACGGTATTGCAGTGCTGCGGCGGCCAACCACAGGAAAAAATTGAGAAATTTGGTGCAAATGCGCCGCTTGGTCGCCCTGGCCAACCGGTAGAAATTGCTCCGCTGTATGTCACTTTAGCGGCTGAAGAGAACAGCTATACATCCGGTCAGGTATGGTGTTCTGACGGGGGGACCGGAACCCTCTGACGTTTATGCCCCCGAAGTCGAAACGTCTGAGGGGGAAAGCCAGCCCGGACAATATTGTATAAGGGCAGGGGGCGGCATATACCGCTCCCTGAACATTAACCCATGACAGCGATACCAAGACGTTCCAGGAGCAACGATGCCTGGTAGCTGTCCAGTTTGACGCCTTGCAAATCAACCCCGCGGATATCTAAATCGCCCAGTTCCGAATTGGTCAAATCACAGTGCGTAACGTTTGCTGCTCGCCAGTCGAAGGATGAAAACTCGCCGCCAGAGAGGTCTGATCCACTGAACGTTGCGCCCAGCACCTGAGTACCCATCCAGCGGTTTTCCCACAGCTCGCACTTTTCCAGTACGACTTTTGAAAAGTTGGCGTAGCTTAAGTTGGTATTGGTGATATAGGCGCTACAAAACCAGGTGCGGGTGGTGATCATATTCATAAAACTTGCGCCGCGAAAATCTGACCCTTGTGCCCGGCAGTGGCGAATTTCGATTCCCAGCGCATTGATATTCCTGAAATCAGCCATGGAGAGATCACAACTTTTGAAAATGGCATCTTTCAGGTTAGCGCGACTAAAATTACATCCTTTCTGACTTTCTCGATCATAAAACTGGCAGCCAATAAATTCAGTGCCGCTAAGGTCGGCACCCGAAAAATCACAGTTGAAAAATGTGCTATTTTCAACTTTTTCACCGGTGAACCTGTTTCTGTCAATTTTTTCGCCAACTAACGCCAGAGTCATCATGATTAACCTGTTTTTTTATACAGTGATTGCAACATGGTAAACTGTTTTAACTCTCGCGTCCAACGTCTGCCCCTGCACGCTAAATTTGGTGTTTCTTCAGTAATGCGCGGAGTTGATGGTAGGTCAGACCTAATAATTCAGCGGCTTTTTTCTGATTAAATTTCGCCTGCTGTAAGCTGGTTTGCAAAAATTCCTTCTCCTGCTGCTGTTGGAATTCACGCAGATCCAGCGGTAGGGTTACTGATGTATGTCTGGTTTCTTGCGCCAGCGGCGGTGCGGCGTGACGCCTGAACGGGTCAATCACAATCTCATTCAGTGGGTAATCGCTGGTCCCGTGTCGGTATACCGAACGCTCCACGACGTTTTTCAGTTCACGAATATTGCCCGGCCAACGGTAGTGGAGGAGCGTTTCTTTGGCCTCATCGGTGAACCCAGGAAACAACGGTAACCCGATCTCACGGCACATCTGAATGGCAAAATGTTCAGCCATTAACATGATATCGCTTTGACGTTCGCGTAACGGGGGAAGTTGCACCACGTCAAAGGCCAGACGATCCAGCAGGTCGGCGCGGAACGTGCCTTCACTCACCATGCGTGGCAGGTCGGCGTTGGTTGCGCAAACCAGTCTTACATTGACCTGCAGAGGTTGGCTACCGCCTACGCGTTCCAGCTCTCCGTACTCAATAACGCGCAGCAGTTTTTCCTGTACCAGCATCGGGGCGGTTGCCAGTTCATCAAGAAACAGTGTGCCGCCATCGGCGCGCTCGAACCGACCTGGGTGACGTTTCTGCGCGCCGGTAAAGGCGCCCGCTTCGTGCCCAAAGAGTTCGGAATCAAGTAAATTTTCGTTGAGCGCGGCGCAGTTAAGTGAAATAAACGGGCCTTGCCAACGGGTTGAGAGGTAGTGCAGGCGGTTGGCGATAAGCTCTTTCCCTGTTCCTCGTTCCCCAATGACCAGCACAGGTTTATCCAGCGGCGCGAGACGAGAAACCTGCTCCAGCACTTCAATAAAGCTGTTCGCTTCGCCCAGCAGATTATCTTTGTATCCTGCCATGATGAAATTCACCATTTGTTAGTGTTATTCACCAATTTACCCTATTTATCCCGACAGGTAAAATTAGTTATTTTCAAATATTTCAATGAATTAAAAAGTTGGCATGCGAAGTGCATTAGAACAGCAGCAGGGCATTGCCCGATATCAGAACAGTAAGTGAGGATTACATTATGGGTATTTTTTCTCGTTTTGCCGACATCGTGAACGCCAACATTAATGCGTTGCTGGAAAAGGCTGAAGATCCGCAGAAGCTGGTGCGGTTGATGATCCAGGAAATGGAAGACACGCTGGTTGAGGTGCGCTCCAACTCCGCACGCGCGCTGGCAGAAAAGAAACAGTTATCGCGTCGTATTGAACAGGCCAGCGCCCAACAGGCAGAGTGGCAGGAAAAAGCAGAGCTGGCGCTGCGTAAAGAAAAAGAAGATTTGGCGCGTTCTGCGTTAATCGAAAAGCAGAAACTGACTGACCTGATTGCCTCCCTGGAGCATGAGGTGACGCTGGTTGACGATACGCTGGCGCGTATGAAAAAAGAGATCGGTGAACTGGAAAACAAACTCAGTGAAACCCGTGCTCGTCAGCAGGCATTGATGTTGCGCCATCAGGCGGCGAGTTCTTCCCGTGATGTTCGTCGTCAACTGGACAGCGGCAAACTGGATGAAGCGATGGCTCGCTTTGAATCTTTTGAGCGTCGTATCGATCAAATGGAAGCTGAAGCTGAAAGCCATAACTTCGGTAAGCAGAAGTCTTTGGATCAGCAATTTGCTGACCTGAAAGCAGATGATGAAATCAGCGAGCAGTTGGCGCAATTGAAAGCCAAAATGCAGCAAGACAAGCAATAATAATATCTGGCGGTGCCCGAACGCGCCGCCGCTCATCACCTGTAAGGAGTACTCATGAGCGCGCTATTTCTGGCCATCCCGTTAACCATCTTTGTGCTGTTCGTCTTACCGATTTGGCTCTGGCTGCATTACAGCAATCGTTCCAGTCGCGGCGAGCTGGCGCAAAGTGAACAACAGCGTCTGGTAGAACTTAACCAGGACGCACAGCGGATGCGTGAGCGCATTCAAGCGCTGGAAGACATCCTTGATGCTGAACATCCAAACTGGAGGGACCGCTAATGGGGGGCGTTAATCTGAATAAAAAACTGTGGCGTATACCGCAGCAGGGCATGGTGAAAGGGGTTTGCGCGGGTATTGCGCATTATCTCGATGTTCCTGTGAAACTGGTGCGGATCCTGGTGGTGCTGTCCATCTTTTTTGGTCTGGCCTTTTTCACCTTTGTCGCCTACATCGTACTGACGTTTGTGTTGGATCCGATGCCAGACAACGTGGTTTCCGGAGAACAGCAGCCATCAAGCGGTGAGCTATTGGATGCTGTCGATCGTGAACTGGCTGCAAGTGAAAAGCGTTTGCGTGAGATGGAGCGTTATGTAACGTCTGATACTTTTACATTACGCAGCCGCTTCCGCCAATTGTGAGGTTAGAAATGAATAATCGCTGGCAACGTGCCGGGCAAAGGGTTAAGCCGGGCATTAAAATAGCAGGTAAGCTGGTGCTACTGACTGCGCTGCGCTATGGCCCGGCTGGGGTAGCAGGGTGGGCGGTGAAGTCCGTGGCCCGACGTCCGCTAAAAATGTTGCTGGCGTTAGTATTGGAACCTTTGTTGAGCCGGGCAGCGACAAAATTGTCGAAACGCTATTCAGGTAATCAACCCTGATATCCGAAACAACAAAAGCAAGCAACATTTAGTCAACATTCCCCCAGTTAATTTGCGGCAGAGTAGTCTCTTGTGTCATGGGATCGCTACCAATAGAAATGAAGGTGAAAGCGACAGACTCCATTATGCAGGTATCGGTGTGAATTACGCATTCTAAAATGCACTGGGGCATTGTTATGCCCCAGTTTTTATACCAGTGAGTCGGCTAACGATATTTGTGTACCCACGGTGATATTTTGTAAACCTTTCTCACCGGCAATCAGGCTAAATAATAAATTACAGCTTTGTTCGCCGAGCTGCTGGGTTGGGACATCAATGCCTCCCGGCACGGGCGTCAGCATAAATGACAACAGTTCATTACAGTGACGGTATACGGCACCGGCTTGCCGTCACGGGTCATAGACAGACGCGATTCCAGATTTTTGACATCAGCGGGGGCATTGAAGGTCAGGCCGATAATGGCGTGTTTTTTCATCGGATCTTGCGGATCCTGATAGAACTCCGCCCGGCCGCCGCGATAATAAAACTCAGGGGTGGTAAAGGTTTTTTGTTTCTCTGTTAACGCCACCTGCGGAGCCAGCAGTGTTTTGGCATCCATATCGACGGTGTAGGTTTTCCCCATCGGGAAGGTTTTTTTCGCCGTGAATACCAGCTTACGGTCATTACGCCACTGCCACTCACCTTCCATTGCGGGGGTCAGGGTAATACCGGCGGTGACCGGTTTACCGATCAGCGTTACCGGTGCGGCAGAGCGGGAGAATGTCACCACCACAATCTGCGCTGAATTATCATCACGGTTATAATTAACCGCCGAAGGGCGCTGCACAGACGCGGAAATATCCTGCACCACCAGCGGCGCAACATCCACCGGCTTCGGTTTGTTCTGATACCAGTGCCAGGTGTAATAACTGCCCGCTGCCACCGCAGCAGTCAGTAATAATAAGGCAGATATGGTTTTCGGATAGCGGTTGCCCCCCCGCTCCAGCCGGGCAAGCTGATTACCGGCAAAGGTCACCCAGCCCGGCACCGCCCAGCGGATCCGTCCGGTGAACGGGCGCAGCAGAAAACCCAGCAGAGTAAAGAGATAAACAAGACTGCGAGCCGCCAGACGCAGCAAAATAAAAGGTAAGCGGAGGATAAAACGCAGAACGTCCATGACAACATTTTCCTCTGTGTGTTGAGACTGACATCAGTTTGCCGCAGCACACAGTGAAATCCGGTTCAGCCGGAAGCTGTCAGTGCCCGATACTCTCATCCTCCATAAAACAGCCCATAAAGCAAATTATTGCATAAGGAATAATCTTAAATTACGGCCCCGGCGTATCCGCAGGGGCCTGTTCAGGAAAAAAATTATTCCAGTGCACTCAAAATAGCCTGTGCAGCTTTGACTCTTTCGGTATTCGGGTAGTTTTTATTCGCCAGAATCACAATCGCCACCTGTTTTTCCGGAATAAAGGCGACATAGGCGCCGAAACCAGTTGTTGCGCCCGTTTTATGCACCCAGGAAGCACGGTTATACGGCTGAACCTGGTTGTCTGTTACCGGATGCGGCTGCAATGCGACCTCGTTGGTCACACCGTTAATGATCATATCTTTCTGCTGCGGCCAGTCATACATTTCCCAGCCCAGCCCCTGGTTAATCGCGGCGGTTTTATAGTAGCGGGTCTGGGCGAGATACATTGCCATTTCCAGATCCGCATTACCGGCCCGTGACGGCTCCATATTCATTTCCGCCCAGCGCAGCATATCTTTTGAGGCGGATTTCACGCCGTAAGATTCCGCATCAAGCTGTCCCGGCGACACGCGGACCGGTTTTTTGTTTTTATAACCGTACGCATACTGGCTTTGCGCACTTTCCGGCACAGTAATAAAGGTGTGAGATAACCCCAGCGGTGCCAGGATCCGTGCAGTCAGCAACTGCTCATACGGCATCCCCGCCGCGTTTGCGGTCAGAGCACCAAACAGGCCGATACTGCTGTTTGCATACAGACGCATATCGCCCGGTTTCCGGGACGGCTGCCACTGCTGATAGAAATTCAGCAGATCCGCACGGCTTTTTACCGCATCCGGCACCTGTAACGGCAGTCCGCCTGCGGTATAGGTAGCCAGATCCAGCAATGTGATCCCCTTCCACTGCGGCAGAGCCAGCTCCGGCTGGTATTTTGCCGCCGGATCATTCAGCGCCATCTCTTTTTTCGCCACAGAAACCGCACCCAGCACACCTGTGAAAGTTTTACTTACAGATCCGAGCTCAAATAGTGTATTTTCAGTGACCGGCTGTTTTGCCTGAATATCGGCAAAACCATAATTGAAATAATAGGGCTTACCCTTTACGGAGACGGCAACCGCCATCCCGGGAATATCCTGCTGTGCCATCAGCGGTTTAATGGTGCTGTCCACCACCGCCGCGACATTATCAGCGGCAGAAAACCCCGGGGCGGAAAACGCCAGCAGAGCGGAAATCAGTGTTGCAGATAACGATTTTTTCATCAGAATTAACCTTCCGTGTGTGAGTAACGGCGGCAAGTATCGTCAGATTCACCGGACAGAACAAACGGTTATTTATAACAAGAGCCTAAAGAAAAACTTACAGGTGGATTATGGTCAGACGTTATCTCCCCCTTAACCCGCTGCGCGCCTTTGAGGCCGCCGCCCGTCATCTCAGTTTTACCCGCGCGGCGATTGAGCTGAATGTCACCCATGCCGCCGTCAGCCAGCAGGTCAGGGCGCTGGAAGAACAACTCGGCTGTGTGCTGTTTACCCGCGTCTCGCGCGGGCTGGTGCTGACCCATGAAGGTGAGGGATTACTGCCGGTGCTCAATGAGGCGTTTGACCGGATTGCGGATACTCTGGAGTGTTTTTCTCACGGGCAGTTCCGTGAGCGGGTGAAAGTCGGTGCGGTGGGAACATTTGCCGCAGGCTGGCTGCTGCCGCGTCTGGCCGGATTCTATGACAGCCATCCGCATATTGATCTGCATATCTCCACCCATAACAATCATGTGGACCCGGCGGCGGAAGGGCATGATTATACGATCCGTTTCGGTAACGGCGCGTGGCATGAGTCAGATGCGGAACTGATTTTCAGTGCACCACACGCTCCGCTGTGCTCACCGGCCATTGCAGAACAGTTACAGCAGCCGGATGATGTTCACCGCTTTACCCTGCTGCGCTCATTCCGCCGGGATGAATGGAGCCGCTGGCTGGATTGTGCGGGCGGCACACCGCCTTCCCCGTCACAGCCGGTAATGGTGTTCGATACCTCACTGGCCATGGCCGAGGCGGCACAACTGGGTGCCGGGGTAGCGATCGCACCGGTATGTATGTTCAGCCGCCTGTTACAGTCAGGCGCACTGGTACAGCCGTTTGCCGCAGAAATCACCCTCGGCGGCTACTGGCTGACGCGGTTACAGTCCCGTACGGAAACCCCGGCCATGCAGCAATTCGCCCGCTGGCTGCTGAATACGGCGGCGGCGTAAAACTCACTCACCTTCCAGGCTTTTTACCCGCAAATCATCACCTTCACTGATGCGCAGCCGTTCACTGCCGCAGTGCGGACAGCATCCGGCGTGCTGCATGATTTCGGCCTCACGGCTGCAATCCCAGCACCATGCCTGTGCCGGGATAACATCAATATGCAGTGTGCAGCCCTGCGCCACGGTATCACGGCAGGCGATATCAAAACAGAAATGCAGTGCACTCTCCTCAACATCCGCCAGTGCGCCGACTTCCAGCCAGACATCCGTTACCCGCGCAATGCCGTGCTGTTCAGCCTGTTCGCGGATAATGTCCGCCGCACCGAGGGCTTTACTAAGCTTGCCCCTTCCGCCGTTGTCATAATCGGTTATGGCATCGCATTTTATTTTCTTTCTCTGGTTCTGAAATCCATCCCTGTCGGTGTTGCTTATGCAGTCTGGTCGGGACTCGGCGTCGTCATAATTACAGCCATTGCCTGGTTGCTTCATGGGCAAAAGCTTGATGCGTGGGGCTTTGTAGGTATGGGGCTCATAATTGCTGCCTTTTTGCTCGCCCGATCCCCATCGTGGAAGTCGCTGCGGAGGCCGACGCCATGGTGACGGTGTTCGGCATTCTGAATCTCACCGAGGACTCCTTCTTCGATGAGAGCCGGCGGCTAGACCCCGCCGGCGCTGTCACCGCGGCGATCGAAATGCTGCGAGTCGGATCAGACGTCGTGGATGTCGGACCGGCCGCCAGCCATCCGGACGCGAGGCCTGTATCGCCGGCCGATGAGATCAGACGTATTGCGCCGCTCTTAGACGCCCTGTCCGATCAGATGCACCGTGTTTCAATCGACAGCTTCCAACCGGAAACCCAGCGCTATGCGCTCAAGCGCGGCGTGGGCTACCTGAACGATATCCAAGGATTTCCTGACCCTGCGCTCTATCCCGATATTGCTGAGGCGGACTGCAGGCTGGTGGTTATGCACTCAGCGCAGCGGGATGGCATCGCCACCCGCACCGGTCACCTTCGACCCGAAGACGCGCTCGACGAGATTGTGCGGTTCTTCGAGGCGCGGGTTTCCGCCTTGCGACGGAGCGGGGTCGCTGCCGACCGGCTCATCCTCGATCCGGGGATGGGATTTTTCTTGAGCCCCGCACCGGAAACATCGCTGCACGTGCTGTCGAACCTTCAAAAGCTGAAGTCGGCGTTGGGGCTTCCGCTATTGGTCTCGGTGTCGCGGAAATCCTTCTTGGGCGCCACCGTTGGCCTTCCTGTAAAGGATCTGGGTCCAGCGAGCCTTGCGGCGGAACTTCACGCGATCGGCAATGGCGCTGACTACGTCCGCACCCACGCGCCTGGAGATCTGCGAAGCGCAATCACCTTCTCGGAAACCCTCGCGAAATTTCGCAGTCGCGACGCCAGAGACCGAGGGTTAGATCATGCCTAGCATTCACCTTCCGGCCGCCCGCTAGCGGACCCTGGTCAGGTTCCGCGAAGGTGGGCGCAGACATGCTGGGCTCGTCAGGATCAAACTGCACTATGAGGCGGCGGTTCATACCGCGCCAGGGGAGCGAATGGACAGCGAGGAGCCTCCGAACGTTCGGGTCGCCTGCTCGGGTGATATCGACGAGGTTGTGCGGCTGATGCACGACGCTGCGGCGTGGATGTCCGCCAAGGGAACGCCCGCCTGGGACGTCGCGCGGATCGACCGGACATTCGCGGAGACCTTCGTCCTGAGATCCGAGCTCCTAGTCGCGAGTTGCAGCGACGGCATCGTCGGCTGTTGCACCTTGTCGGCCGAGGATCCCGAGTTCTGGCCCGACGCCCTCAAGGGGGAGGCCGCATATCTGCACAAGCTCGCGGTGCGACGGACACATGCGGGCCGGGGTGTCAGCTCCGCGCTGATCGAGGCTTGCCGCCATGCCGCGCGAACGCAGGGGTGCGCCAAGCTGCGGCTCGACTGCCACCCGAACCTGCGTGGCCTATACGAGCGGCTCGGATTCACCCACGTCGACACTTTCAATCCCGGCTGGGATCCAACCTTCATCGCAGAACGCCTAGAACTCGAAATCTAACGTCCGTTCGGGCATCGAGGTCCATGTCGGGGTGGGACGGGCCCGTGGCTTCAAGATCACTTGCAGTCCGACCGCGATGTCTTGGTTGCGCGAGAGGTTGTCGATATCCTCCACTTCCATCATGGCACTGTTGCAAAGTTAGCGATGAGGCAGCCTTTTGTCTTATTCAAAGGCCTTACATTTCAAAAACTCTGCTTACCAGGCGCATTTCGCCCAGGGGATCACCATAATAAAATGCTGAGGCCTGGCCTTTGCGTAGTGCACGCATCACCTCAATACCTTTGATGGTGGCGTAAGCCGTCTTCATGGATTTAAATCCCAGCGTGGCGCCGATTATCCGTTTCAGTTTGCCATGATCGCATTCAATCACGTTGTTCCGGTACTTAATCTGTCGGTGTTCAACGTCAGACGGGCACCGGCCTTCGCGTTTGAGCAGAGCAAGCGCGCGACCATAGGCGGGCGCTTTATCCGTGTTGATGAATCGCGGGATCTGCCACTTCTTCACGTTGTTGAGGATTTTACCCAGAAACCGGTATGCAGCTTTGCTGTTACGACGGGAGGAGAGATAAAAATCGACAGTGCGGCCCCGGCTGTCGACGGCCCGGTACAGATACGCCCAGCGGCCATTGACCTTCACGTAGGTTTCATCCATGTGCCACGGGCAAAGATCGGAAGGGTTACGCCAGTACCAGCGCAGCCGTTTTTCCATTTCAGGCGCATAACGCTGAACCCAGCGGTAAATCGTGGAGTGATCGACATTCACTCCGCGTTCAGCCAGCATCTCCTGCAGCTCACGGTAACTGATGCCGTATTTGCAGTACCAGCGTACGGCCCACAGAATGATGTCACGCTGAAAATGCCGGCCTTTGAATGGGTTCATGTGCAGCTCCATCAGCAAAAGGGGATGATAAGTTTATCACCACCGACTATTTGCAACAGTGCCAATCGGAATGATAAAAATGAACCACCCGGTTGCGATGGTCTTTGACTTTTTTGAATACGTCGATGGTTTCTTTAGGAAGAGGGTGTTCCAGAACATCAGCTAATCGCTGACATGTTTCATCGTATGTCACCGACTGGAAATCACCTGCAAGGTACCTTGCTCGCTCTATTTTCCTGCCGGAGCACACCAGACTCCAGTGCTCATGTAACAAAGGTACCTTCAGCAGGATCTCGACCGCTGTCCAGAAACTGACAATCGAAAATTTGGGCATGGAGTCCTGCAATTCTTCACGCGCCTTATCCAGAAACACAAGTCCGTTGTCGATCAGAGTCAAAACATCTTTAGATACAAAGGGATCGTCATCACTCTCAAATCTGTATTTGGTTTTTTTCATGGGAACTCAACTTGGTTATCTATTTTATACGCAGTAGCTGCAGCGCATCCTGTGTATCGAGGGTGAAGCGCAGCTGCTGACTGGCAGCCACGTCGAGCGCAAATATTTTCGTATAGACCTCAGTACTCTCAAACTTCTCATGCCCCAGCAGACCCTGGAGTACCTTAGGGTGAACGTGGCCATATAAAAGGTGCATTGCAAAACTGTGCCGGAAGGTATGGGGGCTGACGTCGATGCTCAGTCTGACGCCGTCACGATCCGCGGCATCAGTAGCCCGGACCAGCCAGTTACGCACCGTCCGGTCGGAAACATTCCACACCGGTTGCGCGCGACGTTCGCCTGTAATCGGATCATCTTCAAACTGCTCCTTCGTGCTGGCGAACAGCCGGCGCATCTCATCGACATAGGCCGGGTCCGATAACGGCACCACCCGGTTGGCACTTTTTCCCTTACGCGGACGGCCGCCGCCGGCACGCCGCTGTTTGGCGGTGCGAAGAACGACATGCGGAATGCTCTCGTTAAGGTGAAAGTCACGCCGTCTCAGGGCAAGGCCTTCGTTCAGGCGTGCCCCGGTATTCCATAACGTATTAAAAAAAGCGTGCTGACCCCAGTCCTGAACAAAGTGCAGCAGTCCGGCCACTTCCGGAGCCAGCAGATATTTTGGCAGCTCGGTGTAGTGCCGGGCCATTTCGCGTAGCGAAAGCGCGCGGCCGTAGTCCAGGCCAGCCGACTGGCCTGTCGCCGGCAGGGCAGGGGAGGCGTTAATAAAAGAGGGCAGAGTCATGGTGTCCCCGTTGGTCCGCTCACGCTACGTAAATTCTGTCGGGTTACACCCCTGCAACCCTGCCATTTTTCACGTAGCGCAATCTGATGAAATTCTGCTGTCATTTTCGTTGCTCGCGACCGCGACTGCCACGGAAAAAACCCGCAGAGCGGTGTGCACTGAATTTCCGCTTTCTGGATATATACCATAAATCAGAAACAAATATTTTAGCGTGAGGAGAGTATGGGATCGCAAAAGGATCGAAAAAGGATCCTTTTTGCCTGGATGATGGGGTCTGAAGGGGAGGGAAGGGCTGTATGTTGTGTTCTGTGACAAACTGCCCTCAGTTGGGCGACCTTTCCTCAAATAGCGGAAATCGGAATGCAGATTTTGCAGGGAATGCAGGAAGTACAAAAATTGCACTTCTTTAAGATTTTGTGTATTCTTAAGTCATGGAAATCTTAAACACCCGAGACGAGGCGACTATGACAAACATCAGTTATGCACCTAATAAAGCCCGTGCTCACCTCAAAAACCGTGAGCAAACTGAAATCCAGCTGCTGCAGACCCGCATTCAGAATGTGGGAAGCAAGTTCGTTGAAGCACTGCATGAACTGCCCCACGAGAAGTTACTGGAACTGCTCACGCTGCAGGATGAAACATTCTGGGCTGAATTAAAGAATCAGGCTCAGCTGCAGACATTAATTAATACCATGACACCTGAAAAACAGGCCCAGGAAGATCTTGCTGAAGCGAGAGAAGTATTTCTTAAGTCGCTGGAGAATTCAGGCGGAGTGCATAAATCAACGGCCGTTATAAAAATACTGGCAACCACGCCGCCAACCCTGCATAAAAGAGGAAACCGTGGTGAAGTTATTCAGATTAAATGGGGTTCTGAAAACCTTTACCCGGTATTTCAGTTTTGCACACGTGAGAATAATTCAGAAGGCGGTATGCTGGCCGGCATCCCGGAATTATTATCCCTGATTAAACACAAGGTCAGTGCTGTGCGGAAATGTCACTTCTTTACCCGTAAAGTTGATATTCCGGGAACTGAAACACATGTCTCTATTGTTGACGCGCTGCGCCGTGGCGCTACGCCTGAAGAGATGACCCACTTCAGAATCCTGGCAGAAAACTTTGGTACCAACCATACCATGTAAAAAAATGGGCCTTTTGGCCCATTTTTAATCTCAGAGAGTAAGAATACCCAGCTTTGATTTTAAGATCGCCTGCGTACTTTGTCCGTTGAGACTGAACTGGATTAACGGAGTGACTGAGATGTTCTTCAGCATTCCGTTTCCATCAACGGTGTCAGACCACAACGCGATACAGGTTTTGCCGGTGTGTTGAGACAAATATTCAATACCATCAGCATAATGAGAAAGCACTTCTGCCAGCCACTGAGTATCCTCATAGACAGCTTTAGAGCCCATCAAATAACCTAACGGAGTTTTCAGATGGGGCGCCAGGGCAGCTAAATCAATAATCTTGATTGTGCGTGCTGCCTGAATTACCGCCATACAGTTTTTCTCAAGATCCTCAGTTTCAACAAGCGGAGCATCCTGATAAAACTCTTTCAGCCCTGTAAATGCCGTGGTGGCCAGATACAATACACCTTTGGATTTGCTACGCAGTGAAAAGCGGGTTTCTGATTCAGAGTTGAAATAGATACCATTTCCACCGTAATACTGGTCCTGCACCTTGTAAAAATCAGGTTCAATAGTTAATTCTTTGAAAATTTCACTATCAGAGATTTCTGCGCCGGCTAAGATTTGAGCTACTACATTATGTAGGTCCTCTGTAAATTGGTTCATGGATGATTCCTTCTGTAAAGTTTATATATCGAATTCTTTGAGTTTCCATGTGGAATTCCTCTCAGATTTACGTGTGTGTTGCGCCTGTTATCCAGACGTAACGTGAGGTAGTTGCCCGTTAAGCTGACAACTGAGTTGATAATACATCACCTGGCGCTGGATGTATTAGAACGATCGGTAAAGGATGAACTAAATGATATAACCAACTAATTTTGGTAGGTTTCCGTGTAATACCGGCTGAAGAATTGAACATTTAATTAGCTTTTAAGTGAAATTACGCCGAATACAAATGAACTACTTTTGTAATTCATTTGTATTCGGTGCCGATGATATGCACTTACAGTCTTTACCGGTTCTGGCTGGCGTTGTTACTCATTCTATTGAGTGAGAAATCCTGACCGTCCTGGTTGTTACCGCATCAAAATATCTCCCACAGGTATCAGCCTTCTTTCGACATCAGTTTGCACGTTGATTTGACAAATATTGAACTATAGTTCAATTTATCATTATAAAATCAGTTGGAGTCTAAGATGAAGCTCAGTGTCAGATTGATTGAAGGGTTTAAAAAAACATATCTTCCTCTGCAGTTCAGAGCCTTCTGGGATGATGAGGGATTTTGCTATTTAAAAGTTCAGATCGTTAACGGGAAGATAATTTTTTTCTGTGCTCAGTTGTTAAATTATTATAACACTTCAATTACCAATGCTGTTGAGAGTGTACGGGCATCAGCTGTGAATGCACTCATTAATGACGGTGCAATTAAAATACAGAATCAGCAAGGGATTTTTGATTTATTTAAATCACAGGAACGTAAAAGTAAAGAAGTGATATCAATTCTGTTTGAGTATGTTCGTGAGAATTCTGTATGGGTAGAACATTACGAATCTCAAATCAGCATAACCCAGGATGACCGATATAGTCTGGTTCACTTCAACCAGTACCAGGAACCTAACTGGTCTTTTATTTCTAAAGAAAAACTTGAAGAGACATATCCTGAATTTGATTTTCATGTTTCCAGAAAGTCTCTTGAATACTGGAGTAATGCCCGATTATCAACTCAGACGATTAAAAAATTATTAAAAGAAAAAAACTGGACCATGAAGGAAGTTGCTGCTCGCTGGAACCGTTCGGAATCATGGATGAGTAAAGTTGTTAATGATGAGGAAAGGGAACTCTACTGGGAAGACGCTTTTAAAGGGCTCCCTTCAAAAATACACGAAAAATGAAGACAGAATCGCCAGTTCTTAATGTTAAAATCCTGTACCCATCAGTACCCTGTTTTGCTTAAAGAAGAACTTGAGATAATTAAGCAACTGGACAAGATGGCCTGCTGATCCCGCAGGCCAGACTGAGCAGGAAAGATGTCTGAAGATGAAATACAAATGTATTTCATTTGTATTGCTAAATGTTCTCTTTAATCGCCTTCAGAACTTTTTCTGGTCCTGCTGACTGAGCAAGGTACAGCCCTGCACGAAGTAATGTGGAAACCGTAATGTTCTTGTGCGTAAGTGCCTGGATCTGCTCAACCAGTTCCTGCGCCAGCATCTTTTCCGCAGGTGTCATGCGTATAGTTTTTGGTGTTTCGCCTGTCGTATTTTTCTTTTTAGCCGCAATGTTAGTCAGGCTACTTTCTTTTCTGGCCCGTTCAGGTTTTTCCATTATAGGTCGAACAAGTTCTTTAGACATTATGCTGCCTCACTGCTGATAATTTCTTCTAGCTCACGGGCAAGTTTGCCGTAATCCACTAAAGCCATTGCACTTTTCTGGTAGTAGTACAGAGGAAGACAAGCCACCTGAGACTGTACTATGGCCTGATCAGTACGAATCCGGCTTTTCAATAGTCTCGGAGAAATTCTCTCGTGCGAGCCCAGGGCGGTTTCGATATAAGTGTTTATTTTCTTATTTGCACCATTGTAATTGTTCCGGAATACACTGAAGCGTGCATAATCTTCCTCAGAGATCTCATCCATATAGTCCAGCATGATTTCAAGACCACTCAGAGAAAAACTCCCGCCATCGACAGGTACCAGAACATGATCGGCGATAAAAATTGCATTGCCGGTTGCGATATTGAGCCCAGGTGCACAGTCAATAATGATGTAATCATATTCAGTGCGAACTTTCTCGAGATGACGGCCCAGGATTTTTTCGCGGTGACTGCGGGTAAGGGTCTGTTCAATAATTTTTTCGAACGTCGGGTCAGACGGAATCAGATCCAGGTTAGGGATAGGAGCATCACCGGCCATCGCGGGGATGATGACATCGCGGATATCAAATCGAGAATTGCTGTAGAGATCGCAAATAGTTGGACCATACATGGAATAGTACTTTTTACCATTTGCGGTGACTTCTGTCGTATTGGCCTGCTGGTCCGAGTCAATCAACAGCGTCCGCTTCCCTGATCTGGCATAGTGAACAGCCAGATTGGTAGCCGAACTGGTCTTACCAGGACCACCTTTATTGTTCATTATCGCAATTATGCGAGCATATCGTTCCTGTAGCTTGTTCATCATAACGGCTCCAGATTATGTTTATCAGTCAGGAGTAGTTGTAATCCATTACGCACACATTGGCAATACAAATGTAATACAAAAGTATTTTTATACTGATTGATATTTTGTCTTGATATGCAGTTTTATGGAATAGTTAGTGCACACTTAAAATTTCTGAATAGACACTGAAAGGTAAGTTATGACGATTGAAAGCTTTTTCATCGGCACTCGCATGTCAGGAAAACGTTATGGACCTCAGAGTAAAGACATGCAGGTTTCTGAATTCATAGCACTTATATCTCCGAAAAATGAACCAGAGAAATTTGTCCTACCCGATTTCTCCGGTCTGGCACGTCGGATTGACGCCCAGATCCGGAATCAGTTTATTCAGCAAAAAGAGGATGACTATTACCGTCGATACCGACAGCTTTCGGACCGGTGGTATCAGGCCGGCTCTATCAGTGACAGAAACAATCGCAGCCAGCGTTTTGAGAAGGTCATGGATGAGTCGCTTGAGTTTTTGGTTTACAGTCATGATGTTATGCCCAACATCAACCCATATAATCTCAAATACGATGATCGCGTTCAGGTTAGCACGAAAGGCAAAATGTACTGCGTAGCGCTTCTGTTCCATATTATCGCTCGAGCGGCCTATGAGCCAGTCTCTGTAGGTGCAGATCCTACGCTGCAAAGGCATTGCAAGTGGCTGAAGGACTGGATTAATAAAACGTTAGGGGATCATTTTTTAGAGGGAATGATGATTACTTTCGCCCTTTGTTATCCTGACCACTTTCCTGCCCTGCAGCGCCTTAGCGGAGAGTTAGAAACACGTGATGTTGACACATTCCTGGCTGACGAAGTTCGTAAGGCAAGGCAACACACAGAGGAACAGGTTAATTATCATAACGGCCGGTACCGGTTGAAATTCGAGTACACTCACTTTCACCAGGAGCAATTTGATTTTTTAGCCGAAATGCGTGATCTCCATTACCGGATAGATCGTATTGAACAGCTCCTTCAGAAACTGATAGATAACCCGGTAGTAGATTTCAGTGAAGCTGCTGTTGCAGGGCAGTGGATTGACGAACAAGTACAGCTGCTTGAAACAAACGAAACGAAGCTAATACTCCCATAACTCTAATCAGCCTGGCTGGTTTAACCCTTCGGTACCTGTCCATCAGGTGTCGTTTTTTTCCGTAAGAATGTCTATAGATGGCGCTCCGCAGAAAGAGGTGGGTGTTACGGTTATTCTGCCAGAAATCCCGTTGTGTTCAGGCTGTGTCCTGTCGTTCCGGCAGGACACTTGGCTGTGACCGGCGTGTAAGAAACCCGTCTAATCCAACCCCGCTTTCTTACCGGCCGGGTCTTATCGACTGCAGAACGTATCGATCACCTGTTGCACAATGATCAGAATTACAAACAGCAGCATCAGTACTTTTTCCAGCACAGTTGCACACTGAAACTTCTGAATGATTTTCAGAAAATCAGAGAAAGGCATGTGAATCTCCGGAGATTGGGTTAATCAGTGTTCTGATTTTATGGAAAGTTACATTTCCGGTTTTGCTGTCTATTGAAAAATGTTTTGCACATCTGCTCTGAAACTGAATTGCTACAGATAATGTTGAATCGTCGCAGCCTTCTCCGCGCCCTCAGTTCGAAGATCTTCGAACAGGCCTCTTCGTGAGGACATAAATTGTCTTCTGTCGTGGGGTCATTCCAGCCAAAGCAGTGGTAACTAGCACTATTTATCTTATGAGCAAGATAGTTTTCGCCTTTCGTATCTTTCGGGTCCAGGCATAACAGTATCAACATTTTATGAATCATGCCGATACTGACAGAGCGACCACCAATTATTGATAATGGATAAAGGACATTTAAATTGAACAGAATGACAGGACTCGCTGTTTTATGCCTCTCGCTGATGGGATGCAGTGCCGTGCCATCAGAAAACAGTGCGCAGTACCTCAGAACGGAAATGCAGTCGCCAGTATCAGGGGCAACCATAATTACCGTAACTGCGGACAGCCTTATGAAACAAGACAATACACATAACGCT
The DNA here is from genome assembly GCF_050031515.1 of Enterobacter cloacae complex sp. 397G4. Lineage (NCBI taxonomy): Bacteria > Pseudomonadati > Pseudomonadota > Gammaproteobacteria > Enterobacterales > Enterobacteriaceae > Enterobacter > Enterobacter cloacae complex sp. 397G4. The sequence goes on along the minus strand of NZ_JBLGWE010000002.1, from coordinate 230,654 downwards.
ATACTGTATGCACTTCGACCGATGCCTGGAAAAGCATTCACCTCTGAGCTGGACAGAAAATTTGCCGCAGCGACGATGTATATTGATTTGTCTCCGGGTGAAAAAAGCAGAACGGCCGAGATCAGTGGTGAGATAAATTACTATGATCACGAGCGATACGTGAATGCTCGCCTGGTAGGAGACAGTATCAGGACAATACCGATTGCACCAAAGACCATCCCGCTTACACTGAATAAACCATTCTCAATCAATCTGCCACAAGGTATTCACTATTCAGTCATGCTGACGGACAGCCAGCCTTAAACCTTCATGATTGTCTCATGACTTCCTTTCAGTTTTCTGTAGGGTCAGCAGGGAATATAAATGGGGAAGAGAATGAATTTCATCAATAAACGTCCCACAGGCGTTCTGTCAGAGACCGGGTTTACTCTGCCTGAGATGACTGAATGTTCAATCTCCAACCCATCATGATGGATGGGTGTGCCCTGGCTTTCACTGCGTGTGCAGCAGGCTGGTCGGGAACGTCCTCAGCAAAATGTCTTCCGTCGCCACCTGTTCTGGTACATGAATGAAGCACTGTTCTGGCGGGAGGCGGACATCATCCGGGTCGCCAGGTAGTTGCCTGCACTGGACCATCCGGACTTCTGAAAAAAAAGCCACCCGCAAGGGTGGCTTTCTGGATATGAGGCCCTGAGCCTTCCCGGGACTGAGCCACTGACGGAAGGGAGAGCCGTTTTTTTCGGTGACATCCCCCGCATGGCGGCAGATGGTTTAAATATGGTATGAATAAATAATAACTCACTGTACAAGAGATTTCCAGACCTATGCGTATCGACCGACGTCTGAGCAGGGATGTACTCACCGAGCGTCAGCTTTATTTTATTGAATGCTGGTCCAACTTCTGCCATAAAAACAGCCCGGATACTGACCGGGTCGGATACAGCAATCCACTCAGCACCATCCGCGAACTGCTATTTCTTTACGAAATGGAAGATCGTTTCAGTGCCGATAAAAAAAGACTCCGGGTGGCCACTGAACTGCTCGAGTTACTCGAGACCGATCAAGTTCTCAGGAGAGAAGCATTTGAGGACATCCCCGCTCAACTGGTGACTCTTCTGGACAGAGATTTGCTGGTTGACCCCACTCGCAGCCCGGTGGAAAAGCGTCCTCGTCTTATCTGTAGCCTATGTGTACAACTGGCGGATATCACCGAGGCCAGTTATATCACTGAGGCTCTTGAGATGCTTGAACAGGAACTGTTTGCATGGCCCCCTCTGGATGAACACCATGCACGGGATATTTACTCACTGACAAACGGAGTGATGAGTGTACTCCTCACCCGGGGTATGACACTGACGGAATGTTACCTGCTGTACATCAATATTTTCAGGAATGTGAGTACTGAACCGAACGCTTTCCGGGCCGCCTTTCACTCGTTCCGGCAGAAACTGGTAACGCCTACTCGGGACGTGACTGTTCGGATGTTTATTACCAGTGAGAAACTGCACACCCTACTTAACACGCAAGGACCCACACTGCAGTTCAACGGATGTGTGTTCATGCCACTTGATGAAGCCCGACAACGCTTCTCCCTCTCAGTCGATATACCGGTTTGCTCAATGTCTGACACATCTGCCCGTAACATGGCCGGTCAGATGCTTCGTGAATCCCTGGATGTCATTGCCTACATGGTAGGTAAGGGAGATATCACCGTCCAGAAACAGTTCATGATAATCAGGGATGAAGACGAAACAGAAGTGCCGCGCTTCGATAATGAAATCGAGGCAAACGCGGACCGGTTAACGGACGAGGAGTTTGCGCGCTTTATGGTGGCGATGAACCGACTGTTCACGGATACACCGGATGTGTCCCGTAAAAAAATCAGCTCCGCATTTCGGTTTTTCCGTAACGGCATTGAAAGCCAAGTTCAGGAGAGTCGTTTCACCGCTTACTGGTCGGCGCTTGAATCATTAACGCTAGGAGTTGCCCCTGGCACACCATCACATGAACAGCATGTCATCGGTGTTGTGGCTCCCTGTATGGTGCTGGACTATGTTGTTAAGCAACTGTTTTCTCTAAGAAAAGTTCTGCGCTTCATTCTGCGAGAGCCAGGGCACCCCTTGCGCACACCGGAGATCGCTTCACTTCCGCTGGGGCAACTCTATGCCCTTCTTAAAGATGCGGACCGGGTCCGTGAACTTCAGACAGATTTACAGCACTTTCCCTATGTCATGTATCGGGTGCGTAAGCTTGCCGGGATCTGTGCGTCACCCGAGAAAATGGCGGATAAACTGGGGCAACATGCCGAGAAAGTCACCCGACATCTTCACCGCCTGTATCTGCTGAGAAATACCATCGTGCACAATGCAGGTACCAGCCCGCACATTGACCTGCTGACGGTGAACCTTGAACACTATCTGCGGGCAACAATCAGCGCGTTGTTTAATATTGTGGTGATCCACCCAACCGTCAGCACCGCTGAGGAGGCATTTACCCGGTGCCAGTTTACCAGTGAGTCAGTTTTCAGGGAACTGAACCCCCTTCACGGGATCACGGAAAAGAAAGTATACACAGCCATTGATAATCAGTTGAAAAACGGGACGCTTTCCCGTAGCGATGCTCGTTTGATAGCATGGCTCAATGCCCACCACTGACACTCAGGAGAAGACTGTCAGAAGAAAGGGTAACTCATCGGCCTCATAGGCCCCGATCAAACTCTTGGGGCAGCCTGATCGGGGTCTATGTTCGGGTTTTCAGATACTCAGCGGCACGCAGGTGCCACTCTTCTGACATGTCTCTCTGTCCCAGGGATGGTGCCGTTTATCAGCTGAGTATCCGCTCATAGCGGGAACGAAATGCTTTTTCCCCTCCCTCCATTTGTCGGCAAATCAGTTCCTTCACCGGCGTCTCCTGAAGCGCTCCACAAAGCCCCGGGTGCAGGCCAGAGCGGTCGTGTTGCATACTGATAACGTATTCCGCATCACCATTGACCACTATTGGGGCAGAATGCGACACGATAATCAGCTGTCGGCGTTTCTTGTTTGCCATGATGGCAGGGATCACGCTCATGCTCAGCATCAGGCAGTCCAGGTCGTCTTCTGGTTGATCCAGCAGGAGGGGATCGGTGCCATATGACAGCAGGAACTGCAACATGCTCGCCCCTTTTTGTCCCGGTGAGGCAGAGGAAATATCTTCCATCCCTCCTCCGGGCGTCTGGTACCGAATGTGGATCCCATCATCCGGATACCAGCATTGCAGGGCATCCAGTTGCGCATCATTCAGACCTTTAAGGCGATTTCTGAAAGCTCCGTGGAGCTCTGACCCTGCTCCCGGCTCCTCGCGATGGATGGCAAGATGCAGAGCTTTAAGCGTATCCAGCGCAAGATATTTGTTTTCCGTTGCCGACGGTAGCGGACTGTACGGGCGCAAGCTGATGAAGCTATGAAGCAGCCCGCTCCCGTCACCATCATCATAGATACGATCGGCAAAGTTGCCGATCCCGGTTACCGCCTGATAACCAGATACGGTGTCTTCGTGTGGGGCACAGAGCGGCAGAATTTTAATATCCAGCGCGCTGAGAGACAGAGAGGACAGAAACGCCTTCCGCTTTTCCGTCAATACCATCCGGTGGTTACGCATTTCAGCCAGTAATCCTGTGGATCTCGCTGCTGAGGCCGCGATCGTCCCGTCAAGATCGGCGTAATTTCTCAGTTCCGACTTCAGCGACTCACAGCGCGTCATCAGCTCATCGAGGACATTCGGATTGAGTCCCTGTTCTCGTAGCACCATGGCCTCACGTTGTACAGTTTCCTCCTGGTTACGCACCGCCTCTTCCAGTGCGAGAAGAGGGGGGTCCTGCCTAATGGTACTGAGTTCCGCGGCATAGTCCGACAACAGTGTGTCAAGACGCTGGTCATACTTTTGCTGTACGTCAGAAAGACGCGTCATAAATGCTGTCAGTGTCGCAGACGGCTCCACCTGGAGCTCCGGGACTTGTACTGGCTCTTTCTCCTGCGCCCTCAGACCAGCGACATGCTGTTCATGATGCTCCAGAGGAAGCGTTGCTGCAGACAGTTCAGCCCGAGCCGTGGCCAGGCGGGTGCAAACCGGATAGTAAGCGCTCGACCGCAACTGACTGACGGCCCGTTCAGCATCAGACAACTCCCCCTGCAGTTTATCTGCGATCGTCTGGCTGGCCAGGTGACCACGCAGCGTTATTTGCTCATTCAGGTATTCCCTTTCCAGTTGATCCCAGCGCTCTTTCCAGGCGCGTTTGTTGACTACCTGACTCTCGTCACAGACGCGCAGGAATGCCCCTGTGTCTGACGCCAGTTCGTAGAGCATTTTCTGGCTGTATATTGAGAGGGGAAAACGATCTGGTGACCAGTGATTGTCCTGCACCCACTGACCTTCGCTGAAAATATGCAATTCATTACGACCATCGGGTCGCCAGCTGAGCCTAAAATCTGTGCCTTCTTTGCGGAACACACATTCGATGAAAGAATCCGCATCCATGCCCATCCCCATCTGACTAAACTGGTTCAACTTGTTGCGTTGAGACACAGTCAGCCCTTCGGTTTTTCGCATGGCCAGACGAATACTTTCGATAAGCGTGGATTTACCACTGCCCCGGGAGCCAATCACCGCATTGTAAAACGGGCTAAACTCAACGGAGGCTCCATACTGATCTGCCGGCTGGCAAAGACGGGTCCTGAATGTCAGGCTGCGCAAATGTGAAGCTGGTGCCTCCGGTGGATTATCATCAAACAGCACGCAGTTTTCCGGATCGAGTAATGCGTGCCTGAGACCGTCAAAATCAGGCTCGGACATCTTCAGCCAGCAGGTGCGCACTCCCGCTTGTTCAGGGTGGTGCGCATCTGATCCCCGAAGCCATGGCAAATCCGCAATTAAACGCCGGTGAGTCCCGTTCGTAATCTCCTCCTCCCGGTGTCTGATCTCCACTGCATGAGGATTTGACTGAAAAGCGGCCGTCAGTTCCCCCTGATTAGTAAGGCTTGTCAGAACGCCTTTCGCCGCATCAATGTGTGCGAGGATACAAATAGCTTCCGGGTTACGACGGATATTACTGATAATGCCCGCGGGTCCCAGCTGAAGCACAAGATGATGGTTGGGGGTTTCACGCGAAATAGGACAGTTGTTGTTGCACTGTGCCAGTAGCCGTTCCACCTCGGCACTGGTGCTCTGGGTGTGCAACACGGCGAGGATATGAACGTTGCCGGTGGCCGTGAGCTCCACACCGGGAAACAAAGTCAGCGGCCGGAAGTCTGCCAGTTCACCGGAACTGGCGTCCCGGGACATGTTCGCCAGTTCCGCTTTCAACACGTCAATCCATGCCCCACTGTTATGGTCACTGATGACAACACAGTCGACCTGTTGCCGCATGTAAGCCAGCAGCCATTCCCGGGGCTGGAGATCTGGGACTTTGTAGTCATCTGAGGCCGGGGTATGGTTATGAAAATCAAATTTAAACCAGCGTGATCCTACCGTCATTGTTTCTTTTCCATGTGGTGCCTAAGGTAATCCCACTATAGAAGCATTCACCTGGTAATTCAGTAACCGTTATGATTGCTGTTGGCATGAACTTCAGTCGGTCTGGCGGAAAAGTCAGAAGGCAAATAAGACCTTCGTCCACATCGGGGGTCTACATATCGACTGCCTTCAGTGGCTTAAATGGCCATGCTCCCCGCTCTCCTCTTTTGCTGAATTCACTCCGGCGTACTTTTACCGTATCAGCGGAGAACACTTCAGTATGATCCAGTGTTACAGTGGCCAGCGTAGCCAGGCTACTGTCCGTCAACGTAAATTCTTTCGGCAGACCCCATGGACCCTGCCTGACGTTCTCGATGCTACTGAATAATTCGCGGAGATAATCGGGGAGCATTTTGCCGCGCCCGTTAATGATGGCCCGATCGCTTTCTGATAGACATCCAATTTCCGGGTGCTCCCTTGCTATAACCTGCAGGACGCCAGGGAGTCCCGGCCAGTATTTTCCGTCATAACGACAGGTCAGGCCATCGAGTGTTTCATGAAGATAATAACGGTAAAGCCCATCATTATCTTCAGCCATCTCCATCAGTTCCACGATGTGCGTGGTTCTCTCAAGTGTGAATGCGTTCCGGTTCAGGATCGCATCTCGGACCAATATCTTCTGTGCCAGTTCACCGGCCTCCTTACTGATAGTCCGGTTCAGTTCTTCAAGCTGGCGATAATCCTCTTTCAATCGGGAAACGATATCAGGTCTACTGAAACGGCCCGCCAGTATGATTTGCTCCAGAAGACAATAGCATTGCTGCCAGGTTAGCGCCTGACGGGCAATATTCTGCCAGACCGACTGCATTTCATTCTCACGACTCAGTAGCCGCTCTATCAGTGGCCATACCGACATCCAGCAAGGACCTGTCAGCAAGTCAGCCTGGTATTGTCTGAGTGTATCAGTGACATCAGTTGCAGTGCTGGTTCGGGTATAACGCATCTTTTTTTCTCCGAAATCTCAGTTGACTCATTATCCATACCAGAGCCAGAACTGTCGGTAACGTAGCGAGATAAATTCCAGTTGGCGTACATTACCCGATGTTTTTCTCAAAACCATCCGTCTGCCTCGCGATCTGGATTTTGAGGGCGTCAGCGAGCTGAAGATTGTTCGGGAGGGGGACTGTATCATCCTGCGTCCCGTCCGGCCGACCTGGTGCTCGTTCGCGCAGCTTGAAAAAGCCGAACCGGACTTTATGGTGGAACGTGGGGACGTTGTCAGCGATGAAGGTCGATTTGACCTGTGAACAAGATCTACATGCTCGACACCAACATCTGCTCGTTCATCATGCGCGAGCAGTCGGAAGTGGTGCTGAAGCGCCTGGAGCCGGCGGTGCTGCGTGACCAGCGTATCGTGGTCTCGGTTATCACTTACGGCACTGTTGCAAAGTTAGCGATGAGGCAGCCTTTTGTCTTATTCAAAGGCCTTACATTTCAAAAACTCTGCTTACCAGGCGCATTTCGCCCAGGGGATCACCATAATAAAATGCTGAGGCCTGGCCTTTGCGTAGTGCACGCATCACCTCAATACCTTTGATGGTGGCGTAAGCCGTCTTCATGGATTTAAATCCCAGCGTGGCGCCGATTATCCGTTTCAGTTTGCCATGATCGCATTCAATCACGTTGTTCCGGTACTTAATCTGTCGGTGTTCAACGTCAGACGGGCACCGGCCTTCGCGTTTGAGCAGAGCAAGCGCGCGACCATAGGCGGGCGCTTTATCCGTGTTGATGAATCGCGGGATCTGCCACTTCTTCACGTTGTTGAGGATTTTACCCAGAAACCGGTATGCAGCTTTGCTGTTACGACGGGAGGAGAGATAAAAATCGACAGTGCGGCCCCGGCTGTCGACGGCCCGGTACAGATACGCCCAGCGGCCATTGACCTTCACGTAGGTTTCATCCATGTGCCACGGGCAAAGATCGGAAGGGTTACGCCAGTACCAGCGCAGCCGTTTTTCCATTTCAGGCGCATAACGCTGAACCCAGCGGTAAATCGTGGAGTGATCGACATTCACTCCGCGTTCAGCCAGCATCTCCTGCAGCTCACGGTAACTGATGCCGTATTTGCAGTACCAGCGTACGGCCCACAGAATGATGTCACGCTGAAAATGCCGGCCTTTGAATGGGTTCATGTGCAGCTCCATCAGCAAAAGGGGATGATAAGTTTATCACCACCGACTATTTGCAACAGTGCCACAATGAGTTACTCCGTAGTAATGCAAAATTACTGCATCGCAATGCAGTAGAAACTATGAAAGCAAACCAACGGCTGGTTATTGATATAAGCACCCTTAAAGAGGTGCAGGATACGCTTATCCAGACGGTTGGCGATGTTGTTAAAATCCAGAGAGAAGGGGCTATTAAGCTCAGGGAAACAGAAAAACAGGTTCTTGCCATGCGTGAGAATTTGCGCACCCGACTGACACAAAAAGGGGTAGATCATGGTGCGTAACCTTAAGAGTAGTGACGATTTTTCCCGTGAACTGTCATTTCTTTTTCACCGGTCTATAAAGATTAGAAATTCAGGTTTCGCGATATTTGGTGCGGGCCTGCTGATAATGATTTTTGGTCTTTGCTTGTGGTTGCTGTCATTACACCTCTCACCTTCAGTTCTGGACTTTGATATTGATGTGCCCTTGTCATTCTTCAATTCATCTGAAGGTGAAGATAAGTTAGTGGTTTCGGATTTTGGCGATGCATTTGGAGGCTTCCTAACTACATATTCTAAGTTGCTATTAGGGATTATGGGGCTATTAGTAGTTTCTTCAACTGCCTTTAAAATTTTAAAGGGGGAGGAAATAGGTGAGATATTCCCGATGCTTCTAATTGCTGGCGCTTTTCTTATCGGCTTGTCAGTTTTTACATCTGCTTTAGGTTCGGAAGAGACTGATGCCACTTCAGCTTCGACTGTAAAGGTTATCAAGAAATATGTAAAACATGAAAAATACGATAAACTTGTCGCATATTTAAATGATAGTAATTGGCCCTCAGGCGAAGAGGTATCTGTAAACTATTTAAAGGCGCAACTACATATAAAACTCGGCAAGCCAGATGTGAAGTTAACACAGAATGTTGTTAGGGCGTATATGTCTGGTGTATTACAGTCAAATATTCCCGTGAAAGTTCGTTATGCATTGGAAAAGACAGCTTTAGATAAATCCGTCTCACCACTTGCGATTCGTTATGAGCAAAAACGTATGTCTAAATCACATACCTTTTCAAAAGCGTCGGTTAATTGTCTTAAAGTAGGTAGTCCCGTCGCATTCGTTGGCGTTTTGTTCGCTCTTCTTGGTATAAAAATCAGGCGGCGAGTCAGATTCTTAGAATCAAATTGAATGAAAGCCCGGTACGCTGGGCTTTTTTATTCAGTAACTTTTATCAAATATGTAGTAATTTACCGGAATCTGCTTCTCCAGCTTGTTAGCTGAAAAGCTTACTCAAGTATAATAATCTACTTCTGATTATGTTTTTTATGGTTTTATTTTTACACAACTTATTAAGGATACATGATGTGTAACTTTACTCCTGTTCAAATTATTGCTGATTATATACTGAGGTTTCTTAAAAATAATACTGATGCCAAGCTTTATGAGGCAATGCAGCGTCTTGAAAAGAAAATTGGTCAGTTTGTCGCTGATGGGGTTGATGAACATCAATTACGCTCTTCATTAAGGAAGGTGCGAATAAGCAGGTCATTTCTTCCCAAGCTGACTCGCTGATTAAAATTTCGCGGATCTGGGCCGATTTTTTTCCCGCAAACACATCGAATCAGCCTATTTAGGCTATTTTTTCCACCATTTCTGGCGTTATTTCCGGTTTTTACTGAGATCTCTCCCACTGACGTATCATTTGGTCCACCCGAAACAGGTTGGCCAGGGTGAATAACATCGCCAGTTGGTTATCGTTTTTCAGCAGCCCCTTGTATCTGGCTTTCACGAAGCCGAACTGCCGCTTGATGATGCGAAACGGGTGCTCCACCCTGGCACGGATGCTGGCTTTCATGTATTCGATGTTGATGGCCGTTTTGTTCTTGCGCGGATGCTGCTTCAAGGTTTTTACCTTGCCGGGACGCTCGGCGATCAGCCAGTCCACATCCACCTCGGCCAGCTCCTCGCGCTGTGGCGCTCCCTGGTAGCCGGCATCGGCTGAGACAAATTGCTCCTCTCCATGAAGCAGATTACCCAGCTGATTGAGGTCATGCTCGTTGGCCGCGGTGGTGACCAGGCTGTGGGTCAGGCCACTCTTGGCATCGACACCAATGTGGGCCTTCATGCCAAAGTGCCACTGATTGCCTTTCTTGGTCTGATGCATCTCCGGATCGCGTTGCTGCTCTTTGTTCCTGGTCGAGCTGGGTGCCTCAATGATGGTGGCATCCACCAAAGTGCCTTGGGTCATCATGACGCCTGCTTCGGCCAGCCAGCGATTGATGGTCTTGAACAATTGACGGGCCAGTTGATGCTGCTCGAGCAGGTGGCGGAAATTCATGATGGTGGTGCGATCCGGCAGGGCGCTATCCAGGGATAATCGGGCAAACAGGCGCATGGAGGCGATTTCGTACAGGGCATCTTCCATGGCACCGTCGCTCAGGTTGTACCAATGCTGCATGCAGTGAATACGCAGCATGGTCTCCAGCGGATAGGGCCGTCGGCCATTGCCCGCCTTGGGATAAAACGGCTCGATGACAGCGGTCATATTCTGCCATGGCAGAATCTGCTCCATGCGGGAGAGGAAAATCTCTTTTCGGGTCTGACGGCGCTTAGTGCTGAATTCACTATCGGCGAAGGTGAGTTGATGGCTCATGATGTCCCTCTGGGATGCGCTCCGGATGAATATGATGATCTCATATCAGGAACTTGTTCGCACCTTCCTTAAGCAAAGTCTGTCGATCTCGTTCCAGGGCGGCTCTTAAAGAGGAGTGTGAACAACTCATTCCATAAAAAGAACATCATACGGGAAAGTTACTTTAACGGTGAATGGCTCGCTTCTGGCGGTTTAAGTTGACGGCCATTCCTACCATAGCCATCATAAAGTATGATTAGCATTCGAGTGTGGCACTACTAATTTTAATGGGCTACGCATTCAGTCTCCACCTCTCTAACTATAAAGGTTCTTTTCATGTCCAATAGCTTCGATAAGCCGCAAACGCTCCCGGTACATAATTCTGATGCCGAACCCTTTTTTCCGAAAAACCTTGGTCCATTTATCGAGCAGGTATCCGGAAGGGATCTGGCAATGCTCACAGAATCAGAGAAGGAAAAACTTGCGCACCTGATCAGAACTGGGCGTAAATATGGAGTTTCTGTCGCTATCGTTCCTGATACAGATTCTGCTGAGCTTCATGAATTACTGTCTAATGCCGATTCCATTGAAAGGCAGTTTTCCATCTATGAACGCATCCAGACGAAGATTGCGTTCACGCGGTGTCAGGAAGCATAAACAAAGTGAGAAATACAACTACGTGGTATGACGTAGAACATATTGAAATCACCACAGGCGAGCGAGGCGGCAGGATATGGGTGCTGAAGCTCTCCTGTGGCCATACAGTATTTCGCCGAATACCTCCTATACGTCTTCATAACCTCACAGCTTTTTCTCTGCGGGAGCCCCCAGAAAAATGTCGGTGCTCTCTTTGCAATTCAAGTCCATAATAAAGCCTTTTTAAAGGCCACAAACTGCATATCACAGGATAAATCATCCTCTACAGCGTTCATTCTTAAACGCAAAATTTATATTTCATTCATTCTATTTTAAAAGCGTTATAAAAGACGGAATCCTATTTAGTCTGTTTGATGCTTAAATCATCTTCAGTGCCTTTTATCTTTTACCCAGCGACTTTAACATTAACCTGAGCAGAAAACTTGTTTTCAAACTAAGTTCGAAAACTTTCTGCTCAGGTTATTAGCCGGGTAAGCCACTTTGTTATATTTGTTTCATGTTAACAGAGGAGGCGATATGCAAATTGAAAAGGTGATGTCATTACTTGAAGTGCTTTCAAGCTGGCTTGAAGATAACATCAATATGGATTCTGAAATTATCTTTGATAATGACGAAGATAATACCAACTCAGAAATTCTGTATCCTGCTGTAGAAAAGGCTAATGCCGTTTTGCGCAAAATGGCATCTTTATCTTCAGATTCTGTTCATGCAATTCGACAGCGCTTGCAGCTTGCCGTAGAAGGCAAAGCTGAATTGTCCCTCAAGGATGTGGGAGAGCTTCTGCTGGCAACAAAGTATCTGATGTTGTCCACTGAAGAGGGAGAGTAAGCCTGTGACCACTCTCGTATTTGAAATGGCAGATATCAATAAACTGATCGAAGAAATTCGCACCGCAAAAACGTTTTCGGTCACCCCAGATCAGATCTATGACCCGGCATGCTATCCGGGGGGAGCCCTCCTTAACGCTGAGGGACAGACTGAAGAAGAGGCGCGTAAAGCTGGTAGGGTTTTCTTTCCCTCATCCTCAAAAATTGCCAGCACACATCTGGTGCCAAAAGTGCTTCTCGCGCACAGTCATGGTGTATACCTGATCACTAATGCTGAGCTTGAGGGCTCTCCCGCATCCCGCGATACTGTGGCTTACGCCCAGGGGATGAATCCAAAACTGGATGAGGACTGGGATTACGCTTGTGATGCCGCTTTGGGTGGGTCTGATTGTAGCTATACCATTCCCGTTGAGTGGCTGGAGTTAGCGGTAGAGCAGGGTTTTCAGGAGTTTCGACTTCGAATGAGTGAAACCAATATCAAACTTGTCAGCAAATAGTATGTCCTTGCTGTTTCCAGTCAAACATTGTCCGCCAGTCGAGCTGCTGGCGGATTGTTTTATATAAGGCCGGGAAGGTATGTCAGGTTTAAGCAGTTCCGCCCAGAAGCTTACAAGGGCGCAGATTTACGTGTTAAGACGGATGGCATCCGGCACGATCTATGATATCTCTGGCAATTTCAGACGGGCCAGAGAACGGCGTACGTTTATGGGGAATCCTGATGATGTGACGTGCAGGAGCTCTCCGGTCCTGTTCCGGCTGGGCCTCGTGGAGTTATGCCAGCCAGTAAGGCATCTGGAGCCAGGTTTATACTATCGGCTCAAGTTGAGCTCCTCAGGGCATGAAGCTCTTAAGGCGAACGCACACCTCTAACATTTGAGATAGTTCGTTCGCAGCCAGGAAAGTAACTTTCATCTCAAGTGTGACCCTTACTACCTCATTTATGAGTAAAACCCCCCTCTGATATGTCGAAAATGCTCATTTATACGAAAATAGTTTCTCTTCAGGTGTGATGTAATTACTGAGAATTCTCCCTGAATGGAAGGCAACCGATGAAAATGTTTTTTACCCCTTATGTTCGTATCGTTTTCTATTTTTGCGCATTGATTTTTATTGTTTACAGTTTCAGTGATTTTTTCCAGGGCGTCCCTGACAGCACCTTCTTCAGTGCGGTCATCACGCTACTTGTTATCGGAACCATTGTTGCCCGGCATCTGGATCGCAAAAAATCTCTCAAATATACTTCACAGATTTAAGTTTCCACTCAGGCCACTCTCGGGTGGCTTTTATAATTTAATAAGGACCGGTTCATGCATAACCACGAAATTCAGACCATTGCTATATTTAGTGCCCAGTATAAAAACATCGAAGATGCTGAAAATGCAGGTGCTTTATATTCAGTAGATATTGAATATCCGATGACACTAAATGATTTATCGCGGCTTTGCGACTCTATTGCCGAAGCAGTAGGTGTGCCTGGCGGCGTCAAATACCAGTTCGTGTCCCAGCCGGAAGCGCATGAAACCAGCTTCTGATAACCAGTAACCAAACTGCCTAAAAGCAGGTGCAAAGCCATGAAACAAACAAAGTCTTCTATGTCACGTATTGTGCAGCTGTACGACGGGAGCCGATACGGAAACTGCGAGCAGGCTGATAACGAAGGAGAGCTTTTTACGGTGGTGTTGAATAAGCCTTCGCAGATCGATGACATCCGTAAAATCGTAGACACAACCGCCGAAGTACTTGGCAAAGCTTTGCCAGTACTCCTCTTTTAAAGCTTACATCCGTGAAGGATAATTACGGTCTTACTACTTTCAGTTTTTCATTCCAGTGCCGTCCATTTTAATTTATCGATTTTAAGCGGTCGGCGCTATTTCATTGTTTCTTTTCCGACTGTAATTCCTTATATATAGGAATATTTCAAAGAATTTATCTCAGGTTATTTGTGGCGTGGTGCCAGTTGTTATAATGATTCCACATAATCTGGAGAGTCAATCATGATCACATCTCTAATGAATTTCCGCGATTTAACCGGAGAGGCAGTCATCCAGGCGCGGCAATGCGTTATTAATGCTGAGATCGAAGCGGCCCGGGAAAAGGTAATTCATGCTCGTTCGTTATTCAAAGCGGGTATACATAATGTTGTAAACGGTAGTTCTGGCATTAAGGCTGCGGCAGCACATTTTCTGGTGATAAAACGTTTACAGACTGACACTCGGTATCTGGACGCGGTTATCACTGATAACCTTTGCATGTTTTCTCCTGAGGGTTATCTGTATCTGTTTATGCAACAACGTTATTTCCTATAAAACAATGGGTTAGGTAAGTATCTTTCCATTAAAAACATTAAAAAGGTGACTTGATGAAACCATTTGGACTTGCCGGAAAACCCCGGCCCGAACCTTGCGGCTGCTGCTGGTATACCCGTGAGGACTGCCCTTACGTCAGCGCAAAACAGATCTATCGCCGCAGGCAGCGCAAGGCAGAACGCCAGCGTCAGCGCAGCACCATTGTGATGGCCGTTTCTGAATTTCGCTGACCTCTTCTGGAAATATCATTTTTTCTCCAGAAGAATTTTAAAATAAAGGGAAATCTTTTCACGGGTATCTGATGTTTATTGTTTATGGTAAATTGCGCCACATTAATTGTTTGTGGCGCAGTTCGTGATGGCTTAAGGATATAATATGAAAATCAGCCAGCTGGAATCCGGGATGCAGGTTTGGTCTGTAACCCGTACCAAAATGGGAAATACCACCATTTCAACGGTCATTGTCCACCCCGTTTTCATTATTGAAATTCATGATAACCATGTGATTGCTCGCTGGAACGGCAATGCACCACGTCGGTTTGGAGAAACGGCTATCAGGGGCTGGAAGAAGGAGAAGCCACTGCTTGTCCGTGAGCCTTTCGGAAATGTTCGTCTGGCCACCCGGGCTGAAAAAACCGCTATGCAGGAAAAAGAGTAATACCCCCTTTTAGCACCCACAATTTCACCGTCCATCTGCCTTTAACCTTGCCTGTTATTAACGGAATCCTTTCTGACTGGGCGGATCCCACGCATAACCTGAACTGTTGGCTAACCGTCTTACAGCCAAATTCCCTCCTTTATCTGGCAGGAGTGCGTCCGTGAGCTCTGTATGATCTACGTGTTTGTTAAGTAGAGCACATAACAGGAGTGGGGTATGACTGAATTAAATAAAAGCCCGTCCGGTTTTTCCGGAGCTGATGTCAGTAAAGAACAGGCTGCCATAAGGGCACTTGTAGAAAGAGTAGTGACCAACTATCGCAGCCGGACAGCACCTGATCGGGTTCAAAAGGCTTCGGTAGCGTTTAATGGGGGATTAATCCTGACCCTGATGCTGGCCTTGACGCTATTGGGCTACCTTGTGGCGGAATTGCTCAGGGGGTATGTTGCGGATAGTTCACCCTATGTGCCCGGTCTAAGTTATTCGCAATTTTCGATGCTTATGGTCGTTGAGCTGTGTCTATGCTTTCTTGCATGGTTTTTGGTTGTCACAGGGGACTATCCCCGGCCGTGGATATTTCAGGTAGTCCCGATGGAGCAGTACTGGTTCTTTGACGAAGTGGATGACGACGATCTTGCCCGGCTTTCCTGTAACCCTTACATCAAGCGCTGGCTACTTGATGAAATGTCCGGTATTCATCGACTGACCTACACGAGGCTGCATGATCGACTGGAGCGCATCTGTAATATTGCATCCCATCTCGAATACAGCCGTATTCAGGCACATAAGATTTCCCTAATCAACGGAAGCAGTGCCTCCTGATCCTACCATTGCATCCGGAAATTAAACGGGCAGGAACTGCACTGTATGTTCCGACCCAGCAGCTGCCCGTTACCCTTTTCTTTAGTATAAAATGACTTTCGCCGACAACCGGAAGTGAATCATGTCAAATAAATGAAAAATCAGTAATTTATGTAGGCGGGGTGTTTGGCTGATCAGGGCAGGGTGGTATAATAACGCTGGTGCTGGAGGCTTTTGCCCCAGCCAGCGGTAACACTGTTTGACTGTGGTAAAAGCAGAAAGCCCCGAGTAATTTTTCAATTAACCTGTACTGCACCCATTTTGTTGGACGATGAAATGGAATAGTCCCTGATATGTCAAAGCCAAAATACCCCTTCGAAAAGCGCCTTGAAGTCGTGAATCACTACTTCACAACTGATGATGGTTACAGGATCATCTCTGCACGTTTTGGTGTGCCTCGAACCCAGGTCAGGACGTGGGTTGCCCTCTATGAAAAACATGGAGAAAAAGGTTTAATTCCCAAACCTAAAGGCGTTAGTGCTGATCCAGAGTTGCGCATTAAGGTCGTGAAAGCCGTGACCGAGCAGCAGATGTCCCTCAATCAGGCTGCTGCTCACTTTATGCTTGCTGGTAGTGGTTCTGTAGCCAAGTGGCTGAAAGTCTATGAGGAGCACGGAGAAGCTGGTTTACGCGCACTCAAGATCGGCACCAAAAGAAACATTACAATGTCAGTTGATCCAGAAAAAGCGGCGTTAGCATTGGAGCTGTCGAAAGACCGACGTATTGAGGATCTTGAAAGACAAGTTCGATTCCTTGAAATGCGGCTTACGTATCTAAAAAAGCTGAAAGCCTTAGCTCATCCCGCGAAAAAGTGAAAGTACTCAACGAGCTAAGGCAGTTTTACCCTCTTGATGAGCTTCTCAAGGCAGCGGAGATACCGCGCAGTACGTTTTATTACCATCTAAAGGCTCTCAGCAAGCCTGATAAGTATGCGGATGTTAAAAAGCGTATTGGTGAGATTTATCACGAGAATAAAGGTCGTTACGGATACCGTAGGGTAACGTTGTCTCTCCATCGAGACGGGGAACGGATTAACCATAAAGCCGTTCAGCGCCTGATGGGAACCCTCTCGCTTAAGGCAGCGATTAAGGTCAAGCGATACAGCTCCTACAGAGGAGAGGTAGGGCAAACCGCCCCCAATGTTCTCCAAAGGGATTTCAAGGCTACACGGCCAAACGAGAAGTGGGTTACCGACGTTACTGAATTTGCAGTCAATGGGCGAAAGCTGTATTTGTCTCCAGTAATAGATCTCTTCAACAACGAAGTTATTTCTTACAGCCTGTCGGAAAGACCTGTGATGAACATGGTCGAGAATATGCTCGATCAGGCATTCAAAAAGCTTAAGCCTCACGAGCATCCTATTCTGCACTCTGACCAGGGATGGCAGTATCGTATGAGAAGGTATCAAAACATCCTTAAAGAACAAGGCATTACACAGAGCATGTCCAGAAAAGGCAATTGTCTGGATAATGCAGTCGTGGAATGTTTCTTTGGAACCTTAAAGTCGGAGTGTTTTTATCTTGACGAGTTCAGTAATATAAGCGAACTGAAGGATGCTGTTACGGAATATATTGACTACTACAACAGCAGAAGAATTAGCCTGAAATTAAAAGGTCTGAGTCCAATTGAATATCGAACCCAGACCTATGTGCCTCGTGTTTAACTGTCCAACTTTTTGGGGTCAGTACAACCCGAGGCCCCTGTATGCTAGTCACATTCAGAGTAGCCTCTTGCCTGCTTAAATGCAAGGAGAAGAAGGCCATTGTTAACACCAAGCTGTAATGTCCCCTTTGAACCATTCTAAAATGTCCCCAGACAATTCTCTGGGGGATTTTTCATGATCAAAGAGACTGTTACGATGAGTCATAAGGAACTCGACCGACTTCACATTATTCAGGAGTCACTTAATCGCCATATTACTCAGGAACAAGCTGCGGCACGCATTGGCATTTCTATTCGGCAGGTTAAACGTCTGGTGCAACGGTATAGAAATGAAGGGCCTTCTGGTCTAGTTTCCCGCCGACGTGGAAAGCGTCCCAATAATTCCTTTTCTACCGAATTCAGAGCAACAGTAATTTCACTCCTCAAAGGCCGCTACGCTGATTTTGGACCTACGCTTGCGTGCGAAAAATTGCGCGAGATACACGGCTTGTGTTTATCCATTGAAACTCTCAGGAAGTGGATGGTAGAGGAGGGCATATGGCGCGAACGTCGTCGTAAGTTTGCCCGAATTTATCAGCGCCGGATGCGGCGCCCATCCTACGGTGAACTCATCCAGATTGATGGCTCGCCTCATGACTGGTTTGAAGGTCGGGGCCCCAAATGCACACTGATAGTCTTTATCGATGATGCTACCAGCGCTCTGATGGCGCTACGATTCGCTCCTGCAGAAACAACCCGGGCTTACATGGAAACCCTCCGGGGTTACCTTAATGATCATGGCGTACCACTGGCTCTCTATTCTGACAGACACAGTATATTCAGAGTAAATAACCCGGAGCGGGAAGGAGAGTTGACTCAGTTCACACGTGCGATAAAGACACTGGGCATCGAGCCAATCCATGCCAACAGCCCGCAGGCAAAAGGGCGGGTAGAGCGTGCCAATCAGACACTGCAGGACAGGCTGGTCAAAGAAATGCGGCTTCAGGGTATCAGTGATATTGAAACAGCAAACGCATGGTTGCCGACCTTTATTGAAGCCTATAACAACCGGTTTGCTACGCCGCCTCGTATTGCTGATAACGCCCATCTTGATGTACACCATTCTGAAGAGGAACTGGGTTATATCTTCAGCCTCCAGGCGAAGCGCGTTCTCTCCAAAAATCTCACTTTCCAGTACAAAAGCAGTGCGTTTCAGATTCGCAGTGAAGGCCGGGGATATCGACTTCGGCATTCGGTTGTCACGGTATGCGAAAGCTTTAACGGTGAAATTAAGGTTCTGTATGATGGGAAAGCGTTGGGATGGGAAAAATATGTTGATGGCCCGGAGCCTATACCACTGGATGATGAAAAAAGTGTCCATGAACGTGTGGATAATGCCCGTTTTGATTTACGCTCAAAATTCTACGTAAAACCTAAAGCTGACCATCCTTGGCTCACGCGCCGCACGCAAAGTAATCAGCAAGTGAAGCCCCCTAAATTACCCAGAAAGAAGGCTGATCCCGATAAAATGGACTGAAACCAGGCGTTATTCAGTTGAGTGCATATCCAGTCATAGGATAGATTCTTACGTAGCGTTTCTGGCGTGCATTTTCGGGTGGTTTGTTACTGTTTTTAACGGGGACACGTCAGAAACGCGCTCAGGCCGTCTGAGCGGTACGCGTAATGCGGCGTTATGGTAAATAGCCTATGCTAATGTCCGCTAAGAGCGAGATATAGTCATTCGTACCCTGAGAATTACACTTTGAAGTGATTCAGGGTATGCGCTTACTGGTTACGAATATTGAGCGAGAATCATGTGATGATCGCCGCTTTTCTTTCGAGCCAGTAGGTGCTCCACGTTCGCTAACGAATACTCAGGGCATGCAGATAAACTGCTGGCTATATTTCTTTCGAAGAGCGTGGAATGCATACCAATCCCCGATAAAAAGGAGTTGGTGATGACTGTGACTAATCAATTTGCTGCGCACGTTGGTCTGGACTGGGCTGATAAAAAACACGATGTCTGTGTTCAGTTTAAAAACGGTGAACGCGTATTCGATGTGATTGAACATACAGCAGAAGCGCTTGATGCCTGGCTTACTGAGTTACACCAGAAAGTAAAAGGTAGAATCGCAATAGCTCTCGAACTGAAGAAGGGCCCCGTGGTATATGCTCTTCAAAAATACCCCTTTATCACCGTTTTCCCCGTCCACGCATTGTCCCTGGCTCGTTATCGGCAAGCCTTCTCGCCCAGCGGCGCTAAAGATGATCCGCAGGATGCCGAGCTGGCATTAGAGTTAATGCTGCGTTACCCCCAGAAGATAAAAGCTATTGAACCCGACAATGCGGATATTCGCTTACTTCAGCAACTGGTTGAGCAACGTCGTCAGTTGGTTGAAGATAAACGACGCTTTGTGAACCGGATAATCAACACGCTTAAACAGTATTATCCTCAGCCACTGGAGTGGTTCTCACATCGGGGTAGCTTACTGTTGTGTGAGCTGATTATCCGGTGGCCCAGTCTGCAACAACTGAAACGAGCCAGACGCGACACGATCCGCAACTTTCTGAATGCCAAAGGTGGTCGCGCTATGGCCCTTACCGAGCAACGTGTTGCGAGTATTGATAATGCGATCCCATTGACTACAGACCCGAGTGTTATAGAGGCTAATGCTTTGATGGCAGCAGCACTGGCGACACAAATTAAAGTCGTGAGTGAAATCATCAAAACCTATGACGAACGAATCGAAACGCTGTTTGACACATTGCCAGATGCGGGGCTGTTCAAATCACTTCCGGGCATGGGACCGTGCATGGGCCCACGGATGCTTGCTGCACTTGGTGATAATCGTGACCGGTTTAACAGCGCTGAAGAAATTCAAAACTACGCAGGTATAGCACCGGTGACCGAACGAAGCGGCCAAAAATCATGGGTTCACTGGCGATGGCAATGTGCCAAGTTCGTCAGGCAGACCTTTGTTGAATGGGCTGCCAAGACGGTTAATTCATCATACTGGGCCAAACTGTATTATCAGGGCCTTAGAGAAAAGGGCAAATCTCATCAGTCTGCGATCCGGGCACTGGCGTTCAAATGGATAAGGATCATTTACCGCTGCTGGAAGGCCAGAACCTGTTATGACGAAGCGAAATATTTGCTGGCTCTCGAAGCGAGACACTCGCCCTTACTGAAGCCATAAAAAGCTTGTCGAATGTCTCAGGGCGTGAAGCGGACATTGCAGACTGCCCAGTAGAAAAAGTGCTATCAGAATTATCTAAAGGAAGATCGTATTTACCATGTCTCATTCTAACTGTTTAATAAATTACAAAAATTAAAATTTCCATTTAATATCATCGCGTTAAGCAAGAGAATTAAACCTCTCATTTAATTTATGATTCTTATTTAATTCATGAGTTGGTGTAAAAATAGGTTGCCGCACTATAGAAAGACACATATTTAAACCCAGCAGGAAATCATATTTGAAAGTAATGTGTTTAAGGGGCTGCGTAACAAGAACAGCAAGTAAACACATAGTAATAACAGTTACCATTCCCATTTCGCAAGTGGCCATATCAGAGGTGAACTAATGCCTGCTGCAATTTTAAGAATTAAGGTTATCCTAATAATTCTTTTGTATGATTAAGATCATCGATAAATTTACTAAGGACTCATTAATGAAATTGCGACTCTGGAATCTATTACCCCATGATTACGCTCCTTTTTTTCGTATTCTTCACATCATTGTGGCATTTCTAATATTATCACAAATTATTAACTCTAATCTGACAGAGACCGAAGCAATTGGTGAACATAGTCTTGAAGGAGTTATAACCTGGATGCACATTATTTCAGGGTTAGGACTGATTATTTGTGGTTTTATTATGTTAAGTTGGATGCTTACTCAAAGAGGTTTTACTTATTATTTTTCATGGGTAGGGCTTGACTTTAGTGGTATTAAGCAAGATATAAAAACGTTGACTAGTTTCCGACTGCCCGATGCACATTCGGGAGGTATTGCCAGTACAATCCAAGGATTTGGAGTTCTAGCATTGCTAATTGTAGCACTTTCAGGTGGCCTATGGTTCTTGTTGAATACCATGCAGTCAAATCTGGCTGAAACAGTAATCCACTGGCATAAGTTCTTTACTACTTTCATTGAGGTCTATTTTTATGCACATGGTGCAATGGGAGTTTTGCATATTTTAATTGAAAAATATAAAAGCCGCTCAGTTAACCTAAGTGACTAATCTGTTGTGAGATAATATTACTTCAAGTTGAAGAAAACCCTAAAAATAAAATTTAGTTTACTAGAAGATGAAACAGCACTTGCAGAGACTTTTTAATTAAATTTAATAAAAACGAAAAAATATTCATGGCGAAATGATTGTTTAATTATCTATCATGGATAGAAATGTGAGTTAGTCGTCCTATTTTAGGAAGTTAATAATGACTAAAACAAAAGGGTTACCTCGTCCGCTGACGCACTACGCTTGGCTTTCCATTGCCACGGCTATTGCCACTATCGGACTCAAAGGTGTGGCGTGGAAAATGACCGGTTCGGTCGGTCTGCTATCTGATGCCATCGAATCCGTAGTTAACCTCGCAGGAGCCCTAATGGCGCTCTGGATGCTGACCTTGGCTGCGCTTCCGGCCGATGAGAACCATGCATATGGGCACGGCAAAGCCGAATATTTCTCGAGTGCTTTCGAAGGATTTCTGATCCTATTGGCGGCAGCCAGTATCGCCTATACCGCAGTTGAGCGGATGTTAACTCCACAGCCGCTTGAGGAGATTGGTCTCGGATTACTGGTTTCAACAGTCGCATCAATCCTTAATTTTGTGACGGCTCGCATTTTGTTAAGGGCTGGCAGGCAGCACAACTCTATCACTCTTGAGGCAGATGCTCATCACCTGCTGACCGATGTCTGGACGTCGGTCGGTGTCATTTTTGGTGTCGGACTGGTTTATCTGACCGGCTGGTTTTGGGTCGATCCGATCGTTGCATTGCTGGTCGCAGCCAACATCGTTTGGACTGGTTATCAGCTTATGAGTCGTTCAGCTGCAGGTCTGATGGACGTATCGCTACCCACGGAAGAACTCAAAAAAATCGAGTCACTGCTGGCAGGATATCGTGAACAGGGGCTTGATTTCCATGCACTACGTACACGCCAGGCTGGCGGGCGGGCGTTTATGACAATGCACATCCTAGTTCCTGGGCGATGGACTGTTCAATATGGGCACGACTGGGCCGAGCGTATAGAGAATGATATCCGCACCGCACTGCCTTTTATCCATATCACCACTCATGTGGAACCGTTGGAAGATCCCGCGTCAATGAACGACCAAACGCTCGACATTTCTGATCACTAAACTAACCACATGTCGCTGGTCGGGCAGGGTAACAAACCTCGCTCTACAAAAATTTCAGGTATTCTCTATAATTCTGAGGGTACTTGATGTGACCTGCGCCCAATTGTTGGGCACGCAATATTTTTAAAAAGTCCGCTTCTGGCACAAAGCGGACAGTGATCACCGTTCTTACGACTACTTTCTGACTTACTTCGTGACTTGCCCTAAGCATGTTGTAGTGCGATACTTGTAATGACATTTGTAATTACAAGGGGTGTAAGACATGGGTAGCATTAACCTACGTATTGACGATGAACTTAAAGCGCGTTCTTACGCCGCGCTTGAAAAAATGGGCGTAACTCCTTCTGAAGCGCTTCGTCTCATGCTCGAGTATATCGCTGACAATGAACGCTTGCCGTTCAAACAGACACTCCTGAGTGATGAAGATGCTGAACTTGTGGAGATAGTGAAAGAACGACTTCGTAATCCTAAGCCAGTACGTGTGACGCTGGATGAACTCTGATGGCGTATTTTCTGGATTTTGACGAGCGGGCACTAAAGGAATGGCGAAAGCTGGGCTCGACGGTACGTGAACAGTTGAAAAAGAAGCTGGTTGAAGTACTTGAGTCACCCCGGATTGAAGCAAACAAGCTCCGTGGTATGCCTGATTGTTACAAGATTAAGCTCCGGTCTTCAGGCTATCGCCTTGTATACCAGGTTATAGACGAGAAAGTTGTCGTTTTCGTGATTTCTGTTGGGAAAAGAGAACGCTCGGAAGTATATAGCGAGGCGGTCAAACGCATTCTCTGAACCAAAGCATGACATCTCTGTTTCGCACCGATGGTGACACTTCTGCTTTGCGTTGACAGGAGAAGAAGGCCATGAAAATGCCGAACCAACCCATTGTTTTGTGCATATTAATAGTTTGTTTAACGCTGTTGATATTCACCTGGCTCACACGAAACTCGCTTTGCGAGTTGCGGATGAAAGACGGAACAAGGGAGGTATCTGCTATCCTGGCCTACGAATCCGGTAAGTAGCTGACAAAGAGGGGGGCAACCCCCTCTTTTCGGGGTGTGGATTAGTATGCCATCGGCACCTTTTGAAAGGGTTTCTCCAGTCGGGGAAACCCTTTTTTCCTCCCGTCTTGTGGCATATAGCCTTTTGTATAAATCAAGAACCAGACCCAAAGAGTCCCACTTCACGCAAACCGTTCAAAAGCCTTAGCGTAATCCAGTCGGGAAAAATTTCACCGGTGCTCGTCCGGGCACGTACCGGAAACAATGGACTTCTCACTGGTCGGTAGCTCATAGAACGTAGCCATTGCGGTCAGTCCTTATTCTGTACCCAGTAGAGTTTTATGGCCGTCTGGCAAATCGTTCAAACATTGTCATTTCTGTTCTCGCTGCATCCGGTCAAATGATACGGTGAATTCAGCTCATGGGCATTCGCATCGCAGTCTACGAAGGCACCAGAAGTTTGAGGATGTTACGCAAAGAACAGTTATCAGGTTTGCTGGTGGGCGTAATGCCTACCTCTACTTTACTTCATAGGGATTCTTCTGCGGGGAAGCAAGAATTGACTCAACGTTGTCCGGTCGTACCAGATTTGTCGCGGAAAGCGCCTTTTTGTGAGGGGGGCCGCAGCGCTAAACCTTTTCCTGGAACGACATGAAGGACAGCAGAGCGTCCGCCCTGGAGGACAGCTCAATACAGTCTCCACGCTGCGGTTCTATCTCTTCGTCAATGGTTTCATTGTACCAAATACGCAGCCGCCATCCCTTCGCAGGGAAAGCGCTCTGCATCGCCAGGACCATCCCCTCCGGCGACAGCAGTTCTCGACAGAGGTAGCAGGCCCCGATCCGGGTTGAATCCCGCAGCCACATTACGGGATACTCTTTAACCAGTTGGTCATACACGCATTCTGCCATATGAAAGTAATTTTCGTCAGCCCTGCAAAAATCACACATTCGATTTCCTTAAATGGTGTTCATCGAGATAATTCAGAAAGTTGATTCGCCAAACTACGGGGCATTTCTTTAATGGCGGAGCTTTACATCACTATTTCTGTCATTTTCAAATCCGCCGGATACAGCAATAATTGCACCGAACAGCGGTTTGAACTGCAATGCATCCGTAGGGTATGCGACAATAATAAGGCTCTTCCCGTACTCTTAAAAATGGAAGAGTTTAAAACCCATACTGCTGGGATGAGCGAAGCACGGTACATTATGCCAGCGTATAAGGGCCGTCATAACTTGTTTTTTTCTAGAACACGGCGAAGTTTTCTTACCTGGGAAGCTGTGGAAAGCGTACCGGTTCGGGGATGGCATGCGCTTGCCTTTTCACCTGGTTTGAGTACATAGGCTAATGCCAGCTCGTTCAGAGCCGCCTCAGCTTTCAACAGGGCCTCAATGGCCGTGTTCAGGTATACAGTTCGGCTCTCATGGTTCATCAGGATTTTCCTCACAAGGGTAAAAATGACAGGCGATACCTGCCGTTTACCCTTTGTCTCCGTTAAGAATGGCATCACGGCAGGCTTCCCAGATTACCTGGGCATTAGCATCACACTCCACGAACCCGCCGCACTGATCGTATATCACCTGGTATACCTCAGGGGGAATCTTCCCAGGCGCAACCGGAGTTGAGCGTTTGCCTTTATGAATCTCATCTGCGGTATCACAGACAGCGTCGAGATGCCGCGACATCCACTCAGATAATTTCAGACCCTCTCGATTTGCCTGTTTTACATAGCGAACCTTTCTGGAAACCGTAGATCGCATCTGAATCTGTGTCACAGCTGGCACATCTTCTTTCATGGCATTCTGTAATGCAGCTTTGGGCTTTTTCATGTTCATGGTTGCTTTAAATTATTCTGGAGTTCGTCTGATATAAATGCTGACGTGATCTGTCAGCGTTGCTTAAATAGTTTATCGCCTTCCGCCAGTTCGCCGTTGAGCTGTTCAATCACGCTCCAGATGAGCCGATCATCCGGCGTTGAGCCTGCACACTCTTTCACGACCGCCACGGGTCTAAATTCTTCAGGGTCTGCCTGCCCGGAGGTGAAGAGCCTGCTCTCAATCCAGTGGGCCCCCTCTGTGCAGCAGTGGCAACTGGTTTCAGGTGGTTCATCCAGACCGTCCACTCCACAGGCTGAGCAGGTGAACAGTTTGCGAGACCCACCAGCCAGTGGCGTATCGCAAGCTGCTGGAAGTGCGCCAGCATTGCGCCAGTACAGCACATGATTTGAATCGTAGCAGTGTCCATGAAGCAGAAGCGAAACGCCGCAACTGCGAGTTTCAATGGCTTTGCCTGTGCCAAGGTATTGCCCGATCTCGTCCCATACGTCCACTAAGGTGTCAGGCAGCGGACGCGTAACAGGGAACTTAGCGCAGTCGTCCGGGGTGCCTTTAATGCAGCAGAGGGCCGAATACGCAAGCTCCTGCATTTCGTAGGAGTACTGACCACATACCACGCGTTCCAGTTTGTCGATTAGTTGTTCTTTATTCATCATACTCA
The DNA here is from genome assembly GCF_050031515.1 of Enterobacter cloacae complex sp. 397G4. Taxonomy (NCBI): domain Bacteria; kingdom Pseudomonadati; phylum Pseudomonadota; class Gammaproteobacteria; order Enterobacterales; family Enterobacteriaceae; genus Enterobacter; species Enterobacter cloacae complex sp. 397G4. The sequence continues at coordinate 204,511 of NZ_JBLGWE010000002.1, read as the reverse complement.
GCCTTATTAAACAAATTCATTACGCCACTGGCACCATCTGGCCGGAGCAGACTGCGGCCCGGTAGTAGAGCCGCAGGGGGTGTCGCTGGACTAACAGGTGCTCAGTGAGTCCCGCACTTCCTCATGACTGGTCATTTTCAGAAGAAGCTTTCCAGGGCAGCGTGGTTCCGCCTGTGAACGGGTGACGTCTTCGTTGATTGCCTGGATATGAGCAGATTCAACGGTCCGACGCTGTACGACATGGTTGCTCAGGTTGAATTCGCACTGGAGCCTTCTGGCATCAGAATCCGCGTTCATTGCAATACGTTCATCAAAGCGGCGGTTCATTCGCAGAGCCTCTTCGTGAGCTGCATCAACAAGGGTGCGTCTGGTGACATAGTCGTTACCAGCAAAAAACGATAGCTGAGCGTGTTCCGAAGAGTAGTCGGAGCTTCCCTTACAACGGGCAATCGCGGCTTCAGAGTGCAGGATTAATGAACTCAACCGTGAACAGACGTCATTGATGGTGCCGGTTTTCAGACAGTCGTGGATAAGTGTCCAGGCGGAAATGCTCAGCGGGCGGCTGGTGATCACATAGGGATTGTAATGATCAACCGTTACGATAGTACGCAGTGAATGAAGCGATTCGGACTGCGTACGTAAGTCACGGCGAACAGTACATGCCACCGAGGCAACATCTTTACATTCTTTGTCGGACATCGAGTCCAGTACGCGGATCTCCACCTCTGCCGCCTTTGAGGCGATATGCGCACTAATCTCACCCTTAAGACGTTTGTAGTCAGCCTTGAAGCTTCCCACGCTGTCAATATCGATCCAGTAACCACAGCTGTAACCAGCATTACCAAACTCGTCATCTTTCTCATAGTTCGGACAGCCGTCATTGCTCCAGCCAGCTTTTTCCAGCAGCTCGTCAATAGCGACCAGCTCAGCCATTGGTGCATGTTCGATAATGAAATAATGGACACGGCCCCAGGCATATGCGCGTGAACGGCCATCAACAGAAGTATCAGAAGTCGTCTGACGGGAAAGTTTCATGAGGTACTCCAGTTCTGCCCGGTACCGCCGGGGCGGTGGTGCGAAAGCCGCACCATGAATGACACTATGATCCTCCTAACTTCTATTGTCAATACAATTGAAGTGGCGTTGTATTTATTCATTATTTGGACCCGGCTCGTACGGAACGACCGTCGGGACTTGCCAATTATTCTGCGGTGAGCAGGGGGAAGGGAACATCCCACCGCTTGTTTCAAGATGTACAGCCAAGGAGGGCGCAGAATGCCTGACAGAATCATCGTGCAGCGGTAGCGAAAGACCTGACAAACGGGAAAAGTATCCTTTTATTCCAAAGCCAACCTCAGCTTTTAATGTCGCCAGTACGTTTCTTAAACATGCCAAATCGGTCTCTTATACGGCCGGATGGGCCCGATGAAAACGATAAAATGAGAAACAGAACCCGACACATCGCTGCTCTCTGGGAAAGCCGGTCAGCAGATGGAGCGCCAGGAACTAAATCCGCTGGTTTTAATAATGATTGAGGAGAACAAGATGAAAGATAACAAGACACGTCCTGTAGACTCGTATGCTCATGCTGATTTCATGGAGTCCGTCTTCAGCAACCTCAGGGCTTTCTGTGATGCGGAATGCCAGCGGCTAACTGCCGGTTATCCCCCAACTGTCAAACCAGAACAGCAAAGCACTGACGGCCAGCTGTCGGCGGCATAAATCATTACCTGCCAGTTCGTTCAAATTTCCGCTTCCTTAAGCCCGGGCCAAAAGCCCGGCTCAATCCAAAAACTGAACGTACCGGTTTACCTCTATATCTCCTCAATCCCCTGCGACTTACAAGAGACCCGCACCGGTTTAGCCATTCCTGTCCTGCCACTCTCTCATCACTGGCCCAGACAACCGGAAAAGTAACTTTTCTCTCCGACTCACCTTCTGAACCAGCTATTTTGCTTAAACGTAAAAACGGCCCACTGTTGTGAAGATTTAAAACGGACGGATCGAGTAGTATTGTCTCAGGAATTTTTTTTAAGAAAAGTTACTTTTTCTTCTGTGCAACCTATTAGAAAAAATGTCGAACCTGGTATTGTTGTGTTGTAGCGCAGTTAAACAACCAACCAAAAGAGAGAACAAAAATGTCCGCAATCGAAACTGAAGTAAAAAACAACAGCAACGAAATCAGCCTTCGTGGTTACCTGGAACGCACTGGTAACGGTGCCCGTAAAGGTAACGGCCTTATCATTGACCCTTCGGTTGTTGTAGAGCAGGAAGGCTTTAACACCCGCACGGCCGGTATGGGCGAGCTCTACTATTCAATGCCTCACGTTGTGGAACACCTGAACAGCCTGGCCGATGCCTACATGGAAGACCCGTTCAGCGTGACGCCTATCGTTGTTCAGATGGTTAATGGCGTACCTGTACTGCGTCAGGGGGCTTGCCGTATCCGTTCCATCGCTATTGCAAACCGCCAGCTGGAAGCAGAAGGGCGTGAACGCATTACTCGTATTCGCTGCGAAGAGTTTCGCGGTAGCGCTTCAAAAGCAGAACTCTTCACCCTGACCGGCAACTCCAACCTGGCGCTGTCTGTCGTAGCTGAAGCGCTTTCAATTAAGCGTCTTGTTGAAGATAAAGAAGAGCCTAAGACCTTTGCGGAACTGGCAAAAAAACGTGGTAAATCAGAGCAGCATCTTCGCCAGATGGTTCGCGTACTGGACCTGCCTTCTGAACTACAGACCATGCTTGTGAGCGATCAGGTGAGCATGTACGTTGCGCTGGACGAGTATATGTACAGCGGTGAGGATGCGGTAGATAACATCAACAAGGCGATCTCCATCTATGGTAAAGCGACGAAAAACACGCTGAAATTCGTCAAAGCTGCCAAGGTAGAAGAGCGCATGGCAGATCCGCAGACTCCGGAAAACTCCGGTGATGAGCAACCGGCAGGTAATGCTACCGTTAACACCCCGGTACCGGATCAACTGAATGATGAAAGCAATACAGAGACGCTGGTTACGCCACCGGTACAGGAACCAGCTCCGGCTCCAAAGGACAGCGCTCCTAAACAGAACCCGGCAGGTAAAGCACCATCCATGTCCAGCGTTCTGAACAAAAAGACCGTGACCGTCATTGCCGACACCGCGATCCCGATTTTTGAACGTATTGCTGAAGAAGCCAAGCTTAAAGAAGGTGAATCTGTCAGCACTGATACTTACACGCTTGTTCTGACCAATGATGAAATGAACGATATCATCAATGCTCATGCTGACCTGAAAGAGTACCTGCGTAAGCATGCTGAGAAGATGAATAAGGGACAGGCATGATTTTCTGACCGACCCCTCCATCCGGACGGGTCGGTAACTTTTTCAGGACAAGGGGAAACAGGGCAATGAAGAAGGCTTTTATCAACGTAGACAAGACTAACCCACTGCCAGTCCTGACGGATTCGGTGACCCGGGTAAGTATTCAGTGCACGGCAAAAGATGAAAACGGGGCAGGGATCGAAGTGAACATCCTCGACCTGATTCAGGATCATGATACGGATGAAGTGAAAGTGCAGTTTGGGAGCTCGCCTGTTCAGGCTCTGGCGATGCTCCGCCGGGTTATGACAGCACTGGAAAAGCAGGCAAATGCAGAACTGCAACAGAATTCCTGCTCGCGTATGCAGTAAACGGTAAAAGCAGAATGTTCCCTACTGGATAAACCCGGTGGACCTCACGGAGAGCAAGTCACCGAATGGTTCACTGTTAAGTGATATACATCCGGATTTATAAGGTTTTGCAGCATCCGAATAGGCAATAAATAGAATTATTTTGATTTATCTCAGCAAGGAAATGGAAAGCTACCAGATTTTAGGATAGCGAAATGCCTGTATCGCTACTCTGCTGAATTAGAAATGATTTTAAACGCAATGCATAATGATAGAATAGCAATGCCTTTAATTATTTGTCACGTCTGAATTATATGTAGACTTACGGAGAGGATATGGTAATTACTTATTCATTATCGGAAACGTTTAATATGTTTTTACGCGAGATTATTGCATCTGGACTTGCAGTTTTTTGCGCATGGTGCGTTTTGTGTCTTTTCTCTGATCAGGAACGAGGTAAAGAGGTTCCTGTTTCTATGAAAAAAATAACTTCAAAGTCAGCTTTCTCCTACTTTATCAGTTCTCAAATTGCCGCTTTTATTATCTCCTTGTTGGGTTCAATCTTAAGCACGAAATGGGACAACATCGTCTGGAATGATGAAATAAGACAGTTTTATCTGCATGTAGGATTTGGGCTGGTAGCTTGTGTATTCTGTCTGCTTGTAATCTTGCATGAGAAATTTATCAAAAGAAATTTAAATGTTTATTCTGGTTATTGTGGTTCACTGGCAGTTAGTCTCACAGGAATCTTTGTACTTTGTGCGTTATATCTGACATTTTCATTACCATTTCATTATGAAGAACGTCTACTTAATGATGCATCCTTGGTGGCTTCGGATGGCGTTGAAAATTCAGTCGTTTTTGCAGACGGTCGTTACTGGGTTTTTGAACTGGGCTTACCATATTTCAAACAGTCATTGCTCAAAGAGGTAAGAAGGGGCAGGTACCAGCTAATCTGCACTACAGAAAAAAAAACAACATGCTGGTCTGGCAAAAAACTTCCCGAAAAACCAACCTCTTTGAAAGCTAGTTCATAAAGATTTAAACTGCTCGCTTAAATCCACACTGGTCCAATTTTGAAAATTTATTGTGTTTTTAAAAGAAATTACAGTGTGGGTTATTAGCCAGTAGGTCGGAGTTTTATATAATACCCAAAAACACAGGAGGTATTATGAAAACCAATCTGGCCTATGCATCTAATTGCTCCGATTCTGTCTACTCCTATATTTATCAGGCACTGCAACAACGCTCTGGTGCCGAGAATGAAAGCCTTTATCAGCAGGCCATTTCCAGCTGCTGCACAGATAAACAAAAAAAGAAACTGGCCGGGTATTATGCCGGTCCATGGCAGCTGCTATTCAACGCGTGGTGTAACAATCGCGTCCCTAACACAGCGGTGCTGGCCCTTTTACTCCAGCAGTGCTTATCTCATTTCCAGTGCGAAGAAGTGATCGCAGCCTGGCAGTAACCCTATCAAGCCCCTTCGTATAGCGGAGGGGCAGGAGATATCTCATGTACAGAAACGACAGAAACGTGGATTCCTTCAACCTGGTTAATGCTCTTCAGCCGGTCTTTCGTAACACCGGCTGTGGGATGTTTGAATATGATCGTAAAAAGCAGAATGAAACCGCTGATTCAATCTTACGAGCGTTGGCGTTAAATGCCGATTTCGCGAGGGCCTTAAAACAGTACGTCCGGATTAATTCTGTACGACGGGTTGTTCAGTTCGATGACGGCTCGGTTCGCTATGGTATTCATGCCGAATTTGAAGGGCATAATAAAATTAATTCCTTCCGTATTTTTAAAGATGAAGATACAGACGCATTTGACTCCTATTTTTATTCGGTTTGCGATAATAAAGCTGAGCTGGTGGATTTTAAAATGGACTCTCTCGATATTCAATTGCAGGCAGTTTTTGAAAAGGTGACAGGTATTTTTCTGTCACATTAAATATTCAAATTTTCAATCCTCGGGCTGATAGACAAAAAACGCACTTTAGAATATAGATGAGATGAATATGAAAAACGTAAATATTTTGGATACCGATATTGCGGCCATTAATGCTCTTTCTGGCGTAGAACTGACTGACTTTCTCACTGCCGGGTATCAGGTAAACTGGTTAGGAGAAAGGGAGGTTTCGCTGGTGGGCTTTCCGTGTTTAGCAAGCAACAAGCAGCCGGTAGAAGTTGGTCCCGGCATTTTCATTAATCGCGTGTACAGCAGAGACAGCCAGTCTCTGAGCGGGAAATTGCGCTATGACCTGTCTAATGGTCTGGCAACGAGTGCATTTTCATTTTTCTCCCAGTCAGGCTGGTATGGGGGATTCCGTGTCGTATCTTTCCGTGACAACGGGCCAGCTGCGTTAATCAACATTGGTATTGTCCATGAGAATGTTTTGAATGCATTTTGTGCTGACTTCCCCCGGGCCAATGTGAGCGTAACCCGTTTTCATTGTGGCATGACGCTTGAGCAGATCCGAATGTTCATTTCAGACACTGCTTACGATATGCCGCTTTATAACAACGAGTCTGACTTTCGCAGGCTCGCCAGTTAGCATGGAGGCTGACTTCAGTGCTTACGCCTAAAAGCCGGTGAGCGAGGTGGCGGAACCGGTTGGCTTCGCCCAGTCTTACTTACTTCTCTCAAGGTACTGCGCTGCAAGCGTACGTAAAAAAAGTAAGTAGCTAAATGGCGTGAGCGATTAGTTCTATACGGGAAGAAGTCATAGTATTCTGAAATGATAGTTATCTCATACGAACGATAGTAATGGAGTTTCTTAATGGGCGTTGATATCTGCTGGCGATTTCAAAGGGAAGAAAAGCCTGGTAAATGGATTAATTTATCAAGCAATTATAAAGGGGACCGATCATATCTCCACTTTGCCTGGCTCGGATTTGATGTAGATCGTGAAAGGGCGAGCACATCAGCAGTTTTTATCCACGCATTACGCGGATTACCTGATGATATACCGTCCGAAGATGATGATTTATTCGGTGAACATTCATACTCATGGCTGACTTCGGAAGAAATTTTGTCAGCCATACCACCCGATAACGCCGGAGAGGTGATCCAGGAATTTGTCGAAGAAGTAAAGCGTCTCCACGTGGAGAACGGCAGCGTCCGTTTCGTCTTTGGATTTGAAGGGTAACCCGTAAGAAAGTAGCTATCTTACCCGGCTAGGTCTCCAATCTCTCAGATGCTCAAAGAGGGCCGGGCATGGTGCCCACACATCCCCTACCATTCCGATTTGATATTCGTCTAATACACCCTTTAAAGAAAACAAGCAGACGGCAATGAGACGTCGGATTAGCGTCAGCAAATATGAGACGTCAGTAGTCGATGTTTGTCCTGCGGAACGTGAATCTGTTTACAAGGGGTAAAGCCGTACCATCCATGAGGGCTCAGAGAGCCGGGGTCTCCTCCAGATCACTGGAAGTTATTGACTCTGGCAGGCCTATCCCTATGACTTTTTCCCGGATGGCAAATTAAGAGCGAACAGGGCCAAATTAGTACTCTTTTCTAAACGGAAATACTGAATCACCCTGATATAACTGGTCTCTCACAAGACAGGAGATCATCAATGGAACGTGTAATATTTTCAGTAATCTTTTTTATGATGCTGGGCGTACCTTTTTACCTTCTTTATAAAATTGCCCGGGACATTTTTGGTACCGCCGGTGCTGGTGAGCCTGCACAATTGCCTCAGGGCAAGCAAAGACGCTCAGGAGGCGCTGGTTCGGGTTCGATCTGGCAAGGACACCATCTACAGGGGAGCAGCCATTTGAACCCCCTCGGAGGTGATTGTAATGGTGAAAATAGCATAGCTGGTGGTTGTGATGGTGGCGGTGGAGGAGGTGACGGAGGTGGTGGTGGTGACTGATAGCCTGCAACTTTAACTATCAGGATGAAACCCATGTCCAGCAACCGGAAAAAGAATTCATTTCAACCGAAAAGCCCTGCCTTAAAGTGAAGCGTATTAAACGTGAAGGATGCTGAATTAGAGGGTATCGGTTTTATACTGAAGCGTAACTGGAAGAAGGATCTGAAATTAACTATTACGGAAAAGTAACTTTCTGACTCACCACGTACGCCCCTCGGTTATGCCATACAGTTTGATACGAAAACAGATCAGTAAGTAGATTGCTATACGCCGGAGAGAAGTCTATTTTTCATGCACCGAACCTGTTTGGCCTGCAATGGAAGCAGGTATAATAATCACATACAAAGGAGGGCATTATGAATACATTTTTATACGTGCTTTTGGCCTGGATTGTTGTGCTTTTTATCGCCAACAAACTGCTCGCAAGACGTAAGCCCAAGACGGTTAAAATCCTGGTACAGCGCAACGGGAAAGCCGCAGAGGTTGATGCTGTAGTGGTTCAGGGTTCAAAGAGCGCTGACGACGGTGATGATTTAGATGATGATCAGGACGATGGTCTTTTCGATCTGAATCCTTATACACGTGAAAACCAAACTAATGGTTGGGCTATTCTGGCCAGAGGTGATCACCAGTCAAAATGATTTTTGTGAGTGAATATCAGCAACTTTCGATTCAATCCTATAGCAGAGATACTGATACCCTTTATGTGAACCGAACAGGGGAGGTGACAAAGATGACAACCAATACCACAACGACCACCTACCGCTCAGAAGAAATCGTGCCGTTCAAACGGCCCAAAGGGGATCTGGATAGTCGGTATATGCCTCAGGTGTATGCAATGGTGCGGAACTGGGCAAGTAACCCTGCTCAATATGGTGAGGGTGTACTGGCCTCCTATCGCCAACCGGCAGTAAACCTTGCCTACCAGGTAAAAGGAACTCGTGTTGTTTTAATTCTGGTACCAGTAGAGTGCGAGCCACCTGGAGTGATAATGACGGAAACAGTCCTGTGGCCGTCACTATCACTTGTAGAAGTCTTGCAGACCTTGCAGGAGGCCTGGCAAAATATTCCGGCGTTAAACCCCTGACGACTTCTGTCAATTTCACCGGCTAGTGATTTACCTCTCTGCTGGTGGTCAGCCCGCCTAAGTTCAAATTATCTCTTTCTAAATTAGCCCGGATAAAAATCGGTCCCTCTAAAATAGCTTGCCCTGAGTAGGCTACGTCATACAAAGCGTTGGCCAGTCACCAGCTGGCTGGTGGCCATAATGCTCCACAGGATAAACCGTATCAGAACTACGCAAAGAAAAAGCCCCAACAATTTACCGATGGGGCCTTTTGCAGACATTTTACAGCCTTACCAATGATAGAGCGCTAAGGCTTCTGCTTAGTGAACAGACTTGCCCACAGATAATGGATAAAGTTGAGCAGAATGTATGTTACTCGTTGCTCGAATTTCATCGGGGCTTTGTACTTTGTCGTTATGTTGTGAATATGAGTAAGGTCCGTATAGAGCCCTGGCGACTTCCTTGTTGACTTCAACACCGAACAGATGTGCTGAACAGACTCCGGTGAGAACAACCGTAGCCCTCGTCGTTGTTTGACTTTATGGATAAAATCGTCCATCCCCATACATAACCATTCCGGCTTGATGCCATCAAACTTACAACGTCCGTTTATGATGACGACATTGATACATTCCAGTTCTCTAGCCTTAAGAGCAGACTGAATAGCCCTGATGTGCCCCTGGTTTTGCTTAAACGGATTCTGCAACTTGAGGGTTCGGGACTGAGTCCATTTCCGCCAGTGGCTTTCCTCCAGAGTACCGTAGAGCTTGCCTACGTAATTTTTCTGCTCTATGACGTATATACCATGTGGGGCTACGAGAATGTGATCAACCTGCGTTGTGCTATGAGCCGACAACTGAAAGGTGAGATCACTAAGTAGCCCCTGAGCTTCTTCAGGAAGCCCAGATTCAATTGCCTTTGCAGTCCGCCGTTCCGCTATGGCAGAGGTCATAAAACCCAACAGACACAGCAACACGACGAAAATAAGGATAATGAAAGCTACCCCCGTAATGCTCCACAGCAGATTGAAAGCATCCATGTTACCTCACAGAGGGGTAGCTGGTGGCATTAACAGATTCTACCAGGCGGGTAGTGGTACCGGTAAGGCTCTCAATATTTGAAGACAGGCTCATCAGCATGCCGAGTGCAGAACGGAGATTACGATGAGGCTCATTGTAGTTTTTGAACGTGTCAGTGGAGTACATTTTTGAAAGACGTGTACGGATCTCTACTGACGTAAGATCTCCATCCACCAGGCCGTACTTAACTGCCTGAGGTGTTGGCCATACACGGCCTGAATAGAGAGAAACAGCATCGGCATCATGACGCGAGAGAAGCTTTTTACCCCGTCCAAGTTCAACATCAGTTATAAATTTTTCATGCATCGTGTTCAGGATCTCCTTCTGCATGAACTCCCTCGTTGAATCGGACAATGGGTGGAAGGGGTCAAGAGCATCTTTGAACTCACCGGCCGTAAGGGGCTCATTCTTGACGCCTACTGTGCTCATGATCTCTGACAGATTCCAGTGGTCCATACGCACACCGATAGAACCGATCAGGGCATTACTGTCGGCATAAATTGCATCAGCGGGCGATACCGCGTAATAGCATGCGGATGCGCATATGCCTTTCACACTAACGATGATTGGTTTATATGAGTCTGCGATATCAGAGAAAAAACGACCGGTACCGCTGGAGAGTACTTCGAGGGAGTTTTGCTTCGACCGTGCTTCATCGCCACGTTCTGTGCTCCCGGTTTTGTTACTCTTGTCAGCGGCTTCAGATGAAAGAGAGCCACCGGCATCTGATACGCGTTCAATCTGTGGCTGGTGGTTTTTAAGCGCGTTTATCTGGCGGTAAATAATAATGGCGTCAGAGGGACCACCACCTCCTGACTCTGCCTCGATAATAACTGCTTTGGCATGGGGATTATTGTAAGCTTTGGCAAGAGCTGTTGCGATCACTGTTCCATCGCCCGTTTCCGAGCCGGTACCCATCTCGCCAGAAATCCGTATTACAGCTATATGGTCTTTCTTCCCTTCAGCGTCCTGCCATTGTTCGTAAAGATTGTAGAAAGAAAACCCTACAGCGGTCATGGCAATTAGCGACATAGCAACTTTTGCCGTGGTATGAATGCGAAACATCTTATAAAAACGGTCAGCGTTATCATTGAGCGATTCTTTGATATTTGTAGGGGACTTCCTTTTTTTACTGCTTAACATCTGACCACCTTTACATGAGTTTTTGAAAGTTAGACCACAAGCGATTCAATGCAATTCCCAGTATCAATAAAGCGACTGGTGGGAAAAGTTGAGCGATATTGTTAAATAGTGACATATTCGGCATGACCAGGTAGACCATCGTTAAAGCACTGATCACCCAAAATGCTCGAAACCAAATACGATAAAACTGAACTGTAACCTTACCAAATACGTACCTCTTCAATTTCCACTGGTACATTCCATCTGCTAGCATGGCAAATAGATAGGGCAGAAAAACGATTAGCCACCCCAGGATTAAGTTCCACCGGAAAATGGACTGATAAAGTAAGAGGGGTATGTTTTTGGCCATAGTGTAATTAATAGAGGTAAATTTTTCAGCAACAATGTTAATACCTCTGGCTGGTTTTTTGGTGTCAGGGATCAGAATAGTATTCAGATAGTCAATTAACTTATAGTCATGTACCAACCAATTTAAAGTCGCTTCACTATTTGCAATAACAGACTTCCAACGGTCATTTGATATGATGGACCGGCTTGCATTAACCTCCTGAGTAATCTGATATTTGAGCTCCTCAGTATTCTGGAAAGCCAAGCTGTAACCAAAATAAATGACCATGCCAAAAAAAAGCATTGTTCTGAGCACTGCTGCTCTGCTTGTATTATCCGCAGCCATTGCTTTCCCTCCATTCACGAAAAAGAGCTAGCCTCTGATCGTGATTGCAATAGTTGTTACGCCACATCGTCGGGATACCCAGGAGCCAGTGGTACTGTTTAGGTATGATTTGGACGATGAGGCTTAACTCCGCCAGTTCTTTATGCTCTGCGCTTTTCCACTCGATCTGTCCCACATCAGGAACAAATACAGCGGTCCTTGCTTTTGCGGCCTGGCGGGAAAATTCTATAAAGTTGATGCCCCACGGCGTCCAGTATCTGTACTGCTCGTTTAGGCCGATGTTAAACACCGGCAGAGAAAGAGTTGAGTCGGCAAAAGCCGAAATCACATTTTTGCAGACTCTTGGACTATCTATTTTTTCCTGTTCGGTTTTGAGATGAGTCAGCAGTGCACGGTCAATAATGCTGTTAAAGGTGTTTGTATAAAGGCCATTAGGGTCAGGAAGCTGATCTATGGCAGTAATGATTTTAAATTTTAACCGAGAAAGAAAGGGAGAGTCCTCAATAGTAACTATATGACTATGTGTTGTTTCTGGATGAATCTGGGGTTTGATACGCTGTACTTGTTTAAATGAGACACTACCTGGCAAATTAATGAATGCGCCCACCGTGCGTGTCAAATCGACGAAATAGGGCAAAAGATAACAACCAAGCATACGGGCATTCTTTTTTACAAGATCACACCGTTCGTCATTGTTATCGAAAGAAATACGGAAACTAACGAATTTACGTTCAGGACCTTCGCTGGTGGTCAGCGATTGAATCCATTCATGGCATGAACCTTGTGGTACCGACCAGTAGCTGGTTTCACGGTCCCCAAAGGGATCAGTCGTGATCAACTCTCCCTTTAAAAGGAAAAGCTCAGACAGGGTATTTGCCATGGAGAATAGGGAATCGATATCGTTGCTCTGACAAAATTTTCCCAAATGATGAAACGCGTTTTTTTCTATCTTAGTTAGCCGATCTCGAACTTCCTGAGAATCTGCGTACTTTAAACCCAAAGACTGAAAGCGCCTTTTTACGAGCGAGCGACATTTGCTGACTTTTAGTGCAGAGCTTAAAATTTGCTGGCGCGTCAGGACAATTTTTTCATCCATCAATGCAACTTCCTTAGAAATTTATTAAGATTTTTGATATCGAGATTTTGACGCAAAGTAACTTTTCCGGCCTTCTTGAAAAGCATTTCCGACAGAGTTGTGTTTGGCTTCATTTGTTTCTCAGCAACAGCAATAGGGATTTGGCCTACAACCTTCCTGCCATCTTGAAGCCTGGCAACTATGTGAAACATAGGGACCTGACCCAAGAGATCCTTTGGAATACTCTCTTCTAAGGTTGTCTGCTTTCTTTCTGAGATTGAACCTGAGAAGTTATTATGCGGCAAAGATGTTTCTGAACCGGTCGTATAAGTGACCATATTTGTGCTTATCGCACTCTTACCAAAGTTCTCTACAACAAGCGTCTGAGTAGGAGTATCGTTGACTCGCAAGCTTATATAATTGTTGCAGAGCCCCGTAATTCGATTGGCAGTTTCAACACTTGCCGCAGCAATAAAGTCGGAGATGGTTTGGGTGCAAATAAACAGTGCAATTTTCGCTGCACGACCCTGCGCCAGAAGGTTAATCATAGGGTTGTTAATGGCTGAGTGTGCCTCATCAACAAAAATACTTATCCTGGAATTAGCTGACATATCACCATCCTGAGCGTTGTAGCGACTACCAGCACAGGAGGTCAGATCTGACATTATTAATTGAGAAATAGCAGCTGCTGTATCGGGGTTTGAAAGGCCATCAAGCGAAATGTATAGCACCCCGCCAGTGCTGAACATCCCTTCGCTTGTTACAATTTCTCTTGATGATACTGAGTTCGGGTTAGGAGATAAAAGCTCATTTAAAGGTTTTTCAATGAGCATATCGAAAACAGGCATAATACCTGCGGTCATTTTAGCCATATGCTCTGGGTCGGACATTGAGTAATCAATAAGCTGGGAAACAGTATCTAACCAGTCTATTTGTTCGGACCCCTCGTAATTCATGAAATGAGCCGTAAACCATTCAGCGAGACGCTTGAAACGTACCGGCAAGGTCTCGTTAGCGACGTACTTAACTTTTTCGGTCCAGACATCGTAACCATAATATCTCGCGTAACATGACTCCATTACCTTGACTGTAAGATTCACAATAGACATGTGGCTTTTCATGTTCTTGTGAATCAGATAAATAGAAGGCTTTTTCTCTATGTAAGAAAGCCCGGAAATCACATTGGAAACGAGAGCCTTGGCATACTGAACGAATGGGTTAACCTCACCGGGAACTGTCACCAAGCTCAAAAGACGAGATGTTAGGTCAGAAACATTAGTATAGGTGTTGCAGACATCAATACAGACCGAAGATGCTGGCTGGCCAGGATGAAATTTATAGAAAGGAAGACCGAGGGTCTTAGCCTCTTCCATTAGAGATTCTCGCCACTCTGCATCGTTCTTTGGATCTATGACAACAACAACATGACCAAGATGAAGCATGCTAATGCTTAGTAAACGCTGTAGCACCGTTTTCCCGGTACCCACGTTTCCGGTTATCAGAGTATGACCAAACCAATTGTCTTCAGTTACAAATATGGGTTCCCTACGTTCCACAGCAAAAATTGCATTGCTGCCGCCCATCTTACGAGCCATTGCGTCAAAATGTCTCTTAATTGGGTTGAAGACGAATGGCAACTCGATCTCACGTTTATCACTGGAGAGGTTAGCTATTTGATATGCCCGATCCGCATGTTCCGGGCCCCACTCAAACCCATCACAAAAATAGGACTTTCGCTCGGGTATATCCTTATTTTTATTTTGATAATCCTGAACCAGTTGACGATACTTTCGCTCATTGGAGAAAAAGTTACTTTTGTTAATTACTCGCAGTGAATCAAGACTAACGAACATGAAATGTCGCTTGAATACACGCCAATGAGCCATCAAGAATGGCGCTGCTGTTTTGCAACGATAAAGGCACAGCAAAAAAAGCAATATTGAGGTGAACAGAACTATTGGGGCGATGTCCAGTCCGTCTGAAGAAAGTCCCATATAAAGCATAGAAACCGAACAAATCAAAAGTATTGAGGCACTACGATACTCAAGAATAGGCCGATAAAAATTCTCTTGTGCATGGAGGTTAGTCCTCTTCGAATCTGACATTATACGTTCCCAGCCTCTTTCAGGTTATTGATAATTCGTTCAATGTCCACTTTCGCCCGGTCTGATGCGGCCAGCAAAGTAGGCATGTTAAATGCATGGCATTTTGTATTGATCACAGCACCAGAATTAACGAGGTACTGAGGAAGCTTATTGAAAAGATCTTGAGCCTCTAACTGCGACCCAAATTTTTCCACGCAAGATTGGGTCAGATAGAGAGTATTAGGAGTACTTACCATAAATCTGTTTTTGCGCTTTCTTTTAAACGCCACCTCCATTTTGGACAGAATTTGATGCAGTACTAACGCAATTTCTACAAATTCAAGCTCTGTAACGTCACCTTCGCTTATAAGCGAGAATTCACCATTTTGGTCTGATTCAGTAGTTGCAAAGACTTTACTGTTCAGATTGTGACCAGAAACAGGTGGTGCTGGTTTTTGTACTTCTGCTTTGTCCGATGATTTATTCCGGTTGCGCTTGGGATTTTGTTTTTCTACCGGTGCTGTTGGGGCGAACAGTCTGGCCAGTGCTGGCGAAAGATGATGCCCCTTAGCGTCTGTGGGCGCATGCTCTCCATTTGATTCTTCAAGTAAAGGAGGTAAGGCGGGCTCTTCACTTGCCATCATACTGGTTGCGGCTGCTTCGGTCTGGGAATACACAACTTCAGCTGGTGGTGGGCAGTTACCCTCAGTATCTGGTTCTGAGTTTTCTTGTCCTACAGAAACATCCATAGAGCGTTCAATCGTACCCTGGGGATCAGCGTTCTGTTCTCGGTTAAGTTCTGGTAATTCTGACGGCTCGGGGAGAAGCTTTTCATTATGGACCGAAGAGCTTGTTGCACAACTACCGACTTCTGGCCGAGAAACACTAAGCTGTGTGAAATCGGTATAATCAATGATCTCATGCTCTTCATCTTCTTCCTCAAAAAGATGTTGATAATGTTCATATTCCACAGCCTCAGTTTTCAGCGGACCAGTCGCGGATGCACTATCGGTTCCATGATATTCCACGTCGCCAGAATGTTCTTCGACTGCATTTACACGTGGGGGAGGCAGCTCAAGCGTTTGCTTTGGACGTGGGGCAGAGTTTTCAACAGAAGACTCATCATTAATCACTAATGCCTGATACATAGAAGTATTGAAAAGTGACTTTAAAGTTGTTGGCCTTCTTGGCTCATGATAGGTGAGCTGGAACCCAGCGCAGTTATCGCCGAGCTGGACTAAACGCAGATCGTCAATGTCCCTTACTATCCACATTCCATCGAGAGAGCCTTCTCTGAATGTCAGTTGGAAATAGGGCTCTTCACTGAATGCTTTTTCATCTAATCCCGGCAGCAATGCCATAGTGGCATCTATGTTGAGGTAGGGGACAGCATCAACACACACTATATAGTCATTGGAAAGTGGAGCGCTTAAAAGGAGTTCATGAAGTTGGTTGACCAGGACATGGGATTCCGTGTCCTTTGCCGATTCATCTTCACTTTCTTCTATATCAGGAATGACAGGATCAGCTGCTTCCTCACCCTCAGATTTAACTATCTGCGTGTCATTATCAATTTCATTATCACTTTCGGCTTTCTTCTCAAAATCGTCGGATGAGCCTTCATTTTTCTTAGAATGTATATCAACATCAATAGAGGCAGAGGAGCGGCCTAAATCATTAACCTTAAGAACAGCCGTCTCAACAGTATCAGTAATTTTAGTTATAGCGTCCCGACCGGGCACTGGTCTTCTGTATTCAGTAACTGTTTTTTGCTCGTCAATGTAAATAAAGTCTTTATTGGCATTAACGCTAAAAAGACCCGGCACTGAGTCAGGGATTTTATAGGAATCAAAGATTAAACCAATCCACCTTAGCTTAAGAAGGTTATAGAATTCTAGTTTCCCTATTCCATTTCTAAAGATGTTTGATATTTCGTTTTCCGAATAGATACCCGGAATGAAGTAGTGAACGACACGCTCATCATCATAGGGCTCGACGTAACCACGTTGAACTAGGGATTCTACCAATACCGTCTTACCAGCCTCTCCCTGAGGGAAGTTATATTTATGTAATTCGAAATCATTGAGAACAAAATCAAGGAATGCGTTCTCGTTAAGGTATACCTCACCATTTACGATAATGATGTGCATAGGCTTAGTATTGTAATTGTTGATATTGATACTGGTAAAGTTGTGCTTGATGGTACTAATGGCCCTTGCTGCTGCATCATTAGAACGCAGACCCATGATAGGGTCACGTAAAACATTAAGGTCTGTACCAGTAGAATAGAAATCAGCGGTCCTCACGCATTTAGACAAAAAGTCATTCCCATCAGTATAAACGTTTAGGGCGGTGATCATTTTTGAATAAACACGTTCTTTATTTACCCGATCCAAAAATGCAAGACATACCGGGTTTAGGATTCGCTCAAGGAAAACGCTGGACCAGATATTATGTTGATTATGAATACGCTTTCGCCAGTGGATTTCGTATTCAACCACGTCATTTTCACGTGCCCAGTCAAGAAGACTTTGTGAGCTTGGCGTCCAAATGATCGGACTTGCTAAATTCAGGCTTACAATATCGAGATCGTAAACCTTTCCGGCATCATGGACTAAACCACAGATAAACGCAGCATATAGATATACTTTTCTACGGACTACTTCTTCATCTTGATATCCGATTGGTCTCAGTTCTGAGTGATGCGCATTTTTTAAAGAGAGTATGGCCACTTCCAGGCTGTGAGAAAGTAACCCACCAATACCATTATGATGATGATTTTCGGAAGCTGGCAAAAGATGTATCCAGCGAACATATTCAACCAAGGGCTTTAATACTAAATTAGTAAATGTATATGCATCGTCCCTGATGTCGCTATCGCTGATAGCTAACATCATTGAAATTGAGTGCAGCTTTTCCCGATACAGAGACAGGATTGACTGTTCATTAAATGTCTGTATGCCCGTCGGACGAGTTGGATACTCGATGAATTTCAGGACTTCTGGATTTGGATGATCAGGAACAGTGTACTTCTGATCTCCTAGAATCTGCGCAAAAGGAGAGAGGCTTGATATATCCTCAATCATTACAGAGGTTGCATCATTCTCCTGAGATGAGAATATCCCCAAAATCCGTTTAATACATAAATACAGCGCCCTGAAATTCATCATCATACCTTATCGACGTTTGCCTGACAGTTCGGCTGCAATGTATGCCTGCACACTTTTATATTGCATTACTTTGGTGATGAACTCTGCTGGACTGTATGGCCCATCCTTACGGCGAGAAACATTCAGAGTCTTTTTCACATTCTCAACATATAAATTAATACTCTTTATAATGTTGTGAGACATAACCGGATAGTCGCTTACAGCCAGTAAACCCAATGAGTTGTACTCATACATTGTGTTCATGAGCTGGTTCATCTCGAAAATGTACTTGTAAAACCTCATGGTGTTGTGGTTATTGAAGTTGAGTTGTACTGGTTCAAAACTGAAAGGTACAAACTGAGTTGATGACATGAATGAGTCATTCTTGTCGAACTCAATTGACTTAATATAAGCAACAAGATTTTCTTTCATCTTATTGTTTTCTTCATGCAGCTCGTTGAACCAATCCTGAATAGCCTGAACAAGGTCAGGATGTTTAACTGCATCAACCGTTTTAAAGAGAGAGGA
Source organism: Enterobacter cloacae complex sp. 397G4 (assembly GCF_050031515.1). NCBI lineage: Bacteria > Pseudomonadati > Pseudomonadota > Gammaproteobacteria > Enterobacterales > Enterobacteriaceae > Enterobacter > Enterobacter cloacae complex sp. 397G4. The sequence continues at coordinate 186,185 of NZ_JBLGWE010000002.1, read as the reverse complement.
AATAGCGATACTCACATCATCAAAACCTCTGATGACTGCTCCATTTCTGGCAGTTAAAAACCGGTTAAAGTCTGGGGTACCAGGGATAATAATAACTTTGGCCATACCCTGGTGCTCTGGTCTACGTTGAGTAGAAGTTTGAGCGTTTACGCCTTGCTTTTTATTTGAACCTTTTACCATTACATCTTTTGGTTCAATGTTAATACGCTCATTGTCCGTGATAATTGCGTCGGTCATTGTGCCACCTTAGTTTTTGAGTATTGACGGATTTTTCGTCCAAGTTCGATATATGCTGAATGATAGAGCTCAAGCATTTCTCTGTAAGGCTCCAGCAATGCTTCCGTTTCAGAAATCATTTCGTATTCCCAGCTGGCATGGTTTACAAAACAGTTCTTAGAATATTTTCCACTTTTCATTGGTTGCACCCGTTTTGACATGTGGCTAGGCGCTCTTGTTTTATAAGGGCTGAACTGATGCCAAGTGATCGTTACTTTTCTGGCATTACCAATTAGCTCAACTTTTGGTGCGTAAGAACCCAGATACTCCCTCTTTGGAACTTTGCTATGTCGGGTAAGGTTAATCTCTTGGTGGTTTCGTTCCTTCCACTTGATCCAGTATTTTGTAATGAGATCTTCAGCCTCAACACGCAAACCTTCAATCTGAGCACGTAAATTTTTACGTGTTAGCTCTATAGAACTTATAAGATTCGAATTACTCATGACGCCTCCTGATGTGAAATTACTATACCGGAGGAAATTTCCGTTTTTTTTCACGAACAGAAGATTTTTGAATGCTCTTTGATGAGGGAATTGAACAGATGTAATGCACTCGCTGTTTCCCCCATTCGGAAGGGGCCTTCAGAAACAGTAACAGCGCGTTTAGCCTCACTTCCATCGCTACCCCCTAAAGTTACTTTTGAGGGAATGACCATTGTGGATTATTGCTTTTGATAATGTGCATTGCTCTATTAAAGTTATACATATATCTAGTGCCACTTTTCCAAAAAAAATGACCCTATGGAACTTTGTCCATAGTGACACTTTTATAAAAAGTGACCCTATGACGACATTACATAGGGTCACTTTTCAAACATAAGTGACCCTATGTGAGGCATTCATAGGGTCACTTTTCTTTGTTTAGTGATCCTATGTAAGCATGAGGTTGATGAAAAGTAAAAATGTCAGTTTATGACGGTCAGTGAAAGACGTCGTTATTCTAATCCAACGTTGGGAGGGGCTGGATTTAGGTTTTTTTTTAATCGCTTCACATTTCGTTAGCATGCGCAGGAATTTTTGATAAAATTCTGGTTAGTTTGGTTAAAAAGTGTTACAAGTAAGCGGTGTGGTTGAAGGGATAGATTTAAGGCATATTCAAGCCTTAAGAAAATACTAAAAGTTACTTTTCACCCTACCGAACACCTAACAAAAAATCCATGTTGAAGATTTGAACAATTGTAATGGCGCAAGGACAATCAGCACATGTCAGAATCTGATAATTTAACTCGTAGCTTACTCGGTAAACTTTTCCGCACTGAGATTTCGCTTATTCGTAGTTACCGTGCATTTTTAATGTTATTGCCTGTGCATGGATCTTCTGCATATCAAACTGGGACTCCTCTTCTCCAGCGTCGCCTATTTGGGAAAGGATTTAGTACAGCCGCTGATTTAGCTTTTGAAGTGGAAACACGTCCAGGTAGTTTTTTGGTTCCGCGTACACTCGGAAAGGAAATTACATGGGAGAGGTTTTTTTCTGCGGTCTTGGACGGTGATTCCAATGTAATTCGTGAATATGATACAAATGATATTGACTATGGTATTTACGATGCCGGTGAAAAAGTGACTTTTCTGAATGGTACAGTGGATATCTATAATCCCAAGAAGATTCATGAGTTGCGTTCTAAATGTGTTGATATACAGAATGACTACTTTATGCAGGTGTTCTTTATCTCAATGCTCGCACCAGAGTTTGTAAGTATTTTCTTTGGTTTAAAACCAACTACAGCTGATGCTATTAAAGACATTGGTTATTCATCGTTAAAAACAATTAACGATGTCGTTCTTTTCCCACGTACAATTGCTTTCTCACAAGGGCATATTGAAGAGAGTGTTTCACTTAAAACGAAAGTTTTTGCCTGGGCTTATGAATTGTCTGCTGACATCCGGTTAGGAAAAGTTAGTGATGATTTGATGGAACTATTACGTTATGACACTATGTTCACCAGTCACCGTCAGGATGTGTTCAACACTTTAACAAATAAAGTTATGTTAAAGGATTATTGATATGGCAAAGGTCGATCAAACAAAAGCTAATGCTCTATTGCGAGCAGCAAGAACTATGTCGCTTGGGGCAAATAAAAATACAATACGAATTTTGTACGGTAATCATGTTGCTGAAAATATCGATTTTGAGCCTGGTGCAAAAACAAAACTCAAAAAAGGTATCCGGGGCTGGAGCAAACGTACAGATAACCGCCGAGCCTTTTCTGCTGTTATTGATGTCGCAGTTAACTATTTTGGTTTTGATCCAATAAATCCGGAAGCGAGTTTTCGGCAAATTGACTTCAACCGAATAATGAGTGTCCTTCATAATCTGGGATACTTTGTATGCGCACCGGAAGTTAATAAAATAATAGAAATCCTTACTTCTATGAAAGAAATTGAAGAACTAGGTGCCTGCGAAAAATGTAAACGCCCATACATTGTGCCAGTGACAAATGATGCTCATTGTCCACGTTGCAGATTATCTTCAACTGCTTCAGCCATAGAGAGGTATTCTCAAGAAGAATTAGATTAAATTTAAAAAAGATATCGCGAAACTTGCCTTGTCTGAATCTAAATATTGACTTAAGTTAAATTCTGTTATTTGCTTTACAATCAAATATTAGTTACAACTTAAATATCAACTCTTGACAAGTAAAGATATAATTTGATTTTTCTTTATTCAGTTTTTCTTCGTTTCAAAAATGTGCACCTTTTTTTCTGTTGAAAACGTAAAACTACTTAGGTTCTCTAAAACCTTCTCTGCATGACGACTTCTTAATCGCTTTCAATTAATATATTTTATATTCTCGCCTAAGTTCGCTTCTTTGATCCTTAGCTATTCCTTCTTTGAAATATAGAAAAAGCATTACTGGTGATGATTTTTTTCAGCTCTAAATACACCTGTTTTCAAAGCAATATTTGCTTTTAGATATTCGATAAAACCATGTTTTTGTTACACCGGATTTTTGACAATGTGCAAGATGGATGATCTTTCCATCACCGAGACTATCTTCTTAGTCAGCACTCCTTTTCCGTCCTTTTCAACATAAAAACGACCATGCTATACGAGCTCTAACCTTTTTTTTGTATGCCATCATAACCGCATCAGAAAAGGAGAACGGTCTATGACTCGTATTGCATTAGCGCCTTCAAAGATGGTTTTGCTTATGTCTTTGGTAATTACTGGTGCCCACGCCAGCCCTGAGCAACCCCTAATAAAAGATACGCCCTTTGTATCAGGCCAGGCTTATAAGAAGGGTTTCTTCTGGTATGACGATCCTGCTAAAAAAAGCGAAGCTGAAGAAGAAGAGGTTTTGCCACCAACCGGTGCTGCTAGCTCGCCTTCAAAAGAGGAAAAGGTAGATTTAAATTCAAAATGGCTAAAAGAGAATATGCCTCGACTGTTAACGCAGGCAATGGATAACCCTACCGCAGAAAATCTATCACGTTATTACACGGCGCAAAGGTTAATGCTTGATATCAGTACGCGTTTTTCTGACAAATCAAAAGATTATTTTCTTAAAAACCCGATGATGTCTGAAAAACGCAGGCAACCAGTGGAAAAGGTGGCACTGGATGCTCACCGCACTGTTGTTGAAAAAAATCAGCAAACGGTAATGAAAGATATCTTTACTAAGTCAGGTTTATTTTTCTTTTTCCAGAGTACTTGCCAGTTTTGCCACGAAGAAAGCCAAATACTTCAATTTATGCAGAACTATTATTCGGTAGATATTCTTCCAATCAGTATGGATGGAAGGCCATTGCATAATGGCCTTTTTCAGGATTTTAACATCCCCAATGCACAAATTATTGATCAATTTAAAATTCGAGAGGTACCTACAATTTTCCTGGTTTCAAAGGATGGGACATCAGCTCAGCGCATTAGTGAAGGCATGATCTCCGCTGATGAATTAAAGAACACTATTATACTTGCTGCGAAGGGCATGAATCTGATCGATGACGCTTCGTTCCAGTCAACTCTAGATATTAAAAGGCAATATACCATCGGTGATGATGGCGTTATTACCGTCAATAAATCCGAAATGGAATCAGACCCATTCCTACTTCAAAAAATAATGGACCAAAAACTCGAAGGCTATGACATGCCTACGGCCGATCCGGTCAATTATCTCAATGCTGGCGGCAGTTTTGGAGGCACTTATGCGCAGTAATGCCGTTTTCAACTTCAAAAAGTTACTTTTGTCTCTTTCTGTTTGTGCTGCAATTTTAGCCCCGACTGCAAATGCAGACAACGCAATGCGTAACATTTTCAATGGCATGATGACGTCTACCAGCCCGGCCACCTTTTCCACAGCAACCCGTACAGGCATAGTTGGCGGGTCAATGTCTTACCGAACAACAAACGTTAATACCAACCTTGTTTCCATGTCGTTTCCAAAAGCTTCTGTCGGTTGTAACGGTATTGACGTTTTTCTTGGGTCCTTCAGCATGATCAACGGGGACCAGCTTGTGCAGGTGGCCCGTGGTATTGCCCAGGGTGCGGCTATCTATGCTTTTAACGTTGCTGTTTCAGCTATCTGTGCTGACTGTGCTGCAACGATTAATGACATCCAAAACAAACTGCAAGCGCTAAATAAATTTGCGAAAGATTCATGCAATGCAACTTACTCTTTCCTTTCTGAAAACGTGGGTACGCCAAGCCAGTTCGCTAACTCAGTTAGCTCTGGACCAGCCTCAATTCTGGGATCGATTAATGGTCTCATTCCTGATTTTGGCTCATCGATGACTAAGTCACCTGAAGCTGTCACTTCTCAGGTTAAAGCAAAGGATCCCGAAGAGTTCGCTGAAAAATTCAGTGGTAACCTCTTCTATATGTCGTTCATGGATATTGATAAGGGAACAATGAACATCGGAGGGGTAACGGAGTTATCCGGTTATAAACTGGCAGAACAACTTATGTCTCTCGTGGGTACTGTCATTATCAACTGGGATAGCAAAGGCGAAAAAGCGGGAATGGAAGTCCGCCCGTCTACCATGACTGTCACGGATTACATCATGGGGCCACCAGCTGGCGGATCAATTAAAATGCTCAAGTGTTCTCCGGCACCAGATCCATCATCCCCACGAAAGGCTCAGTGCCTTGTCATGTCAGAAGTTAATGACGGTGGTTTTAAGGGATTGAAGGATACCATTTCTGATCTTCTTTTAAACGTACAGAAAAAAATCATCAACGACGTTCGTGTTTCAGATGATGAATTACGCATTATCTCCTATATCGGCATCCCGACCATTATCGACTCTTTGCAAACATTCGAAGCACCGGAAGGGTACGCATACATTCAGGACATAAGCACTATTGCTGCGACGAGCCTCGTAATCAATATGTTGCGCCAGGTTGAGGCCAAAATTTCAACCATGAGCATACCGAGTGAGTCGCTGTCGGGTAAAAGGGATGATCTCAACCGATTAACAGACAATCTCTCAAAACAGGTTAAAGCCGCCTATGAGCTATCGCACAGCCAGGTCGGTACCAGCTCGGACGTCATTTCAACCTGGGATAACCGTCGCCTGCAACGGAAGGCTTTCACTGAAAGTATTCGTGGCACACGTAACTGAGGTCTGACATGGATTACAACATATATACCCTGGGTGATATTGATTTTGTCTGGTCGGCTTTTACCGGTATTGCCCTAATCTTTTCTCAATATACTGGTGTAAAAGAGTTCCTGACCACGGCCGCCGTTGTAGCAGGTGTGAGCCTATTCTATAAAACGTGGCTATGGCTCCAGGCTCCGACCAAAAATGAATTACCGTTTTTCTCATGGTTTTTGGGGTTGATCCTTTTCATGATGGCAATGGTTCGAGTGGATGTAACTATTGAATCTGTAAAGTCGGGAGAGGTCAGAAACGTCGACGGAATTCCAATTTTTATTGCTGCGATGGCCACCGTCACCACTAACTTAAGCCAGGGTTTGCTGAAGGATTATAAAACAGCGTTTGATCCGCTTTCTCCGGTGGACCTGTCTGCAACAACTCTGGACGATGACATCACCCTCGGTCCGATGATCCGATTCGTGAAGTTTTTGCAATGGGGCGGCGATAGCCAGGGCTACTGTTCCGCATTTCCTGAACCGGCCAGCGGGCTAGGGCCAATGAACGTATGTGCTACCGTTCAGTCTCTTGCATACAACTGCCTGAAGGCTACCCAAAACTCAAGCGCAAATATTGCCGGTAAAGAAACTATTTTTAACGATATTTTCTCAGCTAATCTGGCAGATAGCATGGACCGGATTAATCAGGCGATGAAAGGCGCACTGAAGAATGCCTCTGCCAGTATTGTTGGCGCTAACGGTTCAAAAACTGGTACGTGTGATGAGGTCTGGTCAACTGTGAAACAGGTTACCAGTACAGCTGAAGCTCGCCAGACTATTTCCCTTATAGGACAGACAAACGGCATCCTTACTCCAGACGAAGCAAATGGTGCACCTACCGGCGCAAGTTTTACTGATGTTATGGCGTCAGCAAATGGTATGTACGGTAAGGCTATTGGTTCGTATGACGCCACCCTGAACCTGTTCATAATGAATGAGCTCAGAAATGGCGCAAGCAAATATAAGACCCCACTCGGTCTGGCTTCCGATATGCAGTTGTTTGAGGCTTCTCTGAAGCGAACCAACACAATGGCTTCACAGGGCCAGTTGTGGTTACAACTGTCGGGAGCAGCAATCGCATTCCTTGAAATGTTTGCTTATATGGTTGCTCCATTTGCTTTGCTTATGCTGCTGGCGTTAGGTGGTAATGGTGTTGCCGCTGCGGCGAAATATTTGCAACTTATCCTCTTCGTGAATATGTGGCCGCTTACGGCAGTAATGGTCAACGCGTATGTGAAGAAAGTCGCGACGGCCGACTTGGATACCTGGAGCACCCTCAACAGCCAGAATAATGCCGTCACGTGGATGGGGCTCCCAGGGCTTGCGGAAACTTACAGTTCATACCTGTCTGTTGCTTCCGCGCTTTATGCTCTGATTCCGGTACTCACATTATTCCTGATGACACAGTCTATTCACCCGATGATGAATGCGGTAAAGGGAGTGACCCCCGATGCGCCGGTGGATACTGGTCATGTAACGCCCAAAGTATGGGATGGCCCCAACAGCGGTAAATCTTCATTTGGTGACGTGACTCGAACCGCCTTAACCAGTACCGGTCAGGGATACAGCGATGGCGGCGCAGTTGATTCAAGTAATTTCCGCCTTGGTATGTGGAATGCTGGTTCAAGCATTGCTAATAGCCAGGGTCAGGGCTCAGCTGTTACTTCATCAGTTATGAGTGCGGCGAGTAATTCGTTCCAGGCAGGATACAGTCAGATGAGCGAGCTTGGCCGTTCAGGTCAGTCCAGCCAACAATTCTCTACTAATCTGCAAACGATGAAACAGATCTCCGACAAGATCGGTGCCTCTGTAGCTGAAGGGGTAGCAGCGAAGCATGGAGTGAATGCGTCTCAACTTGCCAGTATTGCATCAAATGTAGTGTTGAACGCGGGACTTGGTGGTGGTGGTACTGGCAAAGACGGCGGTATGAAAGCAGCAATATCTGGGCAGTTAAGTAGCGGTGGTGTTAAAACCAATACGGGTAGTGACTCGCTGTCAAATGACCTTTCAAAAGCGATTTCGAATCAGTTGAGCCAGGATTCTGCGTTAACTGACCAGTTCAGTAAAGCGGCGTCTCAGGTAAGCAGCGATCAGATAGCCAATACTAATGCGTTTAAAGAAGCATCGTCGAAAATGAACCAGGCGACACAGACGATGGCACAGAACATTTCCACATCGGTATCGACTAACGCCAGTTCCAATAGCGGGATGAGCCTCGACTCCAAACAAAGCATTAACCTGGACAGGTTCTCCGATTCTATTCGCAACAAAAACTTCAGTGATGATGATGTAAGGAATTTTGCTCGTAAGAATGGGCTGGATGAGAATGCGTTTATGGAGAAATTCAACTCCTATAACGATACCTTCAAGGCCAGTAATCAGCTTGGATCGCAGCTTCAACGTACTGACGCGCTTGTGGCTGCAACACGAGATTTCAGTGAGCAAAAAATTGCGATTGATACCGCCCGGGGAGAGACGGCAGAAAGTAATAAACAGGATCTCCGTGAAACCTCCAGCCTGCTTAAAAGTCTGGTTTCCGACTTCGGTGGTAATGCACAGCAGCTGCTACCTATCACCAATCAGCTCGACAGAATTTCAGGCGACGGGTCAGGAATTAATACTATCACTCAGGCACAGGATAGAACTCCTGACAGCGTAAATACGTCTGGCGTGATGAGTGCGTCACGCGTAGGGGAACTGGGTGGAAGTGTAGATTCGCAGGCTAAACTCGGTCTTTCCTCCAACGCTCAGGACGCGACACAGCGTGTCCCTGGAAAAAGTGAAGCTGGCTTTACTCCGTATAACCTTGATAACGCGGGCAAAGGCGATATTCAGGGAATACATAACAACAACGTGGGCCGCACTTATTCTGATGAAGAAAGGAATGTGCTTAATTCTCTCGAAACGAATGGACCTGTACTGAATAATCAGGGTGTAGAGAAAGTCGTCAATTCGGGTCAGGATGTCAGAAATGCAGAAGGCACATTTAACGATCTGGAAAAGGCTACCGGTGGTCGGGTGGTTGGTGATGGAATGGATCAACGAGCCACTGCTTTGAACAGTATGTATCAGAGCGGGCAAGTTCGTGGCTTATCTAATAACACTGATAACTACTTTAGTCGTGTTGCCAACAACCCGAACTTAAGCCGGGACGATAAGCGAGCTGAATTGGCACAGCAAGCTGTCTTTACCTATGGTGCCAGCACCATGGCTACCGGTGCCGAAAGAGAGCAGCTCAAAGCGGATACCCAGAAGATCCTTAATGAACTGGGTAACTATAACGTTAACTGGAGTATGAATGACGTTAAGAGCATCCATAGCAGTTTCAACACTCATAACAGAGCTGATGGTTCACTTGAGTCAGTCGTACGGGCAAACCTGGGAGAAGGTGGGTCGGGCGGTGGTCTCGTTGGTAACCGCACTCAGACCGTCACAGATCGCTTGGTTGGGGAAAAGATAGAGGCCAACACTGAGCGGGGCGCGATTTCTGGTGCGCTACTCGGGGGCCAGCAATTTGTTTCGGATACGCTAACCAGCGTTGGGGCGAAACCGGTAAATGAGATGCTTACGGGAGCGGGCATCCTTCAAACCCAGACATCGATAGCAAATGATGCTTCTAACCCTGCAAATATGCCTGATTCTCTCCAGGGTAAGGTCCTTAATCACATGCAGATGTCTGATGGTGTCGCAGCAGTAAGTGACCGGTATCAGAGTATTAGCAGCGACGGCGTTTCAACTTATGCGAATGCAGCGCAGAACTCTGAAAGGGCTATCCGGCAGCAATTGACGGATGACCCTCGCTTTGGGCCTCAGAAAGCAGATGAATTCATTCAGTACATGAAGTCAGAGCTGAGCAACACAAATGAGCCTTACCAGTCACGTGTCGATAAAGCGGATCAGTGGCTTAATGAAAATAAAAAATAAGGGAGGTTGAATATAACCTCCTGAAATGACTATCAATTCATTGTAAATTACTGCTAAACAATTAAGGCCGCAAAGTATGTGTTTGCGGCCTTTTTTTCAGAAGTACCGCTCTTGCGGAACATTCAACTAACGGTTTGAATCAGTGAAGACAAAAATCTATCAAACTCTGTATGAGATTCAATAACATAATCAGTAGATGCTTTGTCTCTTATCTGAAAGCAGTCGTCTGCAAAACTATAAGCGAACAGTGACATGCCATCTTCTCCGATTAACACCTTATCAGTGAGATTTGGGTCAACGTAGATTTCATTGTCTCGGGCTTCAAAGTTGCGTATGTAAATATTTGACCACAATAGATTTTCGTTCTCTGCCTGAACAAGGTTATAAAACGTAAGTCCGTTGTACTCAAAACCATCCATAGCATTAAACACTTGGGCATAATCAAGCCTGGTTTTAATGAGTTTCTGTATATCTACATAGGCGCTCTTTTTGTGATCTGCCCACTCCACTGGAGGCGGATTGCAGATTAAGTCTTTCAAGACCTCCGGGGCTACCGGGCTGGCTAAAGGGTAGTCATCTGCAACCATCAACCTCTTTAGGCTGCTGAGTAGTTGAGTTAAATCTTTCATGAGCGCCTCTTACTTTCCTACCGGGTAGATAACACCGTTCGGCGATGGCCATAAAACTTTGGTGCTTGAATTATACGGTAGATCCTTCGTAATGATGGATTGTGCTTTCGACAGTGCTGAATGGTATGGTGAATTCTGAATAAGTACCAGGTTGTCTATAGCGTTTGTGCCACCATCATCAAGAGGGATCTTGTGGTGAACCTGCCACCCAGAGGGGACCTTGCCTGTTGCAAGTTTCATCAAATCGTTAGGTTCAAACGTAGCCAGGGCATCTGGGTGGTCTGAAAGTGATTTAAGGAAGTTAGGGCGTACAGTATTGTTGAATTGTCCACGGAGAGCTAAATATTCAGCTCTGTCTCGGCGCATGTAGTTCAATTCGCTAACATTCATATCATCGAGCAAAACGTGTGCTTTTTTGTACTTGCCGAGATAACTTGTCAATTCATCCGCAGACCTTGGATTTCGGATAACCAGAAGTGAAGCCGCTGCAACCAGCATACCTGAAGTTGTTTCGTTCAATACTTGGTCATAGCCTTCAACAGCTTCGCCGCCAAGTTGTTCAGCCGTATGTCGAAAACCCTCCACATTTCCATTATAAAGCCCGCCAGCTGCGAGAAGACGACCAGCCGCTTTGGAATTAATGGTTTTTGTTGATTGGGCGTGCTGTGCTGGTGTCGTTGATCGAACGTAATACCCCGGGCGTTTCAACTGACGAGAGATGATATCGCGCAGACGGGTCAAGAGGGACATGGGCAGGTCATTGCGTAGGTTGCCATTTGATATAACCCCCGGCCCGGTATTGCCGGTTATGTCTTTTCTAAGCAGAACGATCTTACCGTATCTGATGTCGTCAAGCGTATCGCGGTAAGCGAGCCAGGGGCGTTGATGGTGGAACTGGTGATACCGGCTGACAAACTGTGTATATCCCTGCGGTAAATTCCATTCCTGAATAATCCGGTTTGGCAGGGCGGTATCTTCGAGGTCATGTACCGCCGTGGCCGGATGTATGATGTTGGGAATATCCTCAAGGTATATGTCATCCAGTGACTTAGCCTGACAGTGATGCAGCATAATGTCCCTTTCTTGTCGAATTCATATGAGACATTATTGCGTATGGAATAAAACAATCAATCCTAAAGTGGATGGGCGTACGAGATCAGCAGTGACAGGGTAAAAGGAAAGTTACTTTGTTCATCAGCGTCCCATGAGCTGATGGTACCTTGCGTTAAGAGCTGCAAGGTCAGATTCGGTGAGGCCCGTATAATAATCGGTTTTGTGCAAATGCGGATAACCGGCCGGAAATAATGATTCGTCGTCATCAAGGCAGATAAATGCTTTAACTCGATGTGAAAAGACAAAGTCCTCACACTCGGCAGCCCGCACACCAGTCTGTCCGTGTTTTAAATATACCGAACCGGTTGCACCTATGATTTTGTCTCTATAAGGCATCCGGAACAGAGATTTCAGATAACTTGTATTAGCGCACTCACGCCATGAGCTGGAGATAACAATCACCATGGCAGGGCAGTTATCCAGCAATTTCTCTAACAGTGGCATTCGCTCAAAGGTTTCATTTTTACACCTGTGGCAAACCCCATCGAAATCTAAGAAAAGCACGACATGCGAATCAGGGAGAGGGGCCCATAAACCAGCTGTTGTTTCTTCATGAACACATACTTCTTCATGATGAGGGTTTTTCTGGATCAAGAAAGAGGAGAGTGTCTTAAATAAATTTCTTGCAGAAGAAGACAATATATTACTCCTGAGTCAGTGCGAAATATTTGTGGTGTTTTACCCAAGCCACTCGATGATCTTCTGTAATATCGGGTGGAATTTATTTAACAACAGGAGTCGGGTTTTGCTCCGGGACATTTTTAGCTATATGGCCATTGTATCGAGGAGGTTGCTGGGTCCATTGATAAAGCTCACCCATCCCGTTACGCTGCTGGATCCGACGATTGTACTTTACCATGAAGTTAAATATGTACTTTGCACGTACCTTTGGGGTTTTGCTGTTGTAATCTGCAATCCCTTCAAACACATTGCCCTTGCGATCAACAATTTTTCTATAGAGCCACCATGTTCCAACCCAGAAACTTGCGCAAGCATCGTAAGCCAGAACACGCCACGTTACCGTCGGGAAATGCTTTTTTATTTCAGGCAGATTGGATGAGTTGATCTGCATTGGGCCAATATCATAAGTGCCGTTAGTATTCCTGCTGAAAGTACCAACCTTACCGCCTTCATTGTCAAACAACGTAAAAACCAGTTCAGCATCAATTCCGAAGTAGCGGGCGGCATCCGTTATGCACTGAGTGTAAATTTCATCAGGAACGGGAATAGGTTTCACATCATCTGCTGGTGGTGTAAACACAACGATTTCTCCACTGAATCTACGTTTTAACTATTCTCCCATATATCTATCGACTTTCTTTCGGCTTTACCCGTTGATTTAAGTGTTTAAGCAAAATTCTGGAATTTTGGAGCGTGATAATATTAGTGCTCGATTTAAGGAGCATAAATGAAAAAAATTATTAAGGCATCGGTATTACTTCTTTCATTAAGTACCGCCTTCACGATGAATGCCGAGCCGGTTAATACAATGATGCTGCCAGATGCAGCCCGGGATAAGCTCAAAGCCATTGGGCTTTCAATCGAGCACGTCGAACCCTCGCCAGTAAAAGATATTTTTACGGTGATTTCCAGGGAGGGGGTAAGTTACGTGAGCAAAGACGGAGATTACATCTTTACCGGAAGCTTATTCCACGTGAAAGGTAAAGATGTGGTAAACACCACTGAGCAGGCCATTTTAATGGGCGTCCGGGAGTTCGCATCCAAAACAAAATCCATCGACTACAAATCACCAAACGAAAAATACCGGCTTGCTATCTTTACCGATATAACCTGTGGATACTGCCAAAAACTGCATCATGATCTGAAGTCTTATCTTGATGCCGGTATTTCGATTAAGTTTCTTGCATTCCCACGTGCAGGACTGAACTCGGTAGTAGCCGGGAACATGGCCAAAATCTGGTGTTCAGCAAAGCCAAACGAAGCTCTGGATGCAGCGATGAATCCGGTTTCAACTATCCCGGAAGGACGTCCTGATGAGGCTTGCTTAAACATTATCAAATCGCATTTCCAGGTGGCCTCAACAATCCCGCTGCAAGGTACTCCTACCATGGTGACACTAAGCGGCAAACCGCAGTTATTTACGGGGTGGCTGAGCCCGGAAAACCTGGTGACCCAAATGGGCGCTGCGCAAAAGTAACTTTTCCGACTGTAAGAGGTGTGTATGAAATCTACTTTACTGAGTACGTTAATGCTGGTTGCTGTAGGTGTACAGCCCGTTTTCGCTGCACAATGTCAGTACGGAGCCTGTGGAACGGATAACGATCCCGGAATCGGATTTCTGATGTCATCGGTACAAATGGATCAAGGTGAACAACTAAAGGAACTCTCTGGTGTTGCGACCACAGGTGACACCATCTCTAAAAAGATGGAAAGCTACCTGGGAAATAAAAAGCTCAAGGTAAACACCGACAGTACCCGCAAGGGGCCGGGTAATACCACCATCAGGCCTACAGATGAGCTCGCCCCAACGAGGCAACTAAAAGTTATCCGGCCCGAATTGGTAAAAAATCCCGATTCGCAGCTCGTGGTAGCTTTCAATGAGCGCCTGGCCTGATTTATTGACTGAGAGCGTCCAGAAGGAAAAAAGATGTCGATACTCAGTAACTTCGTCATCAGAGCAACGGGGATACCTGACAAAAAGTATCTCCGGGATCCCGTAATAAAACGTTGTTATGAACGTCTGAGTCGTAGGGTGCCTGCTCTAATGACGGGGTGGCTTCTGTGCATTCTGGGTTCAGGGTATGTCAGTATGGCACTGGAACAGCCTGATAGCACTGTGTTACTCAGTCTGCTGCTGTTGTATGTTATGTCAGGCATTTTACTGATGCAGTTCCAGTATATGTATTCAGAGCGAAGCATAGGCTACAGGTTCTACCTGGAAGTGCTTATGAATGCAGCTGCCAGTACTCAACATAAAGAACAGTTACAGTATCTATTCATTAATAAGCCCAATTCCATCACGATGGGCGATCTTTACCGACTTTATGATTTTAATGGGGGAGGGCGATAGCCACGTTAATGTGCGTGTCCAAAAGTCACTTTTGAACATTCTCTTCCCGCCGTCTGCTTTCAATTCCAGGGGATCACTGCAACATAATTTCCGGAACGCAGCGGCGCATCAAATTTATCAGTAAAGGCGTCGATCATTGCTGAATAAGCAATGCTGTCTGACGGCACAGGTGCATTGCTTTGCATACTCACTTTCAGAACCTGCTTTGCTCCTTTCGCTGACGGGTATACCTCGACATCCAGCTGTCGCATATAGTGCATCTGCGACATCGTCTCAGTGCCTATTACCCCATCGACTGGCTTGTAGTCATAGTCAGTATGCGATTCGCCATGCTTGTCAGTTCTAGTTGTCTTTTTATCTACAACGTAGCCTGTCACCCCAGTAAGAAGCTGCTCGCTATACTGCATGTTCTCCTGTGAGCTGCTGATTCGGAACCTGAGCACATAATCTGGCTGGTGAGTGGAAATAATGACTCCTTTTTTTGCTAATCCATCAGCAAAACGGCCTGAAAACATTCTGGACTGAATACTTTCATCCAGAGGGACTATCTGAAACCTTTTATTTGTAACAGGACGAGGCATTAGATCGTACGCATCTACCTGGTTTGCGAAATGATATCCGCAACCACTCAAAAGCATTGCGGTTGTAAGTATAAAGCCCTGCCTAATCATCCTTTAATCTCCAAAAAGCATTGTTTCACGAATAATTCCGATTTACCGGGCCAGTATAATCCATCGCAGGTTAATAACTAACAGGCTGAAAAGCATAAAGGTAGCTATGTCTAAAGAATTTTATTTAAAACCGATGGCCACGATTTTAATTTCTGCGGTGATTGCTACCGCTGCCTCGGCGTTAATCACGGCAACTTATTTTAAACCGAAGGTGCTCAGTGAGGAAGAAATTGGCAAAATTGCCGCTACTTACCTGGTAAAAAATCCCCATTATTTAGTGGAAGCAGGTAAGGCGCTGGAAAATCAGAACGTGAGTGCCTCAGTGGAACGAATAATTCCATATGCGCCAGCTCTGCTGGATACCAAGGAGACGCCAAACATCGGCCCTGATGACGCCGACGTCGCGGTAATCGAGTTCTTCGACTATCAGTGTATTTACTGCATGCGGGTTACACCTGTTGTTGAATCGGTGATGAATCAGAGCAAAGATGTAAAATTCTTCTTTAAAGAATTCCCGATTTTTGCCGGTTCAAAACCTGTATCTGCCATGGGGGCCGCTACGGGTCTGCACGTCTATCAGAATTTCGGTGCTGAAGCCTATCGTAAGTACCACAACAACCTGATGGCTGTGGCTCATACCTTCATGACCTCTCAACGCAAATTCGAACTCACTGACTTTAATACTGTGATGGAAAAGTCAGGGTTTAACAGCACGTTTTCTGACAGGGAAAAAAACCGGTATGAAAACGTGATCTCCGGCAACATGCAGCTGGGCGAAGCGCTCGGGATCACCGGCACACCCGGTTTCATCATTATGAATATGAAAAAGCCGAATGCGGCGACTACCACATTTATCCCCGGGGCTATGGACGCAGCAACTTTGCAGGGCGCAATCGAAAAAGCTCGCGGGGCCTAAAGTTACTTTCACTTTTGATGAGTACGGCCATGCCGGACATGGCCGCTACGCTTTTACAACGAGTAATTCATCCCAGCGGGTCGTATATCTCGGTGATAGCATGGCCTGCTTCATACGAAAATCCTGTTGAATGCCTTCCCCCAGTAAAAACAAAGATCCGCGCTTTTCTTTATTGAACCGGTCCATAACTTTCATCAGTGCCTGACTGCCAGGCCTGGCCGGGCGCGCATCAAACAGGCTGAGTTGCTCTGTGCCGTCAGTCATAGCGGAGAGCATTACCCCTGCTTTCGCATACGCTATCCCAGGTCTGTAAATGCGGTTCAGGATGGTCATGGCTGCATCAACCAGATCGCGGGTGTCCTGTGTAGCGGTAAGCGGCTCGATACCACAATTGCTGTAGCGGTTTTCACCTTGCGCATAATTGCTGCTCTGAATGAAGACTGTGATTTGACGGGTCCACGAGCCATCCTTGCGCAGCTGCTCTGCCGCCCGGGCGGTAAAAAATGAAACTGCCTCATGTAGCTTGCCTATCTCATTAAGGCGCTGACCAAAACTTCTGGAAACGATAATCTGTTGCCTGACAGGAGGGGACTCGTGCAGCCGGAAACATGGTTCGCCATGCAGTTCCCGCCAGGTACGCTCGATTTCAACGCCAAAGCTTTTACGTAAAAAGCGAACGTCGCTCTTATAAAAATCACCGGCAGTGATGATCCCGTAAGCCGACAGGCGTTCACTGATCTTTCGACCAATACCCCATATTTCTCTGGTACTGATAAGGCTCAGGAGCTTCCTGATCCTGGCCTGATCAGTCAAAACTACAACCCCGCCTGTAGCTGCCCATCGTTTGCTCGCATAGGTGCATAATTTAGCCAGGGTTTTGGTGCTTGAACAACCCACACCACAGGTAAGGGACAGATTATGAAGAAGTGTACTTCTGATCAACCGGCCGTAATCTTCGTAATCTATTAACTTGTTCATTTTTTTCAATAACATGAAATTTTCATCTATGCTATATCGACTCGATTGAGGCGCGAAGCTTTCCAGCGTTTCATGGAAGCGATTTGAGTAGTCTTCATACAAAGTAAAGTTAGAGCTCCGGACTTCGATCCGGTGTTGCTGAATCAAATCCCTGCACTTAAAAATTGGGGTTCCACGCTTAATACCAACGCTTTTAGCCAGTTTATTCATTGCAATGACGGACGAATCGTTATTGCTGGCTATGATGAGCGGCTTTTTTGTTTCACGATGACTCCAGCCCGGTAGTTCGCTGGACTGCGACGTAGCCCGATACAGCAGGTTTATCAATAGCTTACGCGCTTCCATCATATGCCGGTGCTTTCTGAAACTTGACCCGGTTCTCCCTCGCGCCGCTCCTATCTGGCTCCTGGAATCCGGGTCGTTCCAAGGAGTCATCATGGCAAAGATCAAGCTCACCAAGACCGCCGTAGAGTCGGCGCAACCCCAGGCGAAGGACATCGAACTACGGGATACCGTCGTGCCCGGCTTCCTTTGCAAGATTACCTCGACGGGACGCCGGGTGTTCATGCTCCAGTACCGCACGAACTCTGGCCAGCCCCGCAAGCCCTCGCTGGGACTCTACGGGGAGCTAACCGTCGAACAGGCGCGGGTCAAAGCGCAGGACTGGCTGGCCGAGGTTCGCCGGGGTGGTGATCCCGGCGGTGCCAAGGCCGAGGCGCGCAAGGCGCCCACGATGGCCGAGTTGTGCAAAAAGTTCATGGAGGACTACTCCAAGAAGCGCAACAAGGTCAGCACGCAGGACGGCTACCAGGGCGTCATCGACCGCAACATCATCCCGCTGCTGGGCCGCAAGAAGGTGCATGACGTGAAGCGGCCCGACATTGCGGGGCTCATGGAAAAGCTGGCCTACAAGCCGACCGAGGCCAACAAGACCTTCGGCGTGCTGCGCAAGATGTTCAACTTGGCCGAAGTCTGGGGCTTCCGCCCGGACGGCACGAATCCGTGCCGCCACGTCCCGATGTACCCGCCGGGCAAGGAAACCCGGCTCATCGTGGACGAGGAAATGGTGCGGATCTTCCGCCAGTTGGAGAAACTGGAGGCGGAGGGGCTGGAGAACTACGTCATCCCGTTGGCGATCCGGCTGCAATTCGAGTTTGCGGCGCGGCGCTCCGAAATCTGCCCGCTCGAATGGAGCTGGCTGGACTTCGAGAACCGGCGCGTGGTGTGGCCCGACAGCAAGGTTGGCGGCATTTCCAAGCCCATGAGCGAGGAAGCCTATCGGCTGCTTTCGACGGCGCCGCGTCTGGAAGGCTGCCCTTACGTCCTGCCGTCGCCGAACGACCCGGCCAAGCACCTGACCTTTGGCGAGCACTATGGCGGCTGGTGCCGGACGCTCAAGGCCGCCAGCGTGCCGCACGTAGGCACGCACGGCATCCGTCATCGCTCGACCACCGACATTGCCAATTCCGGTGTGCCGACCAAAGTGGGAATGAAGCTGACGGGCCACAAGACCGTGGCGATGTTCATGCACTACGTCCACACCGAGGACAAGCCGGTGCGCGAGGCGGCCGAGCTGGTGGCCAGCCGCCGCCAAGCCATCACGGGCGCGCGGCAGCTTGCGGAGGCGGTGGCATGAACGGGCGCCGGCCATCAGCAGCATCGCTCGCAGCGCCCGCGGCGCTGCTGGGCGACATTCGGGCACTGATCGAGGCGGCGCGCTTGCGCGCCGCCTCGACGGTGAATAGCGAGCTTACGATGCTCTACTGGCGCATCGGCCAACGCATCCACACGCAGGTCTTGGACAGGCGCCGGGGCGCCTACGGCAAGGAAGTTCTGCCCACCTTGGCTGCGCAGTTGGTGGAGGAGTACGGCAGCAGCTTTGCAGAGCAGAACTTGCGCCGCATGGTGCAGTTCGCCGCCACCTTCCCCGACGAGCGAATTCTCGTATCACTGATACGAGAATTGAGCTGGACGCACTTCATCGCCCTGATGCCGCTGAAAGACCCGCTCCAGCGGGACTACTACGCACAGATGGCCAGCACCCAACGCTGGAGCGTGCGGACGCTGCGCGAGCGTATCGACTCGATGCTGTACGAGCGCACGGCGCTTTCCCAAAAGCCGGAAGAAACCATAGCGCAGGAGTTGGCGACCCTGCGCGATGCGCAGCGCATGTCGCCGGCCCTGGTCATGCGCGACCCGTACATCCTCGACTTCCTGGGCCTGCGGGACACTTGGCAGGAAGGCGACTTGGAAGCGGCGATCATCCGTGAAATGGAGTCCTTCCTGCTGGAGCTGGGCGCGGGCTTCTCATTCGTCGGCCGGCAGAAGCGCATTCCGATCGACGACGAGGATTTCCACCTTGACCTTCTGTTCTACAACCGCAAGCTGCGGCGGCTGGTTGCGGTGGAGTTGAAGGTAGGTGACTTCAAGGCGGCCTACAAAGGGCAGATGGAGCTTTACCTTCGGTGGCTAGACAAGCACGAACGGGAGCCGGAGGAAGCCTCGCCGCTCGGGATCATCCTTTGCACCGGCAAGAAGCGCGAGCAGATCGAATTGCTGGAGCTGGACAAGTCCGGCATCCACGTTGCCGAGTATCTGACCGCCTTGCCGCCGAGGGGCGTGCTGGTGGAGCGGCTGCAACAGGCAACGCAACGGGCGCAGTTGCAAATCGAGCAGCGCAAGACGGACAACGAGTAGTCCTGTCCCAAGCAGTCGGGCGTCCCGGCGTGCCGCCGTCGCGCTGTCGTGCTGCGCATCGAGCTTCGCTGCGCGAGTCTCGCCCCTGTCGGGCTTCCATCACTGACGCCTCCGTCCCGGCTCGTTGATCCGGGCCTGCGCGCTCCGCTTGCCAAAAATCGACTCTGTGCAGTGGGCGGGTGTGGGCGGTCTTGCTGTTCCCTTCACCGTATCACGGCGTTCTCGCCGTCAAGGGCGGCGCGCGCCATGCGCGCTTGCGTCCTGGCGGCCGTCTGCGACCCCTGACTGCTTGCGCTGCGCCGTGCTGCCGCCGGTTCCGGGCAATTCCGCCCGAGCAACCGGAGCACGATCATGTCGCAACTGTCCTTTCCCTCGTTCGATTCCTGTCTGCTGGTGCGCGACGCGCACGGGCGCTATCTACCGGCATCGGCCGACGACATTCTGGAAGCTGCGCGCCAGGTCATTGACCGGAAAATGCGGCGCGGAGCAGAGTTCACTTCGCCGGCGGCGGTCAAGGAATACTTGCGTACAAAGTTGGCCAGCTTCGAGCATGAGGTGTTCGTAGTGCTGTTCATGGATACGCGCCATCGTCTGATCGAATACAGGGAGATGTTCCACGGCACTATTGACGGTGCGTCGGTGTATCCGCGCGAAGTGGTCAAGGAGGCGCTGCGGCTCAATGCGGCGGCGGTCGTCGTTTCGCACAACCATCCGAGCGGAAACCCCGAGCCGAGCGCGGCTGACCGGGCGCTGACCCAGCGGCTCAAGGAAGCGTTGGGTCTGGTGGACGTGCGCGTGCTCGATCACATCATCGTTGCGGGCAACGAAACGGCATCGTTCGCCGAGCATGGGCTGATCTAGCCCAAGGGGCTTCGGCCCCTTTTTGCTGCGCCTGGTGGCATAGCTATGGCCCTCGCGGCCTGATGCTCAGGCCGTCGCAACCTGAATCATCTCGTCGTAATGTTTCTTGTCCACCTCTTCCAGCCACTGGAAGATGTTCCCGATGACGCTGTGGCTTTCGCCTGCCAAGTTTTCTGCGGATTCCTCTGTTATCTCAATAACGTCGCTATGTGAATACTTATTGATAAAGCGGTAGATTTTTTCTTTAAGCTCTGGTGTCGTGATGGTGCAATCTTTTAGGCCAGCCTCCATCAATTGACTAATGTCGCTTCGACGCCTTGGATATTTGAAGGTGAAAAACGATTCAACAAGCTTTCGGGCGAGGTTGGCGGTCAAGAACGCCTCATCTCGATTGAGTGTTGTGTGCGCCCTATATTCGTAGAGCTTCTTGAAGATATAGTGGTACTCGGAACCGTAGTTCTTGAGTGAGTCGTCGGCATCCACAAGTAGGGAGTGACGAGGGGAGCCAGGTGGCGCATCCAGGCGATAAAAGAAGCAATTCTCGGCGTTGCCTTTTTTGACTCGATTCCTATTGGTGCCAGTGAACCAGTCTCTCACTAGCTTAAAGTAAGTGAAGTTGTGAGTCAGCACAAAAAGTTGCTTGGCTTCAGTGCATTGCGTTCTCAAAAACGAGTAGGCGTGAAACAAGTGATTAGAATCAAAGCTTGAGACCGGATCGTCAACGACGACGATCGTATCCTTGATGTTATTTCCATTTTCTTTGAGCTTCGTGATGAAATAGACAAATGCAATCGCAGTTTTCTCACCTTCGCTCAAATTCCCATCGTGCTCACCAACCCCGTTTCTGATGATCTCATAGCCTTTCTTCTTCTGATTGAAGTTCAGGCAAAGCTCAGAGCGGCCAATGAAGCGATGCAGGATGTCATTGAACTCCTTTGCCCCGACCGTTTCATTCGAGAGCGCCGCTTCTATGGCTCCGACCTCTAGACTAATTTTTTCAATTTCCTTATGGTCGTTCTTTGCTTCTGACTCAAGGTCATTGCACTTCTTCTCACTTCCAGCATAGTCAAACTCTTGCACCTCAGCCGCAGCAAAGTGAAGCTCCAGTGCCACCTTGCTTTTTGAGGTCTCAGATTTGAAATTTGAAGTCTTATTGTTGTGCTTTCCAACGAGAGCAACAATCGATTTCAGGATGTCATTGAAATTGGTGACATCGTCTTCAACCACATCCGAGATCTGAATGTCTGTCTTCCCAGGGTCTGTGATCTTGGCCTTCAGGGCTTCCCGCCAGGCGTCGATTTGCTGGTCGATCTTTTCAGCAGCAGTTGCGTAGTCCTTTTGAAGCTTCTCTGCCTCGGCCGATAGTTCTTTATAAAACTCGGTCGATGCGGGAAACTGATTAGCTGGAGCGCCTTGAGATTCAATCCATGTCGCCGCGTTCTGAAGTCGGCTCTGAAACTCCGTGAACTCCTTGCTGAAGTGGGCAGCAAGCGCCTCGGCACGAAGCTGGGCGAACGGAGAGCCGCAGAACTCGCAGGATTGCGAGTCGTGGTTTTTATGGATTTCCAAGCCTGCTTGAACCCATTCGCGGATTTCCGGGTTATCGGTCAGCCGCTGGATTGCTTGATTGACCGCCGTAGTCCCAATCAAATCTCTGATGCGGCCCGCCGCTTTCTTAAAGTAGTCCGGCTCAATGGCCGTTGAGGCGAAAGCAATGCTTGGAAGCTGATCTGGCTTGGCGGCATTCGTAAGGTCGATAACCCTCTCATCTGGAAGAACCGACTCCGCCTTGATAATTGTCTCGCCGTTATTCTGTATGAAGTTGAAGAGCTTGCGGCGGTCGTAATTCAAGTAATAACTGTCGCTCGTATCAATCGCCTGAAGTCCAAGCTTCATTTTCTTGGCAGCATTGGTCAGGAACTTCTCTAATGCCTCACGCTGCTTCTTGATATCGCTTTGCTTGTCGTCGTGAGCCTTCTTTTTCGACTGAAGCTCGCTCTTCAGCTTCTCCAGCTTCTGCAAGTCATCAATCTTCTCTTTCGCAATAAGAAGGATGCTCTTTACGGATTTGTCCCAATCAATGTTCTCATGCACGAAGCGTTGATTGAAAACATGAATATTCAATTGGGATGAGTGGAGTGTGGATTCCGTGATCGTTGAGCCATCCTCCAGAACTACTGAAAATTGGCCCGTGCTGAAGCGGGGAACCATCGAGCGAAGCTCAAAGCAAGAGAATAGATTCGATAACGTTGACTTGCCTGTTCCATTCCAACCATAGACCAGGTTGTACCGGCCGAACTTTTGGATCTTCGTTCCATTGAAGTCGCTGAAGATTCCGAACTGTTTGAGGCGGTTGATGCAGACAATCATCTCTATATCTCCGTGTTCTTGCTTTCCCATCAT
Source organism: Enterobacter cloacae complex sp. 397G4 (assembly GCF_050031515.1). NCBI lineage: Bacteria > Pseudomonadati > Pseudomonadota > Gammaproteobacteria > Enterobacterales > Enterobacteriaceae > Enterobacter > Enterobacter cloacae complex sp. 397G4. The sequence goes on along the minus strand of NZ_JBLGWE010000002.1, from coordinate 163,090 downwards.
TTGCTTGCGAAACAAATGGTAAACGAAGAGTCCTCTTGCGTCTCCGCTTCGCGGATCGCGCTGCTCCAGGTTCGCTAGTCGCTCATCCCTGGCGGGACTGGCTTCGCCAGCCTTCCGCATCGCTGACGCCTACGGCCCGGCTTCCAGCTTCGGGCCTGCGCGCTTCGCTTGCGTGCGGTCAGCACAAAGGGATGGCCGTTGCCTTGTCCAGCCGTCTCCCCTGACTTCATCACCTTACCCGCGACCGTAGCCCGCGACCGTGTGCCGTCAAGGCGCGCAGGGCCGTGTCCTCGGCTGCGCCTGCGGGCCGCACCAACCCTGCGCTTGGCTCCTTGACGGCCCCCGTCCGCGCGCTCCTTTGGGCGCGGGCGATGAACTCAGGAAAGACGGTGGCAACAGGGCCAACCGGGTTCCTCGTGCCGACCGCACCAAACAGCCGAAAGGCTGGGCTCCGAATCTAGAAATCCGGTGTGCGGTGTGAACAGCAAACCTCTTTTGTCAGGAGAAAGACCATGCAACTCGCATCCCGTTTCGCTTTCCGCTCCCCCTCGCTGCGCAGCGATTACCCGCTGTCCGACGACCAGATTCACCGCGTGGCCCCGTCCATCTTCGCGGATGCCCCGCACGAGAGCCGTTCGCAGCGGTACGCCTATATCCCCACCGCCGCCGTGCTGACCGAGCTTCGCAAAGAAGGCTTCCAGCCTTTCATGGTGACGCAAACCCGCGTGCGCGACGAAGGCAAGCGCGAGCACACCAAACACATGATTCGCTTGCGCCATGCCAGCCAGATCAACGGCGCGGAGGCCAACGAAATCGTGCTGCTGAACTCGCACGACGGCACCAGCAGCTATCAGATGCTGGCCGGAATGTTCCGGTTCGTGTGCAGCAATGGCCTTGTCTGCGGCAACACCGTGGCCGATGTGCGAGTGCCCCATAAAGGCGACGTGGCCGGTCTGGTCATTGAGGGGGCTTACGAAGTCTTGAGCGGTTTCGATCGGGTGAAGGAATCGCGCGATGCCATGCGCGGCATCACCTTGGACGATGGCGAATCCGAAGTGTTCGCCCGCGCCGCGCTCGCCCTCAAGTACGACGACCCCGACAAGCCCGCGCCCATCACGGAATCGCAAATCCTGATGCCGCGCCGCTTCGACGACCGCCGCCCCGACCTGTGGAGCGTGTTCAACCGCACCCAAGAAAACCTGACCCAAGGCGGGCTGCGTGGCCGCAGCGCCAACGGGCGCCGACAGCAAACCCGCCCGGTGCAGGGCATCGACCAAAACATCCGACTAAATCGCGCCCTCTGGCTGCTGGCCGATGGCATGCGCCAGTTGAAAGCCTGAATCCCCACGCGGCAGGGGCAGGCAGCAGCCCTTGTCGCTTTCTTCGCTGCTGCATCCCTGAACCGATAGGAGTTATCACCATGAACGCCGTTACCCAAACCGAAGCCCGCGCCATCAACACCGCCGCCGCTATCCCGCTGGAAGCCGCTGATCCGACCAAGAACCTGATTCTGGTTCCGCTGTCGCGGCTGGTGTCGCGTCCCACTGGCCGCAACGTGCGCAAGACCCCGCGCATGTCCATTCCCGAACTCGCCGCCAGCATCCAGCGTGTCGGCCTGCTGCAAAACCTCATCGTGATTGCCGCCGCCGATGGCGAGCATTACGAGGTCGTGGCCGGTGACCGTCGCCTCGCAGCGTTGAAGCTGCTGGCGAAAAAGCACCGCATTAGCAAGGAATGGGAGGTGCCTTGCCTGCTGGTGGCCGATGGCACCGCCCGCACGGCCAGCCTCACCGAGAACGTGCAGCGCGAAGCCATGCACCCCGCCGACCAGTTCGAGGCGTTCGCCGCGCTCGTGGCCGAAGGCCGCAGCATCGAGGACATTGCAGCGGATTTCAGCGTCACGCCGCTGGTGGTGCAGCGCCGTCTGAAACTCGCCAACGTGTCGCCGCGCCTGCTGGCCGACTACCGGGCCGAGGCCGTGAGCCTTGACCAGTTGATGGCCCTCGCCATCACCGACGACCATGCTGCGCAGGAAGCCGCGTTCTACGATGCGCCCACATGGCAGCGCGGCCCGCACAACCTGCGCGACCGCCTGACCGAACGCGAAATCGACGCCTACCGGCATCCGCTGGTGCGCTTTGTCGGGCTGGACGGCTACGAGCAGGAAGGCGGTGGCATCCGCCGCGACCTGTTCGCGGAGGGCGACAAAGGCGTGTATCTGACCGATGCCGCACTGCTGGAACGGCTGGCGCAGGACAAGCTGGCAGGTATCGCCGCCAAGGTGCAGGCCGAGGGCTGGGCGTGGGTGGATGCCACGCCGGGCATGACCCATGCCGATCTGCAAGCCTTCCAGCGTGCGCCAAGGGAACGCCGCAGTCCGAACAAGCGCGACGCGCAGCGCATCGAGAAGCTGCAAACCAAGCTGCACGAACTGGCCGAGGCGGTGGATGCCGCGCTGGACGACGAGGACGAGGAAAAGGCCGATGCCTTGCAGGAAGAAGGCGAACGCCTGGGCGAGCAGTTGCAGGCGCTGGAAGATGGCTTGCTGGACTATGCGGCCAACGTGAAGGCCGCAGCCGGTGCCATTGTCACCATCGACCGCGACGGGCAGGCCGCGATTCATCGCGGGCTGCTGCGCGAAGCGGAGGCCAAGGCACTGCGCACGCTGGAGCGGCTGCGGCAGGGTTTCGGCAGCGAAGGCGAAGCCGCGAACGAGGACGCAGGCGAGGACGACGAGCAGCCCAAGACCGCCGCCATGTCTGACCGACTGGCGCAGCGGTTGAGCGCGCACCGTACCGCTGCGCTGCAAATCGAAGTTGCACGGCATCCGCAAGCAGCGCTGGCCGCCGTGGTGCATGGCATGGTGCAGACCGTCTTGCAGGAAAGGCACTACGGGCACGACCTGCCGCTGGGTGTGCGCCTCACGGTGCAAGACCGGCTGGAAGGCATGGCCCCGGACTGGCCGGAATCACCCGCCGCCGTGGCGCTGCGCGAACTGCAACAGGTGGCAGGCGAAACCTTGCCGGAGGACAGCGCCGAACTGTTCGCCGCGCTGCTGGCGAAATCACAGGATGAACTGGTGCGGCTGTTGGCCGTGTGCTTAGCTTCCACGGTGGACGTGGTGACGCCTCGCGCCACGCCGCACCAGCCCGGCGCGGAACTGGCGCAGGCCGTGGGGCTGGATATGGCCGCGTGGTGGCAGCCCACCAATGAGGGTTACTTCCGGCATGTGCCGAAGGCCGCGATTCTGGAAGCCGTTGGCGGGTTCGCGCCCTCGCACGTCACCCGACTGGCGAAGTTGAAGAAGGGCGACATTGCCAGCGAAGCCGAACGGCTGGCCGCTGGCACCGGCTGGATGCCCGCCATCTTCCGCTCCGAAGGCCCGCAGCAGACCGGGCAGGACGCGCCGGCGGATGGCGAAGCCGAAGCACAGGAAGAAGTGGCCGCCGTGGCGGATGACCAGCCGCAGGCCGAGGCTTTGGCCGCGTGACTTCGCACCGTAGATAGCGCCCCGGTTCCGGCCGGGGCGCTTCATGTTGAGGATGCCTGCCATGACCCACCAACCCGCAAACCGCCCCCGCATAGCTGCGACCTATGCCTCCGGCACGGTGCGCGCCCGCCGCTGGCACGGCGACGGCGACGTGCGCGGCTACCGTCCGCCGCGTGGCTGGACGGCCCGCGCCGACCTGACCGATCTGCATCCCCTCACGGGCCGCGCCTTGCCGCGCGCCGTGTGGTGGATCATCGAAACCAAGGAATAACGAGCCGCACCGGCCCCAAGCCGTGCCGCCTTGGGGCCGGTGGTCGAAAACTCCGGGCGCGGCGGTGGCCGCGCCCGGTTTCACTGCTCAAAGCCAAAACGCCCCATCGCCGCCTTCGGACAGGCGGCGATGGGGCCACGCACAAGGGCGCTCGTGCGCGAAATCCACGAAGCCAGCAAGTGTGGCGGCGCATCGCGCCGCCAACGATTCGACCGAGCCCCGCCGCAATGGGCGGGGCTGGTGTGGCTACGCCCCGGCTTGCTGCGGCAGGTTGCACGAAAGCGTGCCGTCCCCGACGCTGGCGGTTCGTTGTCTGTACGTCACGAAAGACGGTTCACCGACACGCCGCCCAGCCTCGCTTCTATGGAGCTTCCACACCACGCCTCAGTATGTGGCCGTGAGCTGCGGCAGGGGCGCTCTGGCCTTGTCGTCGGGGCATTGACCTGGCCCGCGTCAGGGCGCAAGCCGGTGCAGCCGTCACGCGGGGATGCCGAGTTGGCCACGTCTCCATTCGGGAGCGGGCGGCCTGTGCGTCCTTGTCTTGTTGTGAATCCTGGCGGTGGCGCGGCTGCGCCTTGTGCTTGATGGCCGCAACCTTGCAGCGAAAACAATTTCCCCTGCGCTGCGCGCATTCCTCGCGGGACAAATTCTTTTCGCTTCCAGGTTCTCCACGTTGTTGCGACCGCTGTGCGGTGCGACCAGCCCATCCCCCGCCGGCCGGATCACAACAAGGACGCACTGGCGCGACCTTGTTCAACCCGAAAGGAGAAACATCATGGCTAACATCGGCACCTTCACCGCAGAGAAAGACGGCTTCACCGGCACGCTTCGCACCCTGACGCTCAACGTCAAGGTCAAGCTGGTTCCCAACGACAAGGGCGACACCGAGAACGCCCCCGACTTCCACCTGCAAGCGGCTGGCCACGAAGTCGGCGCAGCGTGGAAGAAGACCAGCGAGGCCGGGCGGGAATACCTGTCCGTATCCATCGACGACCCTTCGTTCCCGGCGACGGTCTATGCCCGCCTGATCGAGAACGAGGACGGCACGCACGACCTGATCTGGTCGCGCAACAAGCCGAAGGCGGCCTGACAGCCGCTTACCGCGTCCCGCCCACTGCGGCGGGGCGCGATGCTGCTGATCGCAGCACCGCACGCGCAGGATTTCTGCTGCTGCCGCGTGCTGGATACGCCCGTCACGGCGGGCCTGCATGCGTGCCTTGTGGCTCGCAATCCGTGTCAACGAGCGGTGTGTGGCGTGTCGGCGCTGTAAGCGCCGCCGGGCTTTCGGGCTTCGCCCCGTGCCGGCAAGCCGTCACGGCCATCCGGCTTCAATCCCTCACGCCTTCGCGCCTGCGGCGCTGCGCGCTCCGCTTGCTGCAATTCAGTACCACACGCCAACGCGCTAAGGCGTGTCGGGCTCTTCCAATATCGCCCTGAGTTCCTGGCGCACCTGTGCCAGCAATTCATCAGCTTCGCGGGTGCTGTCACCGGCATAAGCCAATGTGAGCAGCGTGAGCGGATGCACTTCCATGACCTCGCACAGATCGGCCAGCTTCTGGATGGTTGGGCTTTTCAGGTCGCGCTCCAGCGTGCTCATGTAGGTGCGACTGGACACGTTGGAGAACGCTTCCTGGCTCAAACCACGCGCCTTCCTTACCGTCCGAATCGCCGCTGCCAATGAGTTCTTCGCTGCCACCTATGGTTTCCCCAAAAAACCAAGATGACAGCCCATTGCGCCCTATAGGACTACAATCTATAGTGTTCATTTGGTGGTGATGTTTTCCTTTTCCGTGCTTTTACGGAGATCCGCATCTGCGGATTTCCTCAGACCCAGGGAACCGCATCCGTGTCTTTCCTGACTTCCACCAATACGCCTTCGTGCCTCTCCGCTTTTGCGGCTTCGTGCGCTTGCGCATACGTGCATCCGTCCGCAGGCACAGATGCGCCTCGGCGATTGCGTGTGTTCGTGGAAGGGGCGCGGCCTTGACCACGCTTGTCACCGAGGAAGACCGGGTGCACCTACTGGCCCACGGCCTCACCCGCGCCGCAGGCCAGGAATGTGACCCGCTGCCCGTGGTGCGCCTGTTCACACCGGACGCACATGCGACCTGGCTATTGGCCGCGCTCGATCCGACCGATGGCGATACGGCCTACGGCCTGATCGACCTCGGGATCGGGATGCCTGCCCTGGCGACGGTGAAGCTGTCCGATCTGGCGTCCATCGTCGGGCCGCTCAAGCAGCCCGTGATACGAGATCGGTATTTCCAGCCGACGCGGCCGCTGTCGGAATACGTTCGACTGGCTCAGGAAAACGGTTCGATCACCGATTGACGCATTCCAGCGCGACCAGGCAAAAAGTATCGCATTGTGACTATTTCGGTCTTAGCCAAGACCTGGCAAGTCTTGATCCGCATGCTTGCACCAGGGTGGTGCGCTCCTGACCAAAACAGTCATGATGCCAGGCGCGAGATTCGGCACGGTGTTCAATGCTGCACCCCATTTCCGGGCGGTGCAGTCGTCGCATTTAGACGATTTCGGCAATGCACTGGAGCGAATCTGTCTTGACACCAGCAGTTAAAGCGTAACCCGAGTTTGATGACCACTTGATGGCGATTCGATAGCTCCCGCACAGCGGAATTGTGGCGACGTTCCCAGAAACAGGGAGGTTTCGCCATGACTGACCGCAGCAGCCAACACTGGTATCCCACGGCCGCGTATCTCTACACGCTGCACCTCGATGGCCCAGCGCTGGCTTGGGAGTATTTGCGCAGGAATCCAAGCTACCGGCGCGACTGGCTACGCCGGCGTCGCAAGCCTGATGCGGCGCAGGCCTGGGGCCTGCGCCTGCTGGAAGATCCCGGCCTGGATGCGCGCGACGCACATCCTGCTTGGTTCCCCGATCACGATGCCGTGGTGCAGCTATACCCCGACGCCGACCCACCACCCGATGCGCATACCTTCGAGTTCTGGCGCATTCCTGGGCGCAAGCAACTGACCCACGACGGCAAGCGCCTGGTGCTCGTATCGCATTGGCCAGGCTGCTGCGTTCGGCTGGCACTCGCACCCGACCTGGAAGATGGTTCGGCCTATCTCTACGCCACACGCGCCTGCGCCACGCCCTGTGCGCGCTACCGCACGCTCGCTGCGAAGCTGGATGCGCTATCTGCCGCAACCGTGGCCACGCCTGTGGCAACAGCCCGCTCCCGCCCCACGCCCGCCGCGCTGCTGGAACTGCATACCTTGCAAGCGCTCGACGCGACCCTCGCGGGAGCCTCCTTGCGCGAGGTGGGCGAAGGTCTGTTCGGCGCGGATGCCGTCGCGGCCGACTGGCACAAAGACAGTGCATTGCGTGCCCGCGTACGGCGGCTGGTACGCCGCGGCGATGAGCTGATGCACGGCGGCTACCGCCGACTAGCGCAGCTTCCAATGTTCCCGTCGCATTAGGGGGGACGTTTCTCGACCCGTGCGAATCGTCCCTTAGCAAGAAGCCTTGCTTTCTTGAGAGTGCCTCTATCCGGCCGCGTGGTGTGGCCGGGCTTGATGGAGGTACATCCCATGCGACCTGCTCCCTCGCGGCCTGCCGCCGCTGCCGTCACTGCGACCTCGCAGCCTCAACGCTACCTGACAAACGACGAAGCCGCCGACTACCTGCGGCTGTCGCCGCGCACGCTGGAGAAGCAGCGGGTGATCGGCGGCGGCCCCAAGTTCCGCAAGTTCGGCCGCCGCGTCATGTACGCGGTGTCCGACCTCGATGCCTGGGCCGACCAGCGCAGCTACGAGGCCACGTCCGATCCCGAATACGCCGAGCGCCACGCGGGCGACTACCGTGATGGCCGCTGATCGTCGGCGCGTGGGTGGCCTTCGCCATGTCCAGCCCGCCAGGGCAAGCCTTGCCGCAGCGCGAACAGCTCGATCTGTTCCGCGCGCTGCCGGGCGACATGGCGCCACGCGATTCCCAGGACTTGATGGCCTTTCCGTTCTTCTCGCTTGCCAAGTCGCGGCGCACGGCGCCGATCGACTTCCGCAGCGGGAACGTCACCATTCGCGTGGAAGGCACGCAGGAGCACGGCATCGCAACGATATGGGATGCCGACGTGCTGATATGGGCCGCCTCGCAGATCGTGGAGGCGCGCGACGCGGGCCTGCGCCCGTCGCGCTGGATACGCGCCACGCCTTACGAGATTTTGCGCTTCATCGGGCGCGGCACGTCCCTCAACGACTACCAGCGCCTGAAGGCCGCCCTCGACCGGCTGCAATCGACCACGGTGGCCACGTCCATCCGCGAAACCACGGGAAGGCGCTTGCATCGCTTCTCGTGGATCAACGAGTGGAAGGAACTCGCCGACGCCAGCGGCACCCCGCTGGGCATCGAGCTGATCTTGCCGGACTGGTTCTATGCCGGCGTGCTCGACGCCGCCCTGGTGCTGACCATCGACCCGGCCTATTTCCGCTTGAAGGGCGGTATCGAACGCTGGCTGTACCGCCTGGTGCGCAAGCATGGCGGGCGGCAGGAGCACGGCTGGCAATTCGACTTCCGACACCTGTACCGCAAATCCGGCAGCGCGGCCCGCTTCTCGGACTTCGCCTACGACGTGCGCGCCCTGGTGGCGCGGCAGTCGTTGCCCGGCTACGTCCTCGGCATCGAGCGGATGCCGGACGACAACACCGAGCTGCTGACCTTCCGGCCCGTGCCGCACGCGGCACGGGGATAACTGCGGGAGAACCTGTGGACGGCCTCGTGCTATCAGGAGTACCGGGTATCGTGCTATCAGGAGTACGACCCTCGTGCTATCAGGAGTACGAAAACGCCGGAAAGCCAACAACGGCGCGGGTTTGCGTTCCCTCTAACTTACCTAACAAGAAATACATAACTTTTAGTAGAAGCGCGCCGTTTCGGTGGACAACCACGAAACGGCACGGCCAGGCCGGCTTTCCAGCTCGGAGGGCCGCGCCATGATCTTCGCGTTTCTCAACCAGAAAGGCGGCGTCGGCAAGACCACGCTCGCCACGCACATCGCCGGCGAACTGGCGATGCGCGGCCTGCATGTCATCCTGCTGGATGCCGACCCGCAGGGGTCATCGCTCGACTGGACGCAGCGGCGTAGCCAGCAGGGCCTGCCCCGTCTGTTCAGCGCCGTGGGCCTTGCCCGCGAAACGCTGCATCAGGAAGCGCCAGAACTCGCCAGGCGGGCCGATCACATCATCATCGACGGCCCGCCGCGCATCGCCGCCCTCGCGCGTTCCGCGCTGCTGGCGGCCGAGCGCGTGCTGATCCCCGTGCAGCCCAGCCCCTACGACGTATGGGCTTCTGCCGAGATGGTCGCACTGATCCGCGAAGCACAGGTGTTCCGGCCAGCGCTGCGCGCGGCCTTCGTCATCAACCGGCGCGTCAGCACCACCATCATCGGCAGGGAGGCACGGCAATCGCTGGCCGAACAGCCGCTGCCCGCGCTGCGCTCGGAGATCCACCAGCGCATCGTCTTTGCCGACAGCGTAGCCGCTGGCCGGCTCGCCCGCGAAACCGCGCCCGACAGCGCCGCTGCCCGCGAGATCGCCGCGCTCACCGACGAACTGCTGCGGTGGCCGACATGACTGGGAAGCCACCACCACGCAGCAAGCGCGTCGGCATCGGTGCGCGTCCCCCAGCGAATCCGCACGCCGAAGCGTGGATTCGCCAGGGCGACGCAGATGCCGTGCAGAAAGGCGACCTCTACACCGCTCGACTGACGCTCGACATCACGCCCGCCATGCGGGCGCGCATCAAGGTGTCGGCCTTCACGCGAGGCGTGACCGTAGCCGAACTGCTGCGCGACCTGCTGGAGCGGGAGTTTCCCCCGGAGGGCACGCCGTGAACGCATCCGCTTCGACCGCCCACACCCCCAAAGCAAGTGCGCCCACGGCTGCGCCGCCGCCGGCGCCTTCGACACTCGCCGGCCAGGCCGGCAACGTGCCGCTGACGCGCGTGGCGCTGGCCTACATCGAACCGCGCTTCAAGCTCTACCTGCGCTTCGGCGAACCGGCGCGCACGCTCCAGCTCGACCGCTGGCGGCGCTGCGCCGTGTTCCTGCCGAACGCGGTTCTGTGCCGCATCCGTTGGCAGGCCAACGACTACGGCACGATCCGCTGGCAGCTCATGGTGATGCAGACCGCCACGCCGCTGGACGCCGTGCAGCGCATCCCCGGCGTGCAGCCGGGCGCGCGTCTGCTGCTGCACGCCGAAGGCGATGCCAACGTGCGCGCCGTGCTGGAACGCATCGACGGCATCGAGGCGCTGGGCATCGCAGCCGCAGACACATCGCCCGCGTACTGGCGCACGCTCGCGAACCGGCTCGCAGCGCGCTCGGCGCTACCCACATACACCGCAGAACGGCACGCCGCCTGGCTGGCCGGGAGGGCATTGCCATGACCACGATTTCCACGACCGGCCCCGTGCCGCATCCTCGCTCGCGCCTGCGCGCTCGCCTCGTGCTGGCAGGCTTCGCCACCGTCGGCCTCGCTGCGCTGGCCTGGGCGGCGTTCGTGCAGCCCCTGCCGCGAATGGCCTACAACCCGTCCGACAGCGTGGCGGTCGGTTGGTATCGCATCGAACCGTTCGACCCGCGCACCGCCTCGCGGCCACGTCCGCTGTCCGTGGACAGCATCGTGCTGATGCCGCTGCCCGACAGGGCCGCCATGCTGGCTGCGCAGCGCGGCTACCTGCCGACCCGCGTTCCGCTGCTCAAACGTGTGGGCGCAGTCGCGCCACAACACGTTTGCATCGTCGCCGGCCAGGTTCGCATCGACGGCGTGCCGGTGGCCGCCGCCCTGCCTGCCGACCGGCTGGGCCGGCCGCTGCCATCCTTGCAGCTTTGCCGCCGTCTCCAACCGGGCGAACTGTTCCTGTTGAGCGCGACCAACCCGGCGTCGTTCGACAGCCGCTATTTCGGGCCGGTCAGCGCGTTCGCCGTGATCGGCGTTGCGCATCCGATCTGGCTGGAGACACGTCCATGATGGCCGCCGATTCGCTGCACTTTGCCGCGCCTCTCATCGTGCCATCGGGCATGTCGTTCTACTGTTCGTCGCCGTGTCGTCGCGCGTGCAGTGCGGGTGCATTCGCACCGCACTTCGCGCTGCCTTCGGCGCAGCCGCCCAACGTGCAGGCGTCTTGCCTCGAACGCGCCTGGCCTGCGGCCATTGGCGTGTTCGCCGGCGGGCTGGCTGCTCGTGCAGCAGCGCCGCCGGGCCGCCGATGCCCGGAGCGGGAGCGAGGGGCAAAGGCGGAAGGCAAGACAAAAGGGTTCGGCACTCTGCCGCCCGCAAAGCCAGTCTGCACGTGGGGGTGGCGCGGCACGGCGCGGCTTCGCCGCCGTGCCGCGTGGGGCGCGAGGCACGCGCCGATGCAGGCATGTCCGCGTGCTTCGCACGCTCGGACACGCCGGAGCTTGCAGGGAGCACAGCCATGACCGACCGCGGCGACCATGATTTCTGGGTGCGCCCTGGCGCGCCGAAGAACCGAGGCAAAGGCCAGGGCCAGAGCTTCGTTTCCAAGGTGCTCAAGCAGGCTGGCAAGGCCAGCGGCGGCAAGTCGGCGGTGCGCCGTCCTACCGCTGGCGGGAGCGGCCAGCACGCCGGCCAGCGGCCCGGCTCACGGCTTGGACGCGGCCATACGGCGGCGCGCTTCGCAGGCGCAAAGCTGACCCCTATGTCACGGCGCGTGACCATCAAGACGCTGCTGGTCAACCAGCGCAACGCCAGTCCGCAGTCGCTCGCCAAGCACCTGCGCTACATCGAGCGCGACGGTGCCGGCCGGAACGGCGAGCCGGGCCGTGCCTACGGGCCGCAGACCGACGAAGCCGACCTCGATGCCTTCAAGGAACGCTGCCAGGACGACCGACATCATTTCCGCTTCATCGTCTCACCTGAAGACAGTGCGGAGCTGGACGACCTGCGCACCTACACCCGGCACCTGATGAACCGGATGGAGGCCGACCTGGGGACGCGGCTGGATTGGGTGGCGGTCGATCACTGGAACACCGACAACCCGCACACGCACCTGATCGTGCGCGGACGCGACGATACCGGCAAAGACCTCATCATCGCGGGCGACTACATCGCCCACGGCTTCCGCCATCGCGCCGCCGAGCTGGCGACGGAATGGCTGGGGCCGCGCACCGAACTGGAGATCCAGCAGACCTTGCAGCGCGAGGTGGAGCAAGAGCGGTGGACGAGCCTCGACCGCACGTTGCAGCGCGAGGCCGGCGAGGATGGCCGGGTGCAGATCGAACGCTTCAACGAACCCCGGCTGCAACGCCAGCGCCTGCTGCTGATCGGCCGCCTGCAACACTTGCAGCGCCTGGGCCTGGCCGACGAGGTGCAGCCCGGCACCTGGGCCGTCCATGCGGACGCGGAGAAGACCTTGCGTGCCCTGGGCGAGCGTGGCGACATCATCCGAACGATGCAGCGGGCCATGAGCGGCAAGCCTCGCGAGCTGGCGGTGTTCGAGCCGGGCGACGACGGCCGCACTATCGTCGGTCGCGTGGCTGCTAAGGGTCTGGCCGACGAGCTGCACGACCGCGGCTATCTGGTCATCGACGGGTTGGACGGCAAAGCCCACTACGTCGCGTTGGACGCCCGCGACGAGCTGGCGAACTATCCCATCGGCGCGGTGGTGGAGGTACGCGGTTCCGCCGAGGTGCGGGCGGCCGACAAGAACATCGCCACGCTGGCGAGCAATGGCCTGTACCGCACCGATCACCACCTGGCGATCGAGCAAGGCCGAGCCAAGCCCGGCCGCGACCCGCAAGAGGCTGTGGCGGCCCATATCCGCCGGCTGGAAGCCCTACGGCGGGCCGGCATCGTGGAGCGCGTGGCCGAGGGGTTATGGAAGGTGCCGGACGACTTGGCCGAGCGTGGCCGCCAGTACGACGCGCAGCGGCTGGGCGGCGTGGCGGTCGAACTGAAATCGCATCTGCCGATTGAACGGCAGGCCCGCGTCATCGGCGCGACCTGGCTGGATCAGCAGTTGATCGGCGGCGGCAAGGGACTGGGCGACCTGGGCTTTGGCGGCGATGCTAGGCAAGCCTTGCAGCAGCGCGCCGACTTCCTCGAAGAACAGGGGCTGGCCCAGCGGCGCGGGCAGCGGCTGATTCTCTCCCGGAATCTGCTGGAAACGCTGCGCAATCGGGAGCTGGCGCAGGCCGCCCAGCACATTGCCGCCGATAGCGGATTGGAGCATCGGCACGTCACAGACGGGCAGCGCGTAGCCGGCATCTACCGGCGCTCGGTCATGCTCGCCAGCGGTCGCTATGCGCTGCTCGATGACGGCATGGGATTCAGTCTGGTGCCTTGGCGGCCGATAATCGAGCCACGACTGGGGCAGCAGATCGCCGCGACTGTACGCGGCGGCGGTGTGTCATGGGAGGTTGGACGGCAAAGAGGTCCTGGGATTGGATCGGGGCCGTAGGCTGTCGTACCGAGTTAAGGTGTCGAGCAGCGTTTTGGCCCTAGCTTCTGTGCTCCGTTAAGACGACTAGTCTGTGCTTATCGACGACGCTGTGGGTGCATGGTTGCTTGCCAATTCCGGTGCAACTCGCAAACGCGCTGCCCCGACCTGAACTGCCCATTCAACGATCTGCCCGGCCAATATATCCGTGGCGACACCGAACGCGCTCACCACATCGGCCTCTCGCTTGCTGCCTGTGGCTTGGATTGCTTCGAAGCGTCTACTGGCAATAGCAGTCCGTTTGGCCGGATCGACCAGTTGCACATCGAGCCGAACCGCGGCGATCGCTTCAGTGCCGCGGTATTCGAGCTGGAACGCCCGCAGCGTACTGCGCAACTCCATATCGGCGCTCATTGGGGTGCTATCGGTAATCACGGAAGTCGACCGCCCATCGCGCATGAAGGCTTCGACGATTCGGTCACGCAGCAGCACCGGTGCGGGGTCGGCCCAACGCACTCCTTGCCAAGCCGACAAGCGACCATCGGGCTGCGCAATGAACAGCCGCTCCGAATCCAGGACGCGACTACTCTCAGGGGCGTAGACGCGCAGCGCCCCGGGTCCCGGAACGTCGCGCGGCGTACTCTCCGCCTGGGCGATGTGATAGTCGGGCAATTTGTAGGTGACCATTGGAGCTGCTTTGGGAAGCACACTGCAAGCGGACAAGCCGAGTACTAGCGTCATAGTCACGGCAGCGACGGGAATCATCCTGGCGGAAGTGTTCACGGCTTGGTTTCCTCAATGTTCTCTCCACCGAGCAGGTATTGCGCCGGATTGCGATCCAGTCGGCGCAGCACGGTGTTTAGATTGGCCAGCGCCTGCTGGAGTTCGTGCATGGCAGGACCTGTGGCGGCCAAGCCCTGGTTCAGCGATTCCTGATTGTTTTGCAGTAGCGTCTCAACCCTGAAAGCGGCGCGTTCGAGGGATGCCGTTGCATCACGCGTGTTCACCATGATTTGCTTACCATCGTTATTTAGTAGCAGGTTGGCATCGCGAAGAGTGCTATTTGCTTGGCGCACGGCAGCTGTCGATTCTCTGCTTGCTTCGGTCAGATTGCTGATTAACGTCGCGATCTCGGCCCTCTGGTCAGCGACCGCGCCCGTGGTCTGTTCAAGATTCACCAGACTGCGGTGCACAAGAGCCAAATTCTCCTTCGACAGTAACTCCTGCGTGCGCAGCAAGATGCCGTTGAGTGTCGTCATGCTGTTCCCCTCACCGGAGACCAGGGATGCCATCGCCGAACGTGGTGCGAGGATCAACGGTTCCTCGTCCTCTCTCCGATCCAGCAATGGCACGTTTGGCCCACCGTCGCTCAACTCGATCACCGCGTTGCCGGTAATTCCCGTGATGACCAATTCAGCGCGGGTATCCTGCCGGACCGGGATGGTGGCATTGATGCGTACGCGCGCTATCGCCCGCCTTGGGTCTCGCGGTGAAAGAGAAAGTGCAACGACTTCGCCAATCGTGATTCCGCTGTACTGAACCTGGCTGCCGGGCGTAAGCCCGGTCACTGGCTCATCGAACATAATCCGGTAATACTGGTAATCGTGGTCGGAACGTGTGTCGCTGAGCCAAAGCGCGAAGCCAATACCAATCGCACCGAGCAGCACGACGAACAGACCAATGAATACATGATGGGCACGTGGTTCCATGATCAGACCACCTCGTTCTCAGAGTTTAAATATTGCGTGCGCCCAGCCCAATGCGTGCGCGACGGAAGAATGATGCAGATGCGGAGGGGTTTCATGGCTGCGTCTCTTGGCTGGAAGCACCAGTGGCCTGTGCGGCCGCACGGCCACGGGGGCCGTGAAAGTATTCCTGTATCCACGGGTGCTTGAAGCGCTCGACTGCCTCGATGCCGTCGTTGATGAGTACCTTCTGGTTCGCCAGGACCGCGACACGGTCGCATATGGTGTACAGCGTATCGAGGTCGTGGGTTACCAGAAACACCGTGAGGCCCAGTGCATTGCGCAGGGTCAGAATCAATTGGTCGAAAGATGCAGCCCCGATTGGATCCAGTCCTGCGGTGGGTTCGTCAAGAAACAGGATGTTCGCATCAAGCGCCAAGGCTCTCGCCAGTGCTGCTCGTTTCACCATGCCTCCGGACAACGAGGCCGGATACTTGTCTCCCGCTCCGGCAGGCAACCCCACCAAGCCCAGCTTGCTTCTTGCCAAACGCTCGGCAAGAGGCCGCGCCAGACCGACATGCTCGATCAAAGGAAGAGCGACGTTCTCCAAGACGGTCAGCGATGAATACAACGCGCCCTTCTGGAACAGAATGCCGAACCTTCGCTCCATACGCGCGCGCGCAAGCCATTGGGCTCGCAGTAGGTCGCGCCCCCCGATACGGACCACGCCCGAATGCGGCTTCTGCAGCCCGACGACGCTACGCAAGAGCACGGATTTCCCGGTGCCTGACCCTCCCACCACGCCAAGGATTTCCCCGCGCCGCACGTCCAGGTCTAGGTCCTGATGGACCTGCTGGGTTCCAAACCTGTTGTCCAGGCCGCGCACTTCAATAGCGTGTCGCACACCGTTGTCGGTGTCTTGCTTCACCGCGCTCACCAGCCCATCTCCATGAAGAACAGTGCAGCGATGGCGTCTATCAGGATCACCATGAAGATTGATTGCACGACACTAGACGTCGTGTGGTCGCCTACCGACTCAGCGCTACCGGCGACCTTGAACCCTTCATGGCAGCCGATAGCGGCGATCATCACCGCGAAGAGCGGGGACTTGCTCATTCCGACAAGAAAATGGCGCACCTCGATTTTTTCCTGCACGATGGCAAGGAACTGTGCGGGAGGAATTTCCAAGCTCAGTGCGCATACGGTGGCGCCGCCCGCAATGCCAGCCAAGATGCCTACTAAGGTGAGCAGTGGCAAGGACACAAGAAGCGCCAGCACGCGTGGCAGCACCAGTAACTCGATGGGGTCGAGCGCGTTGGAGCGAAGCGCATCGATCTCTTCATTTGCCTTCATCGAACCGATTTGGGCGGTGTACGCGCTTGCGGTACGGCCTGCAATCAATATGGCCGGGAGCAGCACTCCGAACTCGCGCATGAACGAGAAGGCGACCAGATGCACCGAGAAGATGCTCGCACCGAAGTTGGCCAGCACCGTTGCTCCCAGGAACGCCACCACCATTCCTACCATGAAGCTCAGTAGCGCCACGATGGGAATGGCGTCCACCGCTGATCGCTGGATTTGAGCGATCACCGAGGTCGCGCGCCAGCGACGCGGGTGACGAACGGTACGGCTCCATGTTTCGATGATCTGGCCCACGAACCCGGCCAGACCAAGACACGCACGACAGCCCTGTTCCAAGGTCAGGCCTATGCGTCCCAGACCGCGGAGCAGAGGATTCCCGCTCACCGCTGCTTTCTCCGTCTTCTGCTGATCGGTAGCAGCGGCGGCCAGCGCTCTCATTAGGGCGAGGCGATCCGAGGACAGATTTGGAGCTGCCTCCGGCCGGTCGAGTATCGAGTCTGGCCCGAGAATTTCCACCAGCAGAGCCGCGCCGGCGGTGTCCAGTCTCTGGACTTGCGTCCAGTCGAGTAAGGGAGTGGCGTACCCCTCGGCATGACTGATGCGGGCGGCGGACACGGATTTTGCCAGACTGGCGTAGTGCTCTATCGTCCAGTCGCCACCCGCCAGCCATTTGTGATCACCGCCGACCATGGCATCCTGCCGGAGCCAAGCCTGTGAAGCGTTGCTCATGGCTGCGTGTCCCGCCAAGCGCTGTCGATGCGCTCGATGCAGTTCGTGATCGCCGCTTTGGCATGACCCAGCAATGTGTACGAACCGGCGAACTCTTTAATGACGTTGCCGCGCTCGAAGCAACTGGCGGCAGCAACCCGGCGTCCCGTCCTTAAATCGACTGCTTCGAACTCTAGGCTGGCACCACCCGTCGTCACGGGTCCAACCAGCAGGGTCGTCATTGCATTGACTGCCCGATTCGGTGTCTGCAGTTCGGTGACCGCTACACGCACCCGAACCTGTCCCGCGCCACCTGGGGGGGCGGGACTTTTGCCTTCCTGGCGTTTCAGTTCGCTCGTCACATGGTCTAGCACTTCGCGCTGCTGCGCGTCATCGAGCCCATCGATGCGACCCGAGGCGGTCTTGATCTGCGCTTCTTCCACCACGACAGCGGCATAACGCTTGGGCTCGAATCCCGCTGCGCGGTACATCAGTACGTTCTCGTATCGTGTCGGCGATAACTTCTCGTAGTCGCCGAGAAATCCGGAGCGCGTCATGCTGTTGGTCGCGCATCCAGAGAGCGCGCCTGCTACGCAAAAAAAGATGCCGCCGCGGATCAATGCAGTTTTGCTCTTCATAATGGGTCTCCTTGATCAAACGAAACTAAGACAGGCAATGCCTGCTGCGATGAGGGCGGTGCCAGACCAGCGCGTTACCGATGCGACATCGCCTAGTAGGAGGGCGCCGACGCCCAAGTTTCCAAGTAGCCCGATTCCTGCCCAGGCTGCAGAGGCCGCGCTGATCGGAATCCGCTTGAGCGCGAACCACAAAAGTGCGCCGCTGGCCGCCATGCACGTCACTGCCACACAGAGGCCGACCCAGCGCATCGGACCGCCCGCCGTGATGGCCCGCAGGCCCAGTGGATAGCCCGCTCCTAGAACCCCTGCGGCAATGACAATCGACCAGGATTTCCAGATCAGCGGATGGGTGCTGAATCGCATAAGCCTAGCGAGACATACGCATGAAGCGTGGGTGCATACGAATTCTGAGAATGCGCAGCACGCGGCGGCTCGCAAGAGACTCATGAGCGATCTCCATGCGCGGTGGCGACACTCAGGTTCCACGGCCCAATTCGCTTGATTCCAAACAGGACTTCGTAAAGCAGCGGAATCAAGCCCAACGTCACCAGCGTTCCGAGTGCCAGCCCACCGATCATCGCGATCGCCATCCCTTTCCATAATGGTCCGGAGAAGAGCATGAGTGGCACCAGTCCCGAAATGCAGGTGACCTTGGTCATCACGATTGGACGAAGCCGTTGTATCGCGGCCCCAACCAAGGCTTCATGGCGTGGCAGGCCTTCCGCTAGCCCCTGGTCGATGCGTTCCAGCAAGAGCACGGCGTTGTTGACAATGATCCCGAACAGGGCCAGTACGCCGAAGGTCGCCATGAAGCTGAAAGGTGTGCCGGTCAGCTTCAGAGCCAATACCACGCCGATAAGCGTGAAAGGGATCGTCGCGAGGATCACACCGAGCTTGCGGAAAGAATTGAACTGCCATACGAACAGCATCAGCATCGCCAGAAATGCGAGGGGCATGTAGGTCGACAGCGCGGCGTTCGATTCGGCGGCTTCCTCGATCTCGCCGCCAAGTTCAACCGAGTAGCCCGCGGGCAGGTCCAGGGCAGCGACGCTAGGCGCCAGGCGGTTGATGATCTCCTGGGCGGTGTAAGAGGTGTTCTGTCCTTGCACGGTGATCGTGCGGATGAGATTGCGCCGTTGGATGACCGAGGGCTCGCTCGCGAGCGATACGTCTGCGACCTGAGCCAGCGTCACCGCTGGACCGCCGTTGGTGGGATAGATGAGCGTCGCGCCTACGTCTGCCGTGCTGCGACGCTCGCTTACGATACTGCGCAGGACGATCGGGACGGAGGTGTCACCGTCGCGAATAACCGAGATCGATCTGCCGCTGTAGCGGACATCCAGCCCGCCAGCGATGTCTTCAGTCGTCACGCCCGCCCGACGCGCGCGGTCCTGGTCGACCCGTACGTCGATGCGGCCAACGCGCGTATCCCAATCGTTCTTGACGTTGATGGTGCCGGGCAGCTTGCGCAGCGCTGCTTCGATTTTGGACGCGGCCCCCAACAATACCTCCTCATCCGGACCGCTGACGCGATAAATGGCAGTCCCTGACTCGGTCGCACCGAGCGAGAAACGCTTGGGCTCGGCGCGCACGTCGCCATGTGCTTGCGCAAAGTAGCTGCGGGTGCGGGCGAGGACGGCGTCGATGTCGCTCTTCGGCTTCAATGTGACAACGAAGTACGCGATGTTCGATGCCGGCAGTGGTGGATTCAGGCTAAGGATGAAGCGCGGGCCACCATCGGCGACGTAGCCGATGTGATCGGAGACTTCTGGATTGATGTTCGTGTCGCCCAGCCAACCACTGATCTGCTTCACGCGGGCGAGCGTTTCGCGCGAGTCGGTACCGGGGGCGAGCTGCACCGGAATCTGGAACTGAAGCCGGTCGGACTTGGGCATGAAATCGTACGGCAGGGTGGTGAAGCCATACAGCGCAATGGCAAGCGCCGCGATCATCGACGCTACATAGACCGCCTTATGGTGGAGCACCCACTCCAGTACGCGCCGGTAGCCACGGTAGAAGCGGGTGTCATAGGCGTCGCCCTGCTCCTGCTTGTGATGGGGTTTGGCGAAGTGGTAGCACAATAGGGGCGTGACAGTCAGGCACAGCAGCCACGAAGCGAACAACGTCAGTGCCAGCACGACCACGAGATTGTGCAGATACTCGCTCGTGGCGTTCTGGCCAAAAAAGAACGGCGAGAACACGATCACGATCACGAGCGAGGACGTGAGCAGCGGAATGGCGAGCGTGCGGCCCGCCTCGAGGCAGGCATGCTTACGATCTTCGCCACCGGCCAGGCGGCGTTCGATGTCTTCGGCAATCACAATGCCGTTGTCCACCAACAAGCCGAGCGCAATGATGATGGCGCCCATCGAGACGTTCTGAAGCTCGATGTTCATCGCGCGCATGACGATGAGTGCACTGAGGATCGTCAACGGCACGATCATGCCCACGATGATCCCGGTGCGCCAACCGAGAAATAGCACGACGACACCGAGGACGACGATGATCGTCTCCATCATGACGTGGTTCATTTTGCCCATCTCGTGCTTGACGACATCGGCCTGGAAAGTGACGTATGACAGATCGAAACCCGCCGGCAGCAGCTTCTCCTGGTCTGCAACCCGTGCTTTGAGCGCTTTTCCGAACTGCTCCACGTTCTGACCGGAGGCCATCGAAACCGCCATGACGACAGCGGGCTGGCCTTTGTAGATGGCAGCAGATTCCGGCGGATCGGCTGGCCGCACACTCACCTGCGCCAGTTCACCCAATGCGATCGTCGGCACGGGCGCCGTACTACTTTGCGGTCGTGGCAGCGCGATCGGCATTGCTCGCAGGGAGGGAGCGTCACGCACTTCGCCACTGACCGCCAAGGTTGCATTGATGCCGCCGACAACAATTTGTCCACCCGAAGCGACGACGTTCTGTTTGACGAGTTGGTCGATCACCCCCTGTGGTGTCAGCTCCAATCGCGCGAGCCTAGGCCGATCGAATTCGAGATAGACGCGCTCTTCCTGCAGGCCGTAGAAAGTGATGCGCTCAATACCAGGCACGGTGTACAGGCGGTCGCGCATCTGCTTGAGCGCGACGCGCATCTCGCTCATGGAGTAACCTGGTGCAGTGACCGCAATCGAGGCAACCGCGACGCGGCCGAAGTCTTCGTCGACGAAAGGCCCCATCGTGCTCTGTGGTAAGGCATCCTTCGAATCGGCGACCTTGGCCCGGACGCGCTGCCAGATCGGTGCCAAGTCGGTGTAGCGGTCCCAGATCGTGACCTGGATCATGGCGCTGCCTGCGCGCACGGTGCTCGTCACGCGCTTGACCTCTGCCAGTTCGCGCAAGCGCTCCTCGATCGGCCGGGCAATGAGTTGCTCAACGCGTTCGGCGGGCAGCCCCGGGTTCAACGCCGTGACCATCGCATCGCGGACCGTGACAGTCGGCTCCTCCTGAGAAGGAAAATTCAGGAAGGTCGCGATGCCGGCGACGAAAATGATGAGCGCTACAAAGTAGGTAAGTCGACTGGCGCGCAGCGCCATCTCGGTGATCTTCATGATGAAGTAACCTGGTGGATCGCGTTAGCGCTTGGTCAATTGAGTGGTGGCTTCCAGTGGTGTCACTGGCTGTCCATCGGTGAGCCATCCTCCTCCGGCGGCAACCACCGTCTCGCCGGGCTTGAGTCCAGCGAGGACGCGCGCGCTGTCTCCTTCCTGTACCGGCGTGAAGCGCACCGCGCGACGGTGCACCTTCTTATCTTCAGGGGTGTAGACGAAGACGGAAGCCTCGCCCGGCTTCGTGCCGAGCACCAGCGAGGCATAAGGTATGGATACAGTCTCGGGCCGAGAGGTCTTGGAGGTTGCCGCAGGTGCGTCGAGCACGACCTGTACGGGAATACCTGGCCGAAGTGCGCGCGCTTGCGCGTTATCTTCAGGCACTAGCACCACGGGTAGGAGCGAGCCATTTTCGGCGCGCAGACCGACACGACGTACCACCGCTCGGATTGGTTGTTCGGCTCCGCTCCAGCTCAGTTCTGCGCGTTGGCCGACATCTATGTGAGGTGCCTGTGTAGTAGACGCGTTCGCGATGATCTCAGTGCCACTGCGCACGCCGTCGACCTGAAATACCGGCGCACCAGCAGCAATGTCGGTGAACGCCAAAGCCAGCTTTTCCGCCACGACACCATCGAAAGGAGCGACGATCATCGTGCCACGTTGTGCTCGTTCGGCCAGGCCAAGCGCCGCCTTGGCAGTGCGCGCTTGACCCTCTGCGACCGCTAGCTGCGCCTTCGCGCTCTCGAACGCAGCAGGGGAGATGACTTCGCTTTCGAGCAACCGGCGCTGTTGATCTGTCTGTACACGTCGATCCATCAGGCCGGCTTCGGCGGCCGCCAGGGATGCTTGCGCTTGTGTCACGCGAAGCCGGTCAGGTTGCGCATCAAGTTCTGCCAGGACTTGGCCGCGGGAGAACCGTTCACCCACGTCGACGTTCAACTTGGCGATCCGTCCTCCTGTTTCAAATCCTAGGATGCTGCGCTCGGTTGCTCGCGCCGAGCCAGTCAATTCGATGCGAGAGCTATGCGGGAGATCCGACTGCGCGGCGGCGAGCTTCACTGCGCGCGGAGGCTCGGATACGGTGGATTGCGAGTCTCCGCACCCTGAGAGCAGAGTCGAAATGGATAGTGTGCAAGCAACCGCCAAGGAGCGCGGTGCGCACGCGGTCATGACACCGCTACGGACGCGACTCATGTGCGTCCTTTTGCCGGGACAAGTTCGAGATGGCCCGAGGCGAGATCCTGGAGCGCCCGAAAGAAATGCCGCCGCTCTGCGGGTGCGAGTATTGGCAAACCCAGAAGATCGGCGAACAGGGCGCCATCCAATGCCAGCATGATGAGTGCCGCGGTCTCGGTGCCACGCGGGGATCGACGCACGCGTTCGTACTGCACGCGGTAACACTCGCGCAGTGGGTCGAGAAGTGTTGGATCTTCCGCAGCTGCCGCGAGCAGCGCTGCGCCCATCTTCTGCATCTCGTCGTCGGGCATCGCTTCCACCTGGCTCGACAGCCAGGGGTCCGGATCTCCGGCAAACCTGCGCTCGTGATTGGCTTGTACCGCGTCGAACGCCCGGATCATCTCGTCGATCAGTGTCACGAACAAATCGCGTTTGGTCTTGAAGTGATAGAGAAACGCCCCTTTGCTCAACCCGGCCCGCACAACGACGGCGTCCAGTGTCAAGCGACTGGCACCTTCCTCCAGCACCAGTTCGCGGGCGGCCTGCAGGATGCGGTCGCGAGTTCGCTGGGCTCCTTGCTGGAGGCCGGGCTGCGCATCGGCGCTGCTATGGGCAGTGGACGGGGGGGGCAACTTTGTTTTCGCGCGGGGCGGCATGGTCGTGCTCCAAAAAAGCTTGAGTCATATACAGTCCAGACGGTATAGTAGAAGCCATACAACAGTCCGTCAAGACTTTTTCGGAACGCAAGGAGCTGCCATGTCTCAAATTCTTGAACGCTATCGCCTCATTGCCATGATTTCTCCGCTACTGCTTCTTGCGGCCTGCAGCCATGCCCCGCACTCTGCCGATCCACCTCGCCTGGATGTACCGGCCCATTTCTCAAATGAAGAGGGAGGTGAAGGCATCTTGGACAAATCGTCCCGCCGTACTCTTCCCGTCGATTGGTGGACGGCCTACGGCGATCCGCACCTCAATGCCTTGGTCCGGGCGGCGCTGGAGCGCAATACCGAACTGACGATTGCGCGAGCGCGCGTGGACGAGGCATCGGCCGCCACGCGGCGAGCACGGGCCTCCCTGCTCCCCTCGTTGTCCGCGGGCACGCAGGCAACTCGAGGACGCGACTATTCAGAGAACGTTGCAATCGGCAATGATGGCCGCGCCACGTTGTCCGCATCGTGGGAGGCAGACCTGTCGGGACGGCTTTCGCAGGCAGCAGAAGGTGCGCGCCTGGATGCGGTGGCAGCCGAACAAGCGTGGGTTGCCACGCGGTGGCAGGTCGCGTTTGAAACAGTGTCGGCGGCTGTGCAGCAGCGCCAAGCCAGTGAGCTCGAAGCGCTAGCCGCGGCGCGGCTGGCATCCGCAGAACGACTCGTCTTGCTGATGCAACGGAAGTTCGAGGCCGGACAAGCTACCGGCTTCGACATCGAGCGTACCCGCGCCGGCGTCGTCGCACTGCGCGTGGAGCAAGAGCAACTGCGGCGTGCGCGCGGCGAGGCGACGCATGCACTCGATGTACTAGTGGGACAAACGCCCGGAGCGCCTGCAGCTTCCCCAACTCTTGCGTCGCTCGCCGTCCCGGACTGGACACCGACACGCATACCTGCGGACCTGCTGAGTGAGCGGCCCGACGTGCGCGCCGCCGAAGCGAAGTTCGCCGCCGAAACCGCGCGCTGGAACGCAGCCGAAGGCGAACGCTTCCCCAGGCTGGTGTTGGACCTGAGCGGCGGACGGCAGCGCGTAGAGAGTGTGGGAACCCGCATCACTGGAAACATTTTTTCACTTGGGGCCGGGGTGTCGTTGCCGATCTTCGATGGTGGCGCGATCCGTGCCGGCATCGAGACCGGAGAGGCGCGCAGCCGAGCTGCCCGTGCGGAGTTCGAGCGCACTTTGTTGAGTGCTTTGCAGGACGTAGAGAACGCATATCTCGGTTGGCATACGCAGCACGCAGCACTGGAGCATCAGGCCGAGGGTGTCGCAGTCGCGGAGCGTCAGCTCGATCGCAGCCGACGTCTGTTCGAGGCGGGACAAGTGGACGCCACGGTGGTGGCCGAGGCTGAGGCCGGGGTGCTGTCAGCGCAGGCTTCGCTGATCCGCACGCGGGCCGAGACAGCCATGCAATGGGGCGTCCTGGCAAAAGCATTATCCGGCTCTCCTGTTTGATCGCAGAAACATGCTGGAGCAGCTTGCGAAGGCTAGCTAAATAGCGTGACGCAAGGCGAAGGTGGTGAGGCCTGAGTGATGAGGAATGCGAACATGGAAATTCGACACCTGCGCTACTTTCTGGCGGTGGCAGAGGAGCTGCACTTTGCCCGAGCCGCAGAGCGCCTCCACATAGAGACATCGCCGCTGTCGCGCGCCATCAAGGAACTTGAGGAAGAGTTGGGCGTAGCGCTATTTGCGAGAACCACTCGGAGCACCCGCTTGACTCGTGCGGGCAGGCTCTTCTTTGAGAGCGTGCCGCGTGTCTTCGCAGCTTTGCAGCAGGCGCGCGACAGTGTGAACGCCGCAGCCAATGGCTTTCATTGCCAGCTCCGTATTGCATTGTCTGATGGAATCACGCCATCGCGCCTGCCTGCGTTGTTGGCGCTCTGCCGGCAGGAAGAGCCGGAAGTGGAAGTTCGCTTCTTCGAGGTGCCTTTGGCACAGCAAATCAAGGGATTGTGTGGCGAACTGTACGATCTCGGCTTCGCTCAATCGGATGAAGTCGGCGAAGGCATCATCGCCGTGCCGGTGTGGAGTGACCCTCTGATGGTAGCTGTGCCCGCACGGCACCCCTTGCTATCCCACAAACAGATTCCCCTAGAAGAGCTGTTGCGGTATCCGCTGGTGCTCTGCGACGCGGTGGCGTGTGAGGGCCATGCTCGGCAAGTTGAACGGGTGCTACGTCGCGTGGACATAGAGCCACTGATTGCCGAACGCGTGACTTCCAGCGATCTAATGATGGTCCTGGTTTCGGCGGGACTTGCACTAGGCCTCACAGGAGGCGCGCATATCACAGCCAGCAGGGAACAGGGGGTGGTCGCACGGCCGCTGACTGGACGTTCGCCAATGCTCACGACCTATCTACTACGGCCGGCCAGCGAGCCGTCAGAAATGCTGACTCGCTTCATGGAACGCGTTCATTCGATCAAATCTCCAGATGCCAAAGGTCGGCGGTAAACCATCACACAATCTCCCAAAGAAAATTAACCATGAAGAAGATTGCTCTCATATTGCTTTCCTCGACATTGGCAGCCTGCAGCCCATCTGGGAAACCAGATAAAGCCAACCTTCCGACAGTCGATGAATTAGCGCTCAATCCTGAGCGTCTGAAAGAGTTGCGCAAGCAATGCAAGTTGGATCGACCAATGCTGGGCGACCAACTATGTAACCGGGTTGCCGAGGCTACGCGAAAGCGCTTTTACGAAGATGGCGATGTGCCCCACACCACGCCTAAAGAGCCGCCGAAGTTCTAAGCTGGTGGTCATGCCGGAGTATGTATGCCGGATATGAAAAATTTGAAGGAGAATCGCAATGGGTTGGATCTATCTTGTTTTGGCTGGATTGTTTGAAATCGGATGGCCGGTCGGGCTGAAAATGGCGCAAGAGCCAACATCGCGTTGGAGTGGGGTCGCAGTAGC
Organism: Enterobacter cloacae complex sp. 397G4; assembly: GCF_050031515.1. Classification (NCBI taxonomy): domain Bacteria; kingdom Pseudomonadati; phylum Pseudomonadota; class Gammaproteobacteria; order Enterobacterales; family Enterobacteriaceae; genus Enterobacter; species Enterobacter cloacae complex sp. 397G4. Next base: position 137,174 of record NZ_JBLGWE010000002.1, on the reverse strand, counting down.
CGTCTCTTTCATGACAATTAGCGGCGCCTTCCTATGGCTTGCTCAGCGTCAGATACCGATTGGGACTGCTTATGCGGTGTGGACGGGTATCGGAGCGGCGGGAACTTTCTTAGTCGGAATTCATTTCTATGGCGACCCAACCTCCCTGATGCGATACCTTGGCGTGGCGTTGATCATCCTGGGCGTTATCACGCTCAAGTTATCGAGTTGATCGCTAGCTCCATTGGTAGCGTAGTCGCTAGGCGACCCAGCTCCCAGAGTGGATCGGGCGCTGGGAACTCGTACGGTCACCTCCTCTCTCTAGTCGCTATGTGACGAGCTTGCCGGCGCCTCGGGAGAGTTCGAGCCAGTGCGCGTAAGGCGGTGGGAGCACCCATTCCGGGTGGCTCCACCTTCAGTGCCTGCGCCAAGGTGACCTGAGTACGAACTTTGTAGCCAGTCAGGCAGTGAGTTCGGAGGGGATGCTATCGGATTGGATCCAGTTGCGCCGGATCGTCGCCGGCGGTTTGTAAGCATGCGCGCTATGCGGCCGCTGCTCGTTGTAGAACTGTCGCCAACGTTCGATCAGCACCTTCGCTTCGGTCCGACTGCGGAACCATTCGCGGTTGAGCAGTTCGTCGCCCATCGTTGCCTGCGAAGTCAGGACCAGCAGAATCCTGAGGGGAGTTCTCATCATGGTTTTCTCCGTTCAGACGCTTGGGATCAAGCGGCCGGAGACCACTACGCCTGCTTGGCTTTGCGCGCTGCCTCGACCAAGCTGTCGAGCCAGTCCTGATGGCCGTTGATCATCGGGTTGGGTTTGGCGTTGTGCAGCTCCTCGGCCGGTTTGCCCTTCTGAGTTTCCTGCGTGAGGATGCGCACGCGCCTGCCGTCCAGGTTCTCAACCAGCCAGGCGTGATGCACATCCAGGCGCGTATCTGTGCCTTCCTCGCCGGACCAGCCGTGCCAGGCCACGCGGCCGGGTTGCCCATCCGCAGGTGGCACGTATTCGTTGCACTGCCCCTCTACCGGGAAGCCGAAGGTCTCGAAGTAAAACCGATCGCCGTCGGCCAGTACCGGGCCTTTGCCGTCATGAAAGCACACGTTAGCCGAGTTGGCGTAGTAGCTTGGCCACAGCGATGGTGTGACGAGTAGAGGCCATACGTCGGCCGCGCTCAAGCCGGCGGCGATGATCTCATTGGAGGCGAAATTCTCAGTAAAGCCCGGCGTGTAGCCTTCGGGCCAGAGGATGGCGTTCTGTTGCTTGCTCATATCGAAGCTCCTTCACAAAATGTCGATGACGCAACAGGGGTGGCTGCGTCATTCAAGTGGTCATGGAGCAAATCATGAGCCTCCATCTGCAATAAGTGAAATCCTAAGTTTCTATTTTTGATATCATAAAATATGATATCAAGGCCTAGGTTCTGCCATCCACCGACTAGGCTATCTCGCAGCGGCGCTACGAAAGGGCGCGTCTCCAATTGAGCCGACTGATTGCTTATTTGTAGTGCGAGGTAGAGTTGTGCTGAGCATGACGATAGGAGCGATCTTGCCTACTTGTTGTTAGCACAGGAAGTGAACAGCAGTGCTCGTATCCAGCGATGTGCTGGATCGTGATGGGTGCGTTCGTGCCAAGCAGCCGTCTTGGTGAACCCCGGTATCTTCACCGGCGGCAGGGAGATAGCCAGCTTGTCCATACCGGCGACCAAGCGGCTCGGCAAGATCGCAACCATGTCACTGGCACGCAGGATGTCTGGCAAGATCAGAAAGCTCTTGACCGACAGTGTGACGCTGCGTCGTTTGCCCAACTGTTCTAGCGCATCGTCGGTGACGCCGCGGAAACCTCCACCATCGTAGGAAACAAGCGCATGGTCGAGAGCACAGAACTGTTTAACGGTCAGCTTGCGCCCCATAGCCGCAGGATGGTCTTCCCGCAGGACACACACATAGTGTTCCTTGAACAGCTCTCGGGCATGCAGATTTGGCGGAGTGATCTCTGGCGTCAGGAGGGCTAAATCGATCTGACCGCGCTCAAGCTGGTTCTGTAGCTGCCCGCTCTCGACTGGCACTAATGAGACTCGTACACGCGGTGCGTGCCGTTTAAGTGCCGATAGAAATGGGACAGCAACGGCACGCAGCGCATAGTCCGTCGCGGCGATGGAGAAGGTCAGTTGTGCGGTGGCCGGATTGAAGGAAGGTGGCTGGAGCAGCGCGTCGATTTCGGCGAGCACCTGCTTGACAGGCATCCCTAGATCCAGCGCCCGCTGCGTTGGAACGATACCCCGCTGCGAGCGCGCGAAAAGCGGGTCACCGAAGCTCTCGCGCAACCGCGTCAGCATGCCACTCAAGGCCGGCTGGGTTAGTCCCAGACGGGCCGCCGCCCGTGTCACATTGCGTTCGTCTAACAATGCGTCCAGCGCCTTGAGCAAGTTGAGATCCATACTCTTGATATTTTTCATTTTTATTCCAATCTTAAATATCATCGTTTTTCATGATATCTAAATATTGCCTATGAGTGGAAGCAAGGCCCATTGACGGCTTTTTTTGGGTAACTTGCTTGGAACTCTGTATGCGCCGCAGTGCGCTTTCGCTTGCGGCGCTTTTCTTTGACTCGCCACCGCGCTCATTCTTTCTTTTCCCTCGACCATTGTGCTGCGAACGGTCTTTGACCGGCACTAGCCCAGAACCGATCCTGACGCCTGCGACACCCCCTGTGCAACGCTTTCAATGAGACACCAGCGCAGGAGAAATCGGAGGACAGGTCATGCAAGGGACGAACGTTCTGTTCGGCCAGATCGCTGTGGTAATCGGCATCGTGATCGCCGGCGTCTGGGGCGCCACACAATGGACAGCAGCGACCCTTGGCTATCAAGTACGCCTCGGATCGCCCTGGTTCGATCTTCTAGGTGTACCGGTTTATCACCCGTGGCGCTTGTTCGAATGGTGGTTCTTCTTTGATGCCTACGCGCCGCACGTCTTCGACACAGGCGGTGCGATTGCGGGTGGTAGCGGTTTGTTCGCTTTACTCGTCGCCATCGCCATGTCGGTATGGCGTTCTCGGCAGTCGCGGCTGGTTACGACTTATGGTTCGGCACGCTGGGCCGATGCCGTCGACATCCGCAAAGCTGGACTGACCCTCCCGGCGGGCGTCTTCCTCGGCCAACACGACGACCAATACCTCCGACATGAGGGGCCGGAACATGTCCTGAGCTTCGCACCCACGCGCTCGGGCAAGGGCGTGGGCTTGGTGGTGCCTACGTTGCTTTCGTGGCCGGCGTCCGCCGTCATTCACGACATTAAGGGAGAGAACTGGAAGATCACGGCGGGCTGGCGTTCGCGCTTTTCGCACTGCCTGCTTTTCAACCCCACCGATAGGCAGTCGGCCGCCTACAACCCGCTGCTTGAAGTCCGGCGCGGCGCACATGAAGTGCGCGACGTGCAGAACATCGCCGACATTCTGGTTGACCCTGAAGGTGCGTTAGAGAAGCGCAATCATTGGGAGAAGACCAGCCACGCGCTACTGGTCGGTGCAATCTTGCATGTTCTGTACGCAGGCGAGGACAAGACGCTGCGCGGCGTCGCCAACTTCCTCAGCGACCCGGCGTGTCCGTTCGAGCTGACGCTGCACCGGATGATGACGACGAAGCACCTGGGCGATGCGCCTCACCCGGTTGTCGCATCCGCTGCCCGCGAAGTGCTCAACAAGTCGGACAACGAGCGATCGGGCGTGCTCTCCACCGCCATGTCGTTTCTCGGCCTGTACCGCGACCCGACCGTGGCCGAAGTCACATCGCGCTGCGATTGGCGCATCGCCGACCTGATTTCCGCCGAGCACCCGGTATCGCTCTATCTGGTGGTGCCGCCCTCCGACATAAGCCGCACCAAGCCGCTGATCCGGCTCATCTTGAACCAGATCGGGCGGCGGCTGACCGAATCGCTCGACGGCAGCGATGGCATCGCGCGCCGGCACAAGCTGCTGCTGATGCTGGACGAGTTTCCGGCGCTGGGTCGCCTCGATTTTTTCGAGTCCGCGCTTGCCTTCATGGCCGGCTACGGCATCCGCAGCTTTCTCATCGCTCAAAGCCTGAACCAGATCGACAAGGCGTATGGGCAGAACCATTCCATCCTCGACAACTGCCATGTCCGGGTGACTTTCGCCACCAACGACGAAAGGACGGCGAAAAGGATTTCCGAAACCCTCGGCACCGCCACCGAGCTTCGCGCGCAGCGCAACTACGCGGGCCACCGCCTCGCTCCGTGGCTGGGGCACCTGATGGTGTCGCGTCAGGAAACTGCACGTCCGCTGCTGACGCCCGGCGAGGTGATGCAGCTTCCACCTGAGGACGCCGTAGTCATGGTGTCCAGCGTTGCCCCGATCCGCGCGAAGAAGCTGCGTTACTACGTCGACGCCAATTTCAAGGATCGCGTCCTGCCACCGCCCGTGCTCGCAGTCGGGAGGTACGCCGACGCGCCGCCAGCCCGCCCCGACGACTGGAGCGGCTTGGCGATCCCGGCCGTACCTACGGCGCCGACCTCGGTATCCGCCGATGGTCCGGGCGGCACCGATGACGGCGGCCCGCGCCGCCAGCTCGAACTCTCCGAAACCGTCGCCTACGAGCCCGAGTTGGACGCGTGTGCGAACGACCTGGAGCTGCTCGATGACGACGACCTGGCGCTCCCGCTTCCCGGCCAGCTCGACCCGGCCATGCAGCGCACGGCCCGGCTGGCTTCTCTCGACCCCAACGACGGAATCGACCTATGAGCCAATACCGCCTCAATCTTTTCATCCAGCCCGAGCACGCCAAGCGCCTGGATGAACTTGCCGCCAAGAAAGGCGTGTCCAAGTCCTCCATCGTCGCAGCGGCCTTGGCGTCCTGGCTGTCACCCGATGCGGGCGACCAGCGTGAGGCCGCCATTGCCAAGCGGCTGGATCGACTGTCGCGGCAGACCGAACGCATGGAGCGCGACCAGAACATCCAGATCGAAACGCTGGCGCTGTTCATCCGCTATTTCTTGACCATCAGCACGCCGGTGCCAGAAGCCCACAAGGACGCGGCCCGCGCCCAGGGCAAAGCGCGCTTCGAGCAGTTCGTCGAGCAGTTGGGTCGCCACCTGCTGCGTGGCCGCAGTCTGGTGCGCGACGTGGTGGAGGAACTGCACCCCGATCCGATGCGGATGGATGACGCAGCAGCGATGGCGTCCGCCGATGAGCGAGCTGCAGAGCGTGCGTCATGAGTGCCGTTCCGCAGATTCCGCCTGAATCTCGCTCATCCGCCGCGGCGTCCCAGGATCGCCGCATCCAGATGCTGCGCACGGCGATGGGGCCGCTGATCGCCGCTGCGCTCGAAGATCCGGATGTTGTGGAAATCATGCTCAACCCCGATCGCACCCTGTGGGTGGATCGGCTGTCGTCGGGTCGCTCGCCGCTGGGCGTGGAGATGCCCGAGGCCGATGGTGAACGCATCATCCGCCTGGTCGCCGCGCATGTCGGCGCGGAGGTGCATCGCGGCCAGCCGCTCTTGACCGCCGAGTTGCCGGAAACCGGCGAGCGTTTCGAGGGCATCCTGCCTCCGGCCGCCCCGGGGCCAGCCTTCGCGCTACGCAAGCGGGCCGTGAGCATCATCGGCCTGGATCGCTACGTGGCCGACGGCATCCTGACCGCCGGGCAGGCCGAGTTCCTGCGCCGCGCCGTGCGCGAGCGGCAGAACATCCTGATCGCCGGCGGCACCAGCACCGGCAAGACCACGCTGGCGAACGCGCTGCTGGCCGAGATCGCCGCCACAGGCGACCGCGTGCTGGTGCTCGAAGACACCATCGAGCTGCAATGCGCGGCCCGCGACCATGTGCCGCTGCGCACCCGCGCCGGCGTCGTCACAATGACCGAGCTGGTGCGGGCCACGATGCGCCTGCGGCCTGACCGCGTGATCGTCGGCGAAGTGCGTGGCGGCGAAGCCCTGGACTTGGTGAAGGTCTGGGGCACCGGCCACCCCGGCGGCATTGCCACCATCCATGCCGGCTCCGCCTTGGGCGCACTGCTGCGTCTGGAGCAACTGATCCTCGAAGTGGCAGTGAATCCGCCCCGCGCCCTGATCGCCGAGGCGGTCAACGTGGTGATTCACATCGCAGGCCGTGGCCGCAAACGTCACGTCGAAACCATCTCCCGTGTCGTCGGCTTCGACGGTGCGGGCTATCGCCTGACAGATGCGCTGGAAACGCCGTTTCCCGAGCTGCCGCCGGTTCCTCTTGCAGCCGCTGCCGCTGCGCCTTCCTCGACCCCTGACCAACCTGGAGAACTGCCATGACGCACGTTGATGCTTTCCGTCTTTCCGTAAATCCTATTTCTCGCCTGTCCAGCATGGCGCGGCTGCGCCACCTGGCCCGTCCCGCAGGGCAAGGGCTGCTGCTGGCCGCGCTGATGCTGTTGCTGGCGGGCACGGCGCAGGCCGCCGGTTCCTCGATGCCGTGGGAAGGGCCGCTGACCTCCATCCTCGAATCCATCCAAGGGCCAGTCGCCCGGATCGTGGCGGTGATCATCATCATCTCGACGGGGCTTGCGCTGGCGTTCGGTGATACCAGCGGCGGCTTTCGCAAGCTGATCCAGATCGTGTTCGGCCTGTCCATCGCGTTCGCCGCGTCCTCGTTCTTCCTGTCGTTCTTCAGCTTCTCCGGAGGGGCCGTCGTATGAGTAAGGCCACCGATCTTCCGGGCTTTGAAGTGCCGCTGCATCGCTCGCTGACCGAGCCGATCCTGCTGGGCGGTGCGCCGCGCACCGTGGCGATTGCCAACGGCACGCTAGCCGCCGCCGTCGGGCTGGGCCTGCAACTGTGGATTCCCGGCGTGGTGCTCTGGATCGTCGGCCACTCGCTGGCCGTATGGGGTGCGCGCGTCGATCCGCAGTTCATGCAGGTCTTCGCGCGGCATATCAAACACCGCCCGCTTCTGGACGTGTGAGGGGAGGACGCCATGCTGAACCTTGCCGAATATCGTCAGCGCCCGGCCTTGCTTGCCGACTGGCTGCCCTGGGCCGGGCTGGTCGCGCCGGGCGTTGTGCTGAACAAAGATGGTTCGTTTCAACGCACGTTCCAGTTTCGCGGCCCCGACTTGGACAGTGCGACACAGGGCGAGCTGATTGCCACGTCGGCGCGGCAGAACAACGCGCTTCGCCGTACCGGGTCTGGCTGGGCCTTCTATATCGAGGCCGAGCGGATGCGGGCATCGAGCTATCCGCAATCCTCCTTTCCCGAACCACTGTCCTGGCTGGTGGATGAGGAGCGACGCGCGGCGTTCGAGGAGTCGGATGGCCATTTCGAGAGCGTCTATCACTTCACGTTGCAACACCTACCGCCGCAAGAGTCTCGCGCCCGTGCGGCTGGGATGCTGTACGAGAACCGGCCCACTGAGGGTGTGGACTGGCGTGGTCGGCTTGATTCCTTCGTGGCAGAGACCGATCGCGTGTTCGACCTGCTCGATGGTGTGATGCCGGAGATTGCCTGGCTGGACGATAGCCAGACGCTGACCTACCTGCATGCCACAGTCTCCACGCGGCGCTATCGCGTCGGCGTGCCCGACGTGCCGTTCCATATCGACGCACTGCTGGCCGATGCCGCGCTGGTCGGCGGCCTGGCGCCCATGCTGGGCGATCAGCACCTGCGCGTGGTGTCGGTACGAGGCTTCCCGACCTCGACCTGGCCGGGGATCTTGGACGACCTCAACCGCCTGGGCTTTGCGTATCGCTGGAGTACGCGCTTCCTGTGCCTGGACAAAGCCGAGGCGGAACGGGAATTGGGGCGCTTGCGGCGCCAATGGTTCGCCAAGCGCAAGAACGTCATCGCGCTGCTGCGCGAAACGATCTTTCAGCAGGAAAGCCCGCTGGTCGATACCGATGCCAGCAACAAGGCCGCCGACGCCGATGCCGCCTTGCAGGAGCTGGGCAGCGATCAAGTCGCCTTCGGCTACCTCACCGCCACGGTGACGGTGCTCGACGCCGACCCGGCCGTGGCCGACGAGAAGCTGCGCATGGTGGAGCGCGTCATCCAGGGCCGGGGTTTCGTGACCATCCCCGAAACCCTCAACGCAGTCGATGCCTGGCTGTCGTCCGTCCCCGGCAACGCATACGCGAACGTGCGTCAGCCCATCGTTTCGACGCTGAACCTGGCGCACATGATGCCGATGTCAGCGGTATGGGCTGGGCCGGAGAAGAACGAACACCTCGATGGCCCGCCGCTGATCGTCACCCGCACCGATGGCGCGACGCCGTTCCGGCTGGTGACGCACATCGGCGACGTGGGGCACACCCTTGTCGCCGGGCCGACCGGCATGGGCAAGTCGGTGCTGCTCGCCATATTGGCCATGCAGTTCCGGCGCTACTTCGGCTCGCGGATCTTCGCCTTCGACATGGGGCGCTCGATGCGCGCCACCATCCTCGGCCTTGGCGGTGAGCACTACGACCTCGGTGCCGATGGCGGCATCGCCTTCCAGCCACTCGCGCGAATAGCCCACGAGGGCTACCGCACCTGGGCCGCCGAATGGGTGGAGGGCCGGCTGCTGCACGAAGGCGTGACGGTCGGCCCGGACGAGAAGGCTGCCATTTGGTCGGCGCTGCGAAGCCTTGCCGGTGCGCCAGTGGAGCAGCGCACCATGACCGGCTTGTCGGTGTTATTGCAGTCCAACGCGCTGCGCCAAGCGCTCGCGCCCTATGTGTTGGGCGGCGCCCACGGCAAGCTGCTGGACGCTGACCACGACCGGCTGGGCATGGCCGACGTGCAGGGCTTTGAGATGGAAGAACTGATGCACAGCCCCGCCGCCGTGCAAGCAGTGCTGCGCTACCTGTTCGCCCGCTTCGACGAACGTTTTGACGGCGCGCCCACGCTGCTGATCCTCGATGAAGCGTGGCTGTTCCTCGATGAGCCGTCCTTCGCGGCCCGCATCCGGCAATGGCTCAAGACGCTCAGAAAAAAGAACGTCAGCGTCATCTTTGCCACGCAGTCGCTGGCCGACATCAAGGACTCGACCATCGCGCCAGCCATCATCGAAAGCTGCGCGAGCAGGATCTTCTTACCTAACCCGCAGGCCACCGAGCCGCAGATTCGCACGATCTACGAAGGCTTCGGCTTGAACAGCCGCCAGATTGAGATCGTGGCGACCGCACAGCCCAAGCGCGATTACTACTACCAGTCGCGCCTCGGCAATCGCCTGTTCGACCTCGACCTGGGGCCTGTCGCGCTCGCATTCGCGGGCGCATCCACCCCTCAAGACCAACGCGATATTGACCGCGTGCTGACGCAGGCCGGCGCTCCCGGCTTCGCCGGCGCGTGGCTGCGCCATCGCGGCCTCGGCTGGGCCGCCGACCTGCTGCCGTCCGCTCCGGCGGCAGCTTCCTTTCTCGCTTCTCAACCGCTGGAGGTTTCACCATGAAGACCAAGCCCCGTTTGCTCTCTGTCTCACTCGCTGCCGTGCTGTCGGTATCGCTGCTGGCCGTGCAGCCCGCATCCGCGCTGACGGTGTTCGACCCGTCCAACTTCGTGCAGAACACGCTGACCGCCGTGCGCACGCTGGAACAGATCAACAACCAGATCAACCAGCTTCAGAACGAGGCGCAGATGTTGATGAACCAGGCCAGGAACCTGGCAAATCTCGACTTCAACATCGTCAACCGCCTGCGCTCGACGCTCGCCACCACCGAGCGCCTGATCGCCGAGGCGCGCGGCTTGGCCTACGACGTGCAGAGCATGGATGCCACGTTCGCCCGCCTGTACCCGGAACAGTACGCCGCCACCATCAGCGGCGACCGCATGGCACAGGACGCCCGCGAACGCTGGCAGAACACCTTGAACGGCTTGCACACCGCGATGCGGATGCAGGCGCAGGTGTCGCAGAACCTCGCCCAAGACGAAAGCGCGCTGGCCGATCTCGTGAGCCAGAGCCAGTCGGCCACCGGCGCGCTGCAAGCGATGCAGGCGACGAACCAGCTCCTGGCTTTGCAGGCCAAGCAGTCGATCCAGGCGCAGCAGCTCCAGATCACGCAAGACCGGGCCGCTTCACTGGAACTGGCGCGGCAAGCGGCGGCTATGGAGCGCGCCCGCGAAGTGCGGCGGCGCTTTCTGGGCACCGGCACGCCGTACACGCCGCAGTCCGTCAACTTCTATAACAACTGACCGGAGGCGGCCATGCGATGCGCTTCCGTCCTGATGGCCGTGCTGCTGACCGCGTGCGGCCAGCAGCCGGCCGAGAACCTGGCCGACGCCCTGGCCGCAGATCCGGTGCGGCTCAAGGCGTTGCGCGGGCAATGCGCGGCCGACCGGCAGGCCGTGGGCGAGGATGCCTGCCGCGCCGCCGCTGAAGCCTTCCGGCGGCGCTTCTTCGCCGGCCATACCGGGCCGGATGAATACAACTCGCTGGCTGAACTCCCGCCGATTCCGCCGAGCTTCGATACGCCCGCAGATGAATTGCCAGAGGGCGCCGTTCCGCTCACTCCGCCCGAGGATTCGCCATGAACGACGTGACCATCATCGACCGTTTCCTCGATACGTTCTCGCGCTACATCGACTCGGGCTTCGGCTTATTGCAGGGCGAAGTGGCATTTCTCACCGCCACGCTCATCGTCATCGACATGACGATCGCTGGCCTGTATTGGGCCATGAGCCACGCCACCGGCCAGGGCGACGACGTGATCGCCAAGCTGCTGCGCAAGGTGCTCTGTGTCGGCGCGTTCGCCTACATCATCGGCAACTTCAACTGGCTGGCGAGCATCGTGTTCCGCTCGTTCGCCGGCTTGGGAATTACCGCTACCGGCTCGGCCATCACGATGGAGAACTTCCTTCAGCCGGGCCGGCTGGCGAAGACCGGCATCGACGCAGCCGCGCCGATTCTGGAACAGATCGGGGACATGGCTGGGTTCCCCGAGGTGTTCGTGAACATCGACCCTATCGTGGTTCTGTTCATCGCCTGGCTGGTGGTGATCCTCTGCTTCTTCGTGCTGGCCGTACAGCTTTTCATCACGCTGATCGAGTTCAAACTGACTACGCTCGCCGGCTTCGTCTTGATCCCGTTTGCACTCTGGAACAAGACCTCGTTCCTCGCGGAAAAGGTGCTAGGCAACGTGGTGTCGTCAGGCATCAAGGTCTTGGTGCTGGCCGTCATCGTCGGCATCGGTTCAGGCCTGTTCGCCGAGTTCCAGGTGCATCCCGACGAACCATCCATCGACCACGCGCTGGTCGTGATGCTGGCCTCGCTCGCGCTGCTGGCGCTGGGCATTTTCGGCCCCGGTATCGCCACCGGCCTGGTGTCCGGTGCGCCACAGCTTGGTGCGGGCGCGATGGCTGGTGCTGCGGTCGGGGCTGTCGGCACCGGCGTTGCCATCGGCGCCGCCGTAACGGGCGTGGGCGGCGCCGTCATGGCCGGGGCACGAATGGCCCCGGCGGCCGCAAAGCTGGCCGGTGCCGGTGCGCGTGCCGCGACTTCGGCGGCCGGCAGTGCCCGATCGGCGTTCCAGGCCGGTTCCGCTGCGGCCGGCGGCGGTGCCAAGGGCGCGGCGGCTGGCCTCGGCAATGTCGCCAAGACTGGCGCACAAGCCGCAGGCCGCAGCGTCACCTCTGGTGCTTCCGCTGTTGGGCAGAAGGTGGCCGACTCCTTCCGCGCTGGCTGGAACGGCACAGAAGCCGGCAGCGACGGTGCTGGCCCCGGCCAGACCGCAGACGGCACCGCAGGCTCGCAGAAGCAAGAGCAACCGGCCTGGGCCAAGCGGATGCACCGCCGCCAGCAGGCTACCCATGCCGCGACCACTGCCGCCCACACGCTGCGCGGCGGCGACGGCGGCGGCTCCGGGCAAGGCCCGAGCCTGCGGGATTCCGATACCTAACCTTCAAGGAGAACACCCATGCGATTCAAACGACCGCAGGTGCGCTACGCCGATACGCCGCAGCCTGCCACCCCGTATCAAGCCGCCGCCCAGGTGTGGGACGACCGTATCGGCTCCGCCCGCGTGCAGGCGAAGAATTGGCGCCTGATGGCCTTCGGCTGCCTAGTGCTCGCGCTGTTGATGGCCGGCGGCCTGGTGTGGCGCTCGGCGCAGTCCATCGTGACGCCCTATGTCATCGAGGTCGATCAAGCCGGGCAGGTGCGCGCCGTGGGAGAGGCCGCCACGCCGTACCGGCCCGGCGACGCGCAGATCGCGCACCACCTGGCGCGCTTCGTGACGCTGGTTCGCTCGCTGTCCATCGACCCCATCGTGGTGCGGCAGAACTGGCTCGATGCCTACGACTACACCACCGACAAGGGCGCGGCGGTGCTCAACGACTACGCCCGCACCAATGACCCATTCGCCCGCATCGGCAAGGAATCGGTAACGGTGCAAATCACCAGCGTGGTTCGCGCGAGCGACACGTCTTTCAACGTGCGCTGGACAGAGCAGCGCTATGTCAACGGTGCGCCCGCCGGCACCGAACGCTGGAACGCCGTGCTTTCGACCGTCCTGCAAACCCCGCGTACTGAACAGCGCCTGCTCAAGAACCCATTGGGTATCTACGTCAACGGCCTGTCATGGAGCCGCGAACTGGATTCTTCCGAAGGAGCCAAACCATGAAACTTCGTTTCCGCCTTTACGTTGTTCCTTTGACGCTGCTGGCCCTCGCGGGCTGCGCCTCGCAGGGGAAGCCGCCGCCATCCATCTCGCTCGACGAGACGGTGCTGGCCCAGCCGTTGCCCGAACCGCCCAAGCCCGTCGAAGTCGTCGCCGTCCCTGAACCGCTGGCGCTGCCGGCGCAGTTGAAGCCCCTGCCGGAACTCGATGAGGCCCCCGTTGCGCCGGAGCCGGCCGACGAAAAGGTGCGCGTTTCCCGTGCCAATGCAGAAGCGCGTATCGCGCCTACCCGTGAGGGCTACGTCAACGCGATTCAGGTGTGGCCGTTCACCGATGGCGCGCTTTATCAGGTCTATGCGTCGCCGGGGCGCGTGACGGTGGTTTCGCTTCAACCGGGCGAGGAACTGGTAACGGTCGCCGCCGGCGATACCGTGCGCTGGATCGTGGGCGACACGTCCAGCGGCGGCGGGGCCGATCTGCGCGTCAATGTGCTGGTCAAGCCTATCCGCTCCGGTCTGAAAACCAATCTCGTCATCACCACCAGTCGGCGCACCTACCTGCTGGAGCTGACCTCGACCGAGAGGGCATGGATGGCGTCGGTGTCCTGGGACTATCCGAAAGACCGAATGCTCGCGTTGCAGCGCCAGGCGCAGGCAGCGCAGGCAACAACGCCTGTCGATACGGGCCTGTCGCTGGACAAGATCCGCTTCCGCTACGCGGTATCGGGCAGCAACCCGCCGTGGAAGCCTCTGCGCGCCTTCGATGATGGAGAGAAGGTCTATATCCAGTTCCCGCCGGGCATCGCCCAGGGCGAGCTGCCGCCGCTGTTTGTCATCGGCGCGCAGGGCGACGGGCAACTGGTGAACTACCGTTTTCGCTCGCCGTACTACGTCGTGGATCGCCTGTTCGGCGCGGCCGAACTGCGGCTGGGCGGCGATGGCGGCGACGTGGTGCGGATCGAGCGCACCGATGGTGTTGCACGGAGGAACTGACCATGAGCCAGGATGACACTCCCGACCTTGCCGCGCCGCAGGCGGACAAGGTGGCGCCGGAGGCAGTGGCGCTGCGCGCCCAGCCGCGTCCAGTCACACGCCTGAACCGGCGCTCGCTGGCCATCCTTGCCGGCGTCCTAGCGGTCGCCGTGCTCGGCGCGCTGATGTGGTCGCTGCAACCTCATCGACGCAGCACAGGCGAGCAGACCGAGCTTTACAACGTCGATCGCGTGTCAAAGTCGGAAGGACTGGATGCGCTGCCGACGGACTATTCCAAGCTGCCGCCGGCGTTGCTGCCTGCCGTTCCCGAACTAGGGCCACCGCTGCCGGGCGATCTTGGCCCGGCTATCGTGAAGTCGCAGCAACCGGCGACGGCTGCCTACGCGGCCCCCGGTCACGACCCGAACGATGCCCTGCGAAAAGAAGCCGAGGCGGCCGCGGCCTCGTCCGTGTTCTTCCGCTCGGGTGGGCAGAATGCGGCGCCGGTAGCGCAGACACAGGTGGCCGCTGCGCCGGGCTTCGCCGCCAATGCGGCGTTTGACCCGCTGGCGGCCGGGCCGGCCTCCACGGCGGCCCAACCTGCTGACCCGACAGCGGTGCAAAACCGGCAAGACCAGAAAGAGGCTTTCATGAAAGCTGGCCCCACTGAAACCCGTAATTCCGGCAATCTGACTCTGCCAATTTCGCCGTATCAGGTTATGGCCGGAACAGTGGTCGCAGGTGCCTTGGTGACGGGCATCAAGTCGGACTTGCCCGGCGACGTGATCGCCACGGTGACGGAGCCGGTCTATGACACAGCCACCGGGCGCTTCCTGCTGATTCCGCAGGGTTCGCGCATCCTGGGCAAATACAACAGCCAGGTCAGCTACGGGCAGAGCCGCGTTCAAGTCGTCTGGAACCGGATCATCCTGCCGGACACGTCTTCGCTCACGCTCGACAACCTGGCCGGCACCGACCCAGCCGGCTATGCCGGGCTGGAGGACGATGTGGACTACCACTGGGGCCGCATCTTTGCCGGTGCGGCACTCACCACGCTGCTGGGCGTCGGTGCCGAGCTGGCCGCGCCGGAGAACCGGCAGGATGGTGATCGCGTCATCATCGCTGGGCGCGACAGCGCGCAGGACAGCATCAATCAGGTCGGCCAGGAGATGACCCGGCGCAACCTCAACATCCAGCCGACCTTAACGCAACGGCCGGGCCTGCCGGTTCGCATCATCGTCAACCGGGATCTGGTGCTGCGGCCGTACCAGCCGCTGTTCTTCAACCGGGGGACTTCACGATGAGCACGACCAAGAAGCTGCGGCTCGGCCCGCTGCCGAAGACCGAGAGCACCAAGCTGACTTTCGTTTGCCCGACCAGCTTGAAAGTCGACCTCGACCGCTACGCCGCGCTACACGCGCAGGCGTATGGCGAGGCCGTTGATGCGGCGACGCTGATCCCGCATATGCTGGAAGCGTTCATGGCGGGGGATCGAGGATTCAGGAAGGGCACGGCGACCCGCAGCACACCACCGAAGCCGCCATGATTGCACCGCATGCTATTCAACGGCATCCATCGAACGCGCAGCCCAGGCTGCGCGTTCTTCATTCTGGATGCCGCCGAGCCTGTTGGGCTATGATGATGCGACAGGCCCGCCGTTCCTCGGCAATCCAGCACTACACAGTGCGATGCGGCTTTCTCTCCCAACGCTCCTATGTCGCTCCTAGCCGACAACGCCGCTCTTCTTCTAAGCGGCCCCGAAAGGAGCTAACCTACTGTCCCATATACGGTTTCAAGTCCTTCTTGATTTGCGCGAAAGAATTGACACCGGCACTTTTTTGACAGCTTGGGATCCATCGCACACTCAAATGCCGCATAGGCTCCGTTAATATCAACGTGCATGTACATGGCTGAACTGATTCAGTGCAAAGGTGACGACGCCCCATATCTCAAGGGATTCGGGATTTACACGTATCGGCTTACAGGCTGGATTAGAAGGCATCAAAAGCAGCTCAGGATACGTGTGTAAGATTTTTACCGTAAACTCTCCATCCACCAGCGCAACGACGATAGAGCCGTGTCGTGCTGTTAAAGAGCGATCCACAACCAGTATTGCTCCATCATTGATACCGGCATTGATCATACTGAGGCCCGCCGCCCTGACAAAAAAGGTTGAGGGGCGGTTACGGACTACATATTCATGCAAATTTAATTCATTATCTTCATGCCCGGCGCACGGACTCATCACTCCACAGCTCAGTAAATCACTGAAAAAAGGTGCCATTTCGTAAGGCTTGTTGCTAATGTGCTCAAGGATAACAGACATAGCTACTCTCGAATTTTTATACTGTATGTATAAACAGTATTGCGAGTTGCAGAGAAAAGATCAAATCTCTCCGGTAACGCTATCGAGCCTGGCGACAAATTAAGCTTCATCATAAACTCCAAAAACCATCTTTTACCGATAATGGCGAGCTGGCCTGCGAAGAAGGTGTACAAGCAAGGATGAAAGGATTCTGATGCCCCTCCCACCAAATTTTTTATCTCCTGAAGACCAGGCTGAGTACGATGCTTATATGGCAAGGTTCAGCGAGGTAAATCACTATTATGAGCATTGCACTGTCCCCGTGATTGACTGGTTTTTTAAACAAGCAACCGAGGCGCTGCATCACGGTCTATGGTTACCGGCCTGTACGAGCTTTCTAAATGGGATCGAAACATCACTCAGGGTTACGCTGAAGTTGAAATCAACTGTTAACGTTCAGCAGTCAGTTCCTGTACTGGTGGACTTAGATGGTACGTCAGTAATGAGTAACGCTTTAATGCGAAAGGCTAAGCAGGAAGGGATGCCGATAGAATTACTGTCATTTCCAGCCGAGAAGAATATGTTGGCAAAGATAGACGCTGGTAAAAAACCTGAAGCAGATATCGTCAGGCTTAGAAATAGTCTATGCCATGGCAACATTCTGGAGTTCATTATGAGTGTTAAAGTCGGTTCTCCAGATCCCATACGAATTTTTACTCCTGGTAACTGCTGTGGTTTAGCGCTTTTACTTTCGGCCTTATCGAAGAAATGGACGGTAGGCTTGCATCAATACTGGATCGACAACAATCTGACGTCCTGCTGAAACCTCATAAATCATGCCTACTAAAGTCACGTGCAAAAAAACGTTGTAGCATGATATGTTTAAAGTCAAAACAGTGGGTTCTATGTTTTGACGGCAAACATGATATAACTAATACTTCATAAGTAGATATCAATAGTCATAATGGAGTGAACTATGAAATTAAAAAATATTCTGCTGTGTGCGATGATGTCAGTCGCTTTTGGCTCCTCTGCTAATACTACACATAAAGTTGAAAACGAACCTATCCCAAACATTATTCTTGATGGTAAGGTTGATGAGATGTGTAAAGATGCAAGCATCCGAACTGAACTTAATCATGATAAAGCAAAGGAACTGGTAACCACCAACCTGAAGCAGGCATTACCATTAAATACGGTACCGGATAAGTTGGATGAAGTTGCAGAAGCCTTTGTAAACCGCGACAAAGGCGCTTCAGAAACAGCAGACCATTGCCTTGTTAATGTACGTAATAAATACTGGGAAATGTATCCCTCTGAAGATAAGTAGCATTTATTATTAAAGGCTTCACTTAAGAAGCCTTTTTTAACCCTTTGCGAAACCTGCTTTAAAAGCAATGCGCTATTCATATCTAAGAATCTATTTAATTAATGAATAATAGTGGACGGATTCATTTCTAGTGAATGCCGAAGTTGGTGTTTTTTGAGTTATTAGACGGTAAGTGCAATCTGGTATGATTCACCTAACATACGAATCTGGAAGGAAAGGTATATGGGTGACCTGGTCAGCAAAAATAACATTGACCGTTTAGAGCGATTTCATTCTTTGCTGGCGGGTCAGTACTGGACGTCCACTGACAGCATCCCTGAAGAGGGTATTGTGGCAGGGGATACGCTGCTCATTACGTCTTTGCGTTACGTTGAAGATAAGCTGCACACAGTAATTCTACGCGCCCATCCCCGCGTTTACGGTCAGACTGTTGCTATTGTCACTGAAGACAGCAGCGGCAACCGTAGGGAACGTGGCAAAGAAATGCGAGAGCATCGCTTCCTGGTTAAGGATTTTCTGTCCAGTTTTGTATTTGAACCCGACCATAAGGTAATCCGGGATGCTGAACTCAGACAAGCTCAGGAAGAAGTGAATAGCCTACAGGCATCGCTTACAGCCCTCGTGAGCGATGCTCAGGGGCTCCGTGACCTTGCGATTGAGCAATTAGGTACAGATGACCGTGAAAACCCTGTGACGGGCCTTAGCGTTGCGTTAGTGCCCCCACAAGAGCAGCAGGCGGTAACCTCACTGGCAATTGGATCAGTTCAAAATGCTCTGTCCTCTGGTATTTCAGATACCCGCATTGAACAAATCAGAGAAGCGGCCTTAAAAGAAGGGCAGATCAGCACAGCTATCAGCAAAATCATCACACAACGAACGCAGGCAATCGCTAATGCCAGCAAAAGAATGCTGCCCTATTTCGAGGAAGTTGCAGCGGCAAGTCTGGCCACTACAGAAGAAGCCATGGAATATGTGAAGAAAATCCACGATGGCGTTGGCAGTCTGGAACTGTATACCGGCAAAGACGTTGAGGTAGTGAATATCGTGAAGGGTGAATCCGCTCCATCACACCTCCCGCTCCAGGTCGTTCAGGCAAAGCTGATGGTGGATGAAGAGCTGGCCGTATGGTGCGATCTCGATAGCTGGTTCGACTTCTCTGATATGGAAAAATTTCATGAAACTTTACGAACCAGCCCCGGGCTGGTGGAGCAGATTTTTCCGTCCGAACGTTCCATCGTATGTATGGCCACAACACGACGTTATATCGATTACCGCGATCCTTGGGAAAATCATGTCCGCAATGACAGGAACCGAGTTGTATTCCTTCTGATCCGGGACGGTCAAAATATTCATCAGGTTTACTCTTCGGTAGAAAGCCATCTTGGGGCTTCGCAGCTATTCCCTTCCGCCAGCGAACAGGAAGCACATTTCCAGGGGATTGATGGCAGCACCATAAAGTTTGAGGACGTCAGTTATACCGACCGACTGAAGCAGCATGATCTTATGGCACTTCACTACCGTCGTTTCCTGATCCTTATCTGCGGCCTCGATCACCGGCTCAAACTATTTGGTGATTTCTATGACACCAATACCCCTTACAGTTTTCTGAGCCTTGAGTTCCAGGAACGGTACTTCCAGTTTCTGCACGACAAAGACGGTTCTGGCCTTTTGGGTATGGCTGAGACACGGCCGTCCCTGCAAAGTTATCTCGAACAGGCAAATTCATGCCTTCAGTCCGGATCCCGGGTAATGTGCAACTGGGATTCGTTGATGAACCCAGTGACAGCACCAGGAGCAGTGCAGGAAGACAATAGCTACTCTGGCTATAAATGGCTTGGGAGAACCCATAAAAACTATGAGCCGGTTATTGCATTCCGACAGGGTGAAGATGTATGTGTCAACGTAACCGTCAAACGATACTCAACGGATCGAGACTTCAATTGTAAGGTGAATTTATCTCTGTTTCGGCAGTCCACCCGGAATGATGCTGAGCTGGGTTTCCTGTGCATGGATACCATTAAAGCGGAGGAGCTCGAATGGTACATTCAAAGACGTAAATTGGCACTGTTGCAAATAGTCGGTGGTGATAAACTTATCATCCCCTTTTGCTGATGGAGCTGCACATGAACCCATTCAAAGGCCGGCATTTTCAGCGTGACATCATTCTGTGGGCCGTACGCTGGTACTGCAAATACGGCATCAGTTACCGTGAGCTGCAGGAGATGCTGGCTGAACGCGGAGTGAATGTCGATCACTCCACGATTTACCGCTGGGTTCAGCGTTATGCGCCTGAAATGGAAAAACGGCTGCGCTGGTACTGGCGTAACCCTTCCGATCTTTGCCCGTGGCACATGGATGAAACCTACGTGAAGGTCAATGGCCGCTGGGCGTATCTGTACCGGGCCGTCGACAGCCGGGGCCGCACTGTCGATTTTTATCTCTCCTCCCGTCGTAACAGCAAAGCTGCATACCGGTTTCTGGGTAAAATCCTCAACAACGTGAAGAAGTGGCAGATCCCGCGATTCATCAACACGGATAAAGCGCCCGCCTATGGTCGCGCGCTTGCTCTGCTCAAACGCGAAGGCCGGTGCCCGTCTGACGTTGAACACCGACAGATTAAGTACCGGAACAACGTGATTGAATGCGATCATGGCAAACTGAAACGGATAATCGGCGCCACGCTGGGATTTAAATCCATGAAGACGGCTTACGCCACCATCAAAGGTATTGAGGTGATGCGTGCACTACGCAAAGGCCAGGCCTCAGCATTTTATTATGGTGATCCCCTGGGCGAAATGCGCCTGGTAAGCAGAGTTTTTGAAATGTAAGGCCTTTGAATAAGACAAAAGGCTGCCTCATCGCTAACTTTGCAACAGTGCCAAGCTGGCTCGTGAATTCGGAATCAGTCGCGAAACCCTGTATCAATACTTGAGAACGGATCAGTAAATATGCCACGTCGTTCAATCCTGTCCGCCGCCGAGCGCGAAAGCCTGCTGGCGTTGCCGGACACCAAGGATGAGTTGATCCGTCACTACACGTTCAGCGAAACCGACCTCTCCATCATCCGGCAGCGGCGCGGCCCGGCCAACCGGCTGGGCTTCGCCGTGCAGCTCTGTTACCTGCGCTTTCCTGGTGTCATCCTGGGCGTCGATGAGCCGCCGTTTCCGCCCTTGTTGAAACTGGTCGCCGACCAGCTCAAGGTCAGCGTCGAAAGCTGGGACGAATACGGGCAGCGGGAGCAGACCCGGCGCGAGCACCTGGTCGAACTGCAAACGGTGTTCGGCTTCCAGCCCTTTACCATGGGCCACTACCGGCAGGCCGTCCAGTTGCTGACCGAGATGGCCTTGCAGACCGACAAGGGCATCGTGCTGGCCAGCACCTTGATCGAGCACCTGCGGCAGCAGTCGGTCATTCTGCCTGCCCTCAACGCCGTCGAGCGGGCGAGCGCCGAAGCAATCACCCGCGCCAACCGGCGCATCTACGATGCCTTGGCCGAACCGCTGTCGGACGCGCATCGCCGCCGCCTCGACGATCTGCTCAAGCGTCGGGACAACGGCAAAACGACCTGGCTGGCCTGGCTGCGCCAATCGCCCGTCAAACCGAATTCGCGGCACATGCTGGAACACATCGAACGCCTCAAAGCGTGGCAGGCGCTCGACCTGCCTTCTGGCATCGAGCGGTCGGTGCACCAGAACCGCCTGCTCAAGATCGCCCGTGAGGGTGGCCAGATGACGCCCGCCGACCTGGCCAAGTTCGAGGCGCAGCGACGCTATGCCACCCTGGTGGCGCTTGCCATCGAGGGCATGGCCACCGTCACCGACGAAATCATCGACCTGCACGACCGCATCCTGGGCAAGCTGTTCAACGCCGCCAAGAACAAGCATCAGCAGCAATTCCAGGCGTCCGGCAAGGCGATCAACGCCAAGGTGCGGCTGTTCGGCCGCATCGGCCAGGCGCTGATCGAGGCCAAGCAGGCGGGCCGCGATCCGTTCGCCGCCATCGAGGCCGTCATGTCCTGGGATGCCTTCGCCGAGAGCGTCACCGAAGCGCAGAAGCTTGCGCAGCCCGAGGACTTCGATTTCCTGCACCGCATCGGCGAAAGCTACGCCACGCTGCGCCGCTACGCGCCGGAATTCCTTGCCGTGCTCAAGCTGCGGGCCGCTCCCGCCGCGAAGGACGTGCTCGACGCCATCGAGGTGCTGCGCGGCATGAACAGCGACAACGCCCGCAAGGTGCCCGCCGACGCGCCGACCGAGTTCATCAAGCCGCGCTGGCAGAAGCTGGTCATGACCGACACCGGCATCGACCGGCGCTACTACGAACTGTGCGCGCTGTCGGAGATGAAGAACGCGTTGCGTTCCGGCGACATCTGGGTGCAGGGGTCGCGCCAGTTCAAGGACTTCGAGGACTACCTGGTGCCGCCCGCGAAATTCGCCAGCCTCAAGCAGGCCAGCGAATTGCCGCTGGCCGTGGCCACCGACTGCAACCGGTACCTGAACGACCGGCTGACGCTGCTGGAAACACAGCTTGCCACCGTCAACCGTATGGCGACGGCCAACGAGCTGCCGGACGCCATCATCACCGAGTCAGGCTTGAAGATCACGCCGCTCGACGCGGCGGTACCCGACACCGCCCAAGCGCTGATCGACCAGACGGCAATGATCCTGCCGCACGTCAAGATCACCGAACTGCTGCTGGAGGTGGACGAATGGACGGGCTTCACTCGGCATTTCGCGCATCTGAAATCGGGCGACCCGGCCAAAGACAAGAACCTGTTGCTGACCACGATCCTCGCCGACGCGATCAACCTGGGCCTGACCAAGATGGCGGAGTCTTGCCCCGGCACGACCTACGCCAAGCTGGCTTGGCTGCAAGCCTGGCACATCCGCGACGAAACCTACGGGGCGGCGCTGGCCGATCTGGTCAACGCACAGTTCCGCCATCCCTTCGCCGAGCACTGGGGCGACGGCACCACCTCATCGTCGGACGGCCAGAACTTCCGCACCGGCAGCAAGGCCGAGAGCACCGGCCACATCAACCCGAAATACGGGAGCAGCCCAGGGCGGACGTTCTACACCCACATTTCTGACCAGTACGCGCCATTTCACACCAAGGTCGTGAACGTCGGCGTGCGCGATTCGACCTACGTGCTCGACGGCCTGCTGTACCACGAGTCCGACTTGCGGATCGAGGAGCATTACACCGACACGGCGGGCTTCACCGATCACGTCTTCGCCCTGATGCACCTCCTGGGCTTCCGCTTCGCGCCGCGCATCCGCGACCTGGGCGACACCAAGCTCTACATCCCGAAGGGCGACGCCGCCTATGACGCGCTGAAACCCATGATCGGCGGCACGCTCAACATCAAGCACGTCCGCGCCCATTGGGACGAAATCCTGCGGCTGGCCACCTCGATCAAGCAGGGCACGGTGACGGCCTCCCTGATGCTCCGAAAGCTCGGCAGCTACCCACGCCAGAACGGCCTGGCCGTGGCGCTCCGCGAGCTGGGCCGCATCGAGCGCACGCTGTTCATCCTGGACTGGCTGCAAAGCGTGGAACTGCGCCGCCGCGTGCATGCCGGCCTGAACAAGGGCGAGGCGCGCAATGCGCTGGCCAGGGCAGTGTTTTTCAACCGCCTGGGTGAAATCCGCGACCGCAGTTTCGAGCAGCAGCGCTACCGGGCTAGCGGCCTCAATCTGGTAACGGCTGCCGTCGTGTTGTGGAACACGGTCTATCTGGAACGGGCTGCGCACGCGCTGCGTGGCAACGGCCATGCCATTGATGACGCGCTGTTGCAGTACCTGTCGCCGCTCGGTTGGGAGCACATCAACCTCACCGGCGATTACCTCTGGCGCAGCAGCGCCAAGATCGGCGCGGGCAAGTTCAGGCCGCTACGACCGCTGCAACCGGCTTAGCGTGCTTTATTTAATGAGATGGTCACTCCCTCCTTCCCAGTACTATGCTGAGGACAGGCTTTCATTCGGAGAACCATCATGGAAAACATTGCGCTTATTGGTATCGATCTGGGTAAGAACTCTTTCCATATTCATTGTCAGGATCATCGTGGGAAGGCCGTTTACCGTAAAAAATTCACCCGACCAAAGCTAATCGAATTTCTGGCGACATGCCCGGCAACAACCATCGCGATGGAAGCCTGTGGCGGTTCTCACTTTATGGCACGCAAGCTGGAAGAGTTAGGGCATTTTCCAAAGCTGATATCACCGCAATTTGTCCGCCCATTCGTTAAAAGCAACAAAAATGACTTCGTTGATGCTGAAGCTATCTGTGAAGCAGCATCACGTCCATCTATGCGTTTCGTGCAGCCCAGAACCGAATCTCAGCAGGCAATGCGAGCTCTGCATCGTGTCCGTGAATCCCTGGTTCAGGATAAGGTGAAAACAACTAATCAGATGCATGCTTTTCTGCTGGAATTTGGTATCAGCGTTCCGCGAGGTGCTGCCGTTATTAGTCGACTGAGTACCCTTCTTGAGGACAGTAGTTTGCCTCTTTATCTCAGCCAGTTACTGCTGAAATTACAACAGCATTATCACTATCTTGTTGAGCAGATTAAAGATCTGGAATCTCAGTTGAAACGAAAGTTGGACGAAGATGAGGTTGGACAGCGCTTGCTGAGTATTCCCTGCGTTGGAACGCTGACTGCCAGTACTATTTCAACTGAGATTGGCGACGGGAAGCAGTACGCCAGCAGCCGTGACTTTGCGGCGGCAACAGGGCTGGTACCCCGACAGTACAGCACGGGAGGTCGGACGACATTGTTAGGGATTAGCAAGCGGGGCAACAAAAAGATCCGAACTTTGTTGGTTCAGTGTGCCAGGGTATTCATACAAAAACTGGAACACCAGTCTGGCAAGTTGGCCGACTGGGTCAGGGAGTTGTTGTGTCGGAAAAGCAACTTTGTCGTCACCTGTGCTCTGGCAAACAAGCTGGCCAGAATAGCCTGGGCACTGACGGCGCGACAGCAAACTTACGAAGCATAAAGGCAGAAATACACCAGTTTAAACAATCATTCATCTGGTTTTGCGAATACTGATATTGATGATACTAACGGCCCACCGGCCTGTTGAGGAACCTGTAAAACGGAAAGGCTCATTGAAGCCGTATATTTTCTGGAGGTTCATCAGGCGCGGAACTCATCGAGGCGCGGGAATAAAATCCCATTCAGACGCCGGATAGATTCAAGCAAGCCAACTTGTCGTCAAAATCGGTGTTGCAAAAACGGGAGTGACCATAGATTCCGTTTTCTGAGGCGACCCCCACATAGAGACCTTCCCGGTCATTCACTTTGTAGAGTTTGTCCCTGGGCTTGAGATTGCGCAGCTTGGTATCGGTCAGCATGTACCTTGTCCTTCTTCGTCTCCGATACCCACTCGATTGTAAACAAGCACACAAAACCCTTTAGTGACAACAATTTGCAAGAACTATCAGGCTCAGTGCCATGAAAAATACCATGACCAGATCATGAGGTTGAACACGGCTTGCGCCGGCAGCGTTCACGCTCCTGGTCGGCGATCTCGCCCGGCTGCAATGCTAGCTCAGCATCGGTCATGCGCTCCAGCACGTCGCGTAGGCGGATGGTGCAAGGAATGGGCGGCAGCTCGAACTCATAGCCGCCGGCGATCATTTCGGCCGCAATCTCCTCGGTGATGAAAAACGGCTCGTCGTCTTGGTTCGGCTTCTTCATGCCCTTTCCTCCTGGCGCTCATCCTGGCCGACAGCGGCCAGGGCATCGGCTTCCGTCAATGCGTCCTCCACGAACGCGCCGTGCTGCTTCGCTTCGGCCTGGCTGACCTCGGCCCATATCCGTTTCACCTGGGCCGCACTGTACCCGGCCAGCTCGGCGGTCTTGTTGATGCTGTAGCCGGACTTGCGCAGCGCGACAACTTGGGCGCGGCGCTTCGGATCAGCACGGCGGCCCTTGTACCGCCCGGCCTGGCGGGCCAACTCAATGCCTTGGCGCTGGCGTTCGCGCCTGTCCTCGTAGTCGTCGCGGGCCATCTGCAAGGCCAGGCGAAAAAGCATGATCTGCACGGCTTCCAGCACGATCTTGGCGACGCCCTGGGCCTCGGCCGCCAGGTCGGATAGATCGACCACGCCAGGGACGGCCAGGCTTGCGCCTTTGGCCTGTATCGAGGCCACCAGGCGCTCGGCCTCGGGCAAAGGTAGGCGGCTGATGCGGTCGATCTTCTCGGCAATGACCACCTCGCCGGGCTGTAGGTCGCCGATCATGCGCAGCAGCTCAGGCCGGTCGGCGCGTGCGCCGGATGCCTTCTCACGGTAGATGCCGGCGACGTAGTAGCCGGCGGCCTTCGCGGCCGTAGTGATCGCCTCTTGGCGTTCCAAGTCCTGCGCGTCGGTGCTGACGCGCAGATAGACCCGCGCCACCATCGGCGCGGCTACTGGCTTCGTCCTGCGCATACTTGCGGGCTCCTTTGGGCATACGCAAAGTGTCCGGTCATGCTACCCCCGGCCAAAAAGGCCGTCATGCGATTTATCTTGGCCGGGTCGTTATTGGCGGGTCTAAATGGCCGCTCCGTGGATCTCATCGCCAGAAATGGCGATGCGAGATCCAGGGCAGGGCGGCCGCCATCGTCAGACCTGGCGATGGTCGACGCCGGCGCGCATCGTCGGATGTGGCGATGCGAGCTCGAGGTCGGTGGCCACCGCCGGCGACCTGGTGCCATCGTCGGCAATGGCGATGCTGCAGCTCGACGTGCGCGGCCTGGTCGTCTCGGCATCGTCGGATGCGGCGATGCTCGAGCGAGGCGAAAAAAAACCGCCTCGGGGTGTCCGAGGCGGCAAGTCTGCATGCGGTTCAGGGAGGAAGAAACCGCGCCGGCGATCAGGGAGGAAAACCGCGCGGCCTGATGTGCAGCTCGGCCACTTTAGCCGGATTTTTCGACTTATCCGATGCGAGCGGCCCGCCGTGGGCGCTGCTCGATCTGCTGTTGCTTTTTCTCGACGTGCTTCTGCTCCTGGTGCTGCTGCTCGTCGCGCGGCACTGTTGCAAAGTTAGCGATGAGGCAGCCTTTTGTCTTATTCAAAGGCCTTACATTTCAAAAACTCTGCTTACCAGGCGCATTTCGCCCAGGGGATCACCATAATAAAATGCTGAGGCCTGGCCTTTGCGTAGTGCACGCATCACCTCAATACCTTTGATGGTGGCGTAAGCCGTCTTCATGGATTTAAATCCCAGCGTGGCGCCGATTATCCGTTTCAGTTTGCCATGATCGCATTCAATCACGTTGTTCCGGTACTTAATCTGTCGGTGTTCAACGTCAGACGGGCACCGGCCTTCGCGTTTGAGCAGAGCAAGCGCGCGACCATAGGCGGGCGCTTTATCCGTGTTGATGAATCGCGGGATCTGCCACTTCTTCACGTTGTTGAGGATTTTACCCAGAAACCGGTATGCAGCTTTGCTGTTACGACGGGAGGAGAGATAAAAATCGACAGTGCGGCCCCGGCTGTCGACGGCCCGGTACAGATACGCCCAGCGGCCATTGACCTTCACGTAGGTTTCATCCATGTGCCACGGGCAAAGATCGGAAGGGTTACGCCAGTACCAGCGCAGCCGTTTTTCCATTTCAGGCGCATAACGCTGAACCCAGCGGTAAATCGTGGAGTGATCGACATTCACTCCGCGTTCAGCCAGCATCTCCTGCAGCTCACGGTAACTGATGCCGTATTTGCAGTACCAGCGTACGGCCCACAGAATGATGTCACGCTGAAAATGCCGGCCTTTGAATGGGTTCATGTGCAGCTCCATCAGCAAAAGGGGATGATAAGTTTATCACCACCGACTATTTGCAACAGTGCCCCCGAACGGACGTTAGATTTCGAGTTCTAGGCGTTCTGCGATGAAGGTTGGATCCCAGCCGGGATTGAAAGTGTCGACGTGGGTGAATCCGAGCCGCTCGTATAGGCCACGCAGGTTCGGGTGGCAGTCGAGCCGCAGCTTGGCGCACCCCTGCGTTCGCGCGGCATGGCGGCAAGCCTCGATCAGCGCGGAGCTGACACCCCGGCCCGCATGTGTCCGTCGCACCGCGAGCTTGTGCAGATATGCGGCCTCCCCCTTGAGGGCGTCGGGCCAGAACTCGGGATCCTCGGCCGACAAGGTGCAACAGCCGACGATGCCGTCGCTGCAACTCGCGACTAGGAGCTCGGATCTCAGGACGAAGGTCTCCGCGAATGTCCGGTCGATCCGCGCGACGTCCCAGGCGGGCGTTCCCTTGGCGGACATCCACGCCGCAGCGTCGTGCATCAGCCGCACAACCTCGTCGATATCACCCGAGCAGGCGACCCGAACGTTCGGAGGCTCCTCGCTGTCCATTCGCTCCCCTGGCGCGGTATGAACCGCCGCCTCATAGTGCAGTTTGATCCTGACGAGCCCAGCATGTCTGCGCCCACCTTCGCGGAACCTGACCAGGGTCCGCTAGCGGGCGGCCGGAAGGTGAATGCTAGGCATGATCTAACCCTCGGTCTCTGGCGTCGCGACTGCGAAATTTCGCGAGGGTTTCCGAGAAGGTGATTGCGCTTCGCAGATCTCCAGGCGCGTGGGTGCGGACGTAGTCAGCGCCATTGCCGATCGCGTGAAGTTCCGCCGCAAGGCTCGCTGGACCCAGATCCTTTACAGGAAGGCCAACGGTGGCGCCCAAGAAGGATTTCCGCGACACCGAGACCAATAGCGGAAGCCCCAACGCCGACTTCAGCTTTTGAAGGTTCGACAGCACGTGCAGCGATGTTTCCGGTGCGGGGCTCAAGAAAAATCCCATCCCCGGATCGAGGATGAGCCGGTCGGCAGCGACCCCGCTCCGTCGCAAGGCGGAAACCCGCGCCTCGAAGAACCGCACAATCTCGTCGAGCGCGTCTTCGGGTCGAAGGTGACCGGTGCGGGTGGCGATGCCATCCCG
This sequence comes from Enterobacter cloacae complex sp. 397G4, assembly GCF_050031515.1. NCBI lineage: Bacteria > Pseudomonadati > Pseudomonadota > Gammaproteobacteria > Enterobacterales > Enterobacteriaceae > Enterobacter > Enterobacter cloacae complex sp. 397G4. The sequence goes on along the minus strand of NZ_JBLGWE010000002.1, from coordinate 109,084 downwards.
CTGCGCTGAGTGCATAACCACCAGCCTGCAGTCCGCCTCAGCAATATCGGGATAGAGCGCAGGGTCAGGAAATCCTTGGATATCGTTCAGGTAGCCCACGCCGCGCTTGAGCGCATAGCGCTGGGTTTCCGGTTGGAAGCTGTCGATTGAAACACGGTGCATCTGATCGGACAGGGCGTCTAAGAGCGGCGCAATACGTCTGATCTCATCGGCCGGCGATACAGGCCTCGCGTCCGGATGGCTGGCGGCCGGTCCGACATCCACGACGTCTGATCCGACTCGCAGCATTTCGATCGCCGCGGTGACAGCGCCGGCGGGGTCTAGCCGCCGGCTCTCATCGAAGAAGGAGTCCTCGGTGAGATTCAGAATGCCGAACACCGTCACCATGGCGTCGGCCTCCGCAGCGACTTCCACGATGGGGATCGGGCGAGCAAAAAGGCAGCAATTATGAGCCCCATACCTACAAAGCCCCACGCATCAAGCTTTTGCCCATGAAGCAACCAGGCAATGGCTGTAATTATGACGACGCCGAGTCCCGACCAGACTGCATAAGCAACACCGACAGGGATGGATTTCAGAACCAGAGAAAGAAAATAAAATGCGATGCCATAACCGATTATGACAACGGCGGAAGGGGCAAGCTTAGTAAAGCCCTCGCTAGATTTTAATGCGGATGTTGCGATTACTTCGCCAACTATTGCGATAACAAGAAAAAGCCAGCCTTTCATGATATATCTCCCAATTTGTGTAGGGCTTATTATGCACGCTTAAAAATAATAAAAGCAGACTTGACCTGATAGTTTGGCTGTGAGCAATTATGTGCTTAGTGCATCTAACGCCGCCATAAACGGCGACAGGGTGGCGCGCCTATTGCGCATAAAATGGCGAAGCCATGCGCAACAGGCGCGGAATCTCTGGCGTCCGGTTTGATGGCTTTGTTATGCAAAGGACTAGTCTTCAATGACGTGTAAACCACGGCGCTTTAAGTCCTCCAACGAATCCAACATTCCCCTTATTAATTCAACAGGATGCCCCTCCCAGTCTTCAACAACGCCAACAATTCTCAAGGGTTCGCAGGTTCTATAGGACTGTGTTGGATTACCGGGAAATCTTTTGTTCGTAAGATTCGGATCGTCTTCGAACGGTCCTGTTGGCTCAACTATGTATATGTAGCCGCGACCCTCGAGGCCAGACAGTGACATAGCAAGTTCAGCTCCCCAAACTGCTGGCTCCATCAAGGCTGAAAAGTAGATGTGCTTAAGAATACGACCGTCCTCGAAATGAGAGATGAACCCTGTGGTTAGCAAGTCACCAATCGCCAAATTGGCTTTGGTTCCATGATAGAACGGTCCTTGCACCTGCTTGTAATTATCATGAGAGATGGGAATCCAATCTTTTACCATTTTAAGACCCTTAATTGTTGGGATTTGGCTGCATAACGCCTGAAATAAGCCGTGCCGCGAAGCGGCATCGGCTTGATTGAATTGTTAGACGGCAAACTCGAGCCAATACTTGTGCAGGCCAACAATATTAGACGAGCACAGCATGGGCATTGCCGCTTTGATCTTCTCCAGTGACCAATTCCACCACTCCATCTCCAGAAGCAATGAAATTTCCTCATCGGTGAAGCGTTTCTTAATCTTCTTAGCGGGATTGCCGCCAACGATAGCGTAAGGCTCCACATCTTTTGTCACCAACGAGCGGCTGCCTATCACCGCACCGTGCCCGATCTTGATTCCGGGCATGACCATTGCCTCAGAGCCGATCCAAACGTCATTGCCAATGACAGTATTACCTGCTTTTTGGAAGGCATCGAGTGCGCTTGAGAATGCAGGTTCTTCCTGCATATAAAAGAACGGGAAAGATGATGCCCAGTCGTACCGATGCCCCTGATTGCCAGCCATGATAAAGGAAGCCCCACTCCCGATAGAGCAGAAACTACCGATGATCAACTTATCAACGTCATCACGGTCCGGAAACAGATACCGTGCGCAGTCATCGAATGAGTGCCCATGATAGTAGCCAGAGTAATAGCTGTACCGCCCAACTTTGATATTGGGGTTCTTCACTTGCTCAGAAAGCAGCTTGCCTTTGAAGGGGCTATCAAAGTAGTTGGTCATAAGAGATCCCGCGGTCTGTGACTTTGCCGTCTAACGTTTGAAATAAGGGGCGCCGAGCGCCAGCGAGGGGAGCCAAAAGCTTGCTTTTGGCCGTCCCGACTTGATTGAAGGGTTGGGCGATTTTGCCATTAGATTTTTTATAAATTTAGTGTGTTTAGAATGGTGATCGCATTTTTCTTGGCTTTTATGCTTGATGTTAAATTCGACCCCAAGTTTCCTGTAAGTGCGGACACAAAAACATATTTATGTCCTGATTTGCTTATAATAAACCCTTCAAACCATCCGTTTTGTAAGGTTCTATTTGCTGTGAATCCTGCACCAGTTTTCCCATACAGTTTTGTACTATTATCCAGATCTTGTAGATACATGTTCTCTATGGTGTTTTCTATGGCTGAGTTTTTAACTGGGAGATTGTGATTAATAATTTTACGCAGGAATTGAATTTGTTCTTCTGGTGAAATTTTTAAGCTACTTTCGAGCCATGCTTCTGTTAATCCGTTGTTTCTTTCTTTATCTCCAGAGAAGTCTTGATTTCCATAATCAAAATCTTTGAGATAATTCTTGATTTTATTTAATCCAATTTTTTGGGTTATTTCTTGCGAAACCCAAACAACAGAAAATTGCATCCACGTCTTTGGTGTATGATTGCTGTTCCAGATCTCCATTCCTTTGGGGGTTTTATCCCATTTGAATATGGTTTTCTGATCTATTATTTCCGCATCAAATGCCATAAGTGATAATGCGATCTTGAAAGTTGAATCTGGTGCCATTTGCGTTGCACACTTTGCTTTATTGAATTGAGCAATTTCAGCGTTTGTGGATGCATCGTAAAGTAAAAAACAACCTTCAGTTCCTTCAAATAATGGAGATGCAACAGTAGAGATATCTGTTGATGCACTGGCGCTGCTGTAGATAATATTTGCAATTATTAAAAAAATAGCGAAGTTGATATGTATTGTGTTTTTCATAATAAGTATTGGTTTGGTAAAGGGCTTAATTTTAACGGCTAACAATTAATGAGGCTCCGGGTTCGCCCAACGTTTGACATGAGGGGCGGCCAAGGGCGCCAGCCCTTGGACGTCCCCCTCGATGGAAGGGTTAGGCATCACTGCGTGTTCGCTCGAATGCCTGGCGTGTTTGAACCATGTACACGGCTGGACCATATGGGGTGGTTACGGTACCTTGCCTCTCAAACCCCGCTTTCTCGTAGCATCGGATCGCTCGCAAGTTGCTCGGCGACGGGTCCGTTTGGATCTTGGTGACCTCGGGATCATTGAACAGCAACTCAACCAGAGCTCGAACCAGCTTGGTTCCCAAGCCTTTGCCCAGTTGTGATGCATTCGCCAGTAACTGGTCTATTCCGCGTACTCCTGGATCGGTTTCTTCTTCCCACCTTCCGTCCCCGCTTCCAAGAGCAACGTACGACTGGGCATACCCAATCGGCTCTCCATTCAGCATTGCAATGTATGGAGTGACGGACTCTTGCGCTAAAACGCTTGGCAAGTACTGTTCCTGTACGTCAGCAAGTGTCGGGCGTGCTTCTTCTCCGCCCCACCACTCGACGATATGAGATCGATTTAGCCACTCATAGAGCATCGCAAGGTCATGCTCAGTCATGAGGCGCAGTGTGACGGAATCGTTGCTGTTGGTCACGATGCTGTACTTTGTGATGCCTAACTTTGTTTTTGCGTTGCTCATGATGTCTAACTCCCAATTTGTGTAGGGCTTATTATGCACGCTTAAAAATAATAAAAGCAGACTTGACCTGATAGTTTGGCTGTGAGCAATTATGTGCTTAGTGCATCTAACTTTGTTTTAGGGCGACTGCCCTGCTGCGTAACATCGTTGCTGCTCCATAACATCAAACATCGACCCACGGCGTAACGCGCTTGCTGCTTGGATGCCCGAGGCATAGACTGTACAAAAAAACAGTCATAACAAGCCATGAAAACCGCCACTGCGCCGTTACCACCGCTGCGTTCGGTCAAGGTTCTGGACCAGTTGCGTGAGCGCATACGCTACTTGCATTACAGCTTACCAACCGAACAGGCTTATGTCCACTGGGTTCGTGCCTTCATCCGTTTCCACGGTGTGCGTCACCCGGCAACCTTGGGCAGCAGCGAAGTCGAGGCATTTCTGTCCTGGCTGGCGAACGAGCGCAAGGTTTCGGTCTCCACGCATCGTCAGGCATTGGCGGCCTTGCTGTTCTTCTACGGCAAGGTGCTGTGCACGGATCTGCCCTGGCTTCAGGAGATCGGAAGACCTCGGCCGTCGCGGCGCTTGCCGGTGGTGCTGACCCCGGATGAAGTGGTTCGCATCCTCGGTTTTCTGGAAGGCGAGCATCGTTTGTTCGCCCAGCTTCTGTATGGAACGGGCATGCGGATCAGTGAGGGTTTGCAACTGCGGGTCAAGGATCTGGATTTCGATCACGGCACGATCATCGTGCGGGAGGGCAAGGGCTCCAAGGATCGGGCCTTGATGTTACCCGAGAGCTTGGCACCCAGCCTGCGCGAGCAGCTGTCGCGTGCACGGGCATGGTGGCTGAAGGACCAGGCCGAGGGCCGCAGCGGCGTTGCGCTTCCCGACGCCCTTGAGCGGAAGTATCCGCGCGCCGGGCATTCCTGGCCGTGGTTCTGGGTTTTTGCGCAGCACACGCATTCGACCGATCCACGGAGCGGTGTCGTGCGTCGCCATCACATGTATGACCAGACCTTTCAGCGCGCCTTCAAACGTGCCGTAGAACAAGCAGGCATCACGAAGCCCGCCACACCGCACACCCTCCGCCACTCGTTCGCGACGGCCTTGCTCCGCAGCGGTTACGACATTCGAACCGTGCAGGATCTGCTCGGCCATTCCGACGTCTCTACGACGATGATTTACACGCATGTGCTGAAAGTTGGCGGTGCCGGAGTGCGCTCACCGCTTGATGCGCTGCCGCCCCTCACTAGTGAGAGGTAGGGCAGCGCAAGTCAATCCTGGCGGATTCACTACCCCTGCGCGAAGGCCATCGGTGCCGCATCGAACGGCCGGTTGCGGAAAGTCCTCCCTGCGTCCGCTGATGGCCGGCAGCAGCCCGTCGTTGCCTGATGGATCCAACCCCTCCGCTGCTATAGTGCAGTCGGCTTCTGACGTTCAGTGCAGCCGTCTTCTGAAAACGACAAACGATGTCAGAATAGAGTTAAATTTCCTATTGATTGACATATTCCGTCAAAGGTAATAGATTTCATCCTGACACTTTTGCCTTTGGAGGCATCTTGCAAGGTCAACGCATCGGCTATGTCCGCGTCAGCAGCTTCGACCAGAACCCGGAACGGCAATTGGAGGGTGTTCAGGTGGCGCGGGTGTTCACCGACAAGGCTTCTGGCAAGGACACCCAGCGTCCCGAGCTGGAAAGGCTGCTGGCCTTCGTCCGCGAGGGCGACACCGTGGTGGTGCATAGCATGGACAGGCTGGCACGCAACCTTGATGACCTGCGCCGCATCGTCCAAGGGCTGACACAACGGGGCGTGCGCATGGAGTTCGTCAAAGAAGGGCTGAAGTTCACCGGCGAGGACTCACCGATGGCCAATCTGATGCTGTCGGTCATGGGAGCCTTCGCTGAGTTCGAGCGCGCCCTGATCCGCGAACGTCAGCGCGAGGGAATCGTGCTGGCCAAGCAGCGCGGTGCCTACCGGGGACGAAAGAAATCGCTGAACAGCGAACAAATTGCCGAGTTGAAACGGCGAGTTGCGGCAGGCGACCAAAAAACCTTGGTGGCCCGTGACTTCGGCATCAGCCGCGAAACCTTGTACCAGTACCTGCGGGAAGACTGACCATGCCACGCCGCTCAATCCTGTCCGCCACCGAGCGCGAAAGCCTGCTGGCACTGCCAGATGCCAAAGACGAACTGATACGGCACTACACGTTCAACGAAACCGACCTGTCGGTGATCCGTCAGCGTCGCGGCGCCGCGAATCGATTGGGCTTCGCTGTGCAGCTTTGCTACTTGCGATTCCCTGGCACCTTTTTGGGCGTCGATGAGCCTCCGTTTCCGCCCCTGTTGCGCATGGTGGCCGCGCAACTCAAGATGCCAGTGGAAAGTTGGAGCGAGTACGGCCAGCGCGAACAGACACGGCGGGAGCACTTGGTCGAGCTGCAAACGGTTTTTGGGTTCAAGCCCTTCACCATGAGCCACTATCGGCAAGCCGTGCATACATTGACCGAGCTGGCCTTGCAGACCGACAAAGGCATCGTGCTGGCGAGCGCACTTGTCGAGAATCTGCGGCGGCAGAGCATTATCCTGCCCGCCATGAATGCCATCGAGCGCGCAAGCGCCGAGGCCATCACCCGTGCCAACCGACGCATTTACGCGGCGCTGACCGATTCTTTGTTATCACCCCACCGTCAGCGCCTGGACGAACTTCTCAAGCGCAAGGACGGCAGTAAAGTGACGTGGCTGGCATGGCTGCGCCAGTCGCCTGCCAAACCGAACTCTCGCCACATGCTCGAACATATTGAGCGCCTGAAATCCTGGCAAGCACTTGATCTGCCCGCAGGCATCGAGCGGCAGGTTCACCAGAACCGCCTGCTCAAAATCGCTCGTGAAGGTGGCCAGATGACGCCTGCTGATCTGGCAAAGTTCGAGGTGCAACGACGCTATGCCACGCTGGTAGCGCTGGCCATCGAAGGCATGGCCACCGTCACCGATGAAATCATCGACCTTCACGATCGCATCATCGGCAAGCTGTTCAACGCGGCCAAGAACAAGCATCAGCAGCAGTTCCAGGCTTCCGGCAAGGCGATCAACGACAAGGTGCGGATGTATGGGCGCATCGGTCAAGCGTTGATTGAGGCCAAGCAAAGCGGCAGCGATCCGTTCGCCGCCATCGAGGCCGTTATGCCCTGGGACACCTTCGCCGCCAGCGTCACCGAAGCGCAAACATTGGCGCGGCCTGCCGACTTTGATTTCCTGCACCACATCGGTGAAAGCTATGCCACGCTACGCCGCTACGCGCCGCAGTTCCTGGGCGTGCTCAAATTGCGGGCTGCGCCCGCCGCCAAGGGTGTGCTCGATGCCATCGACATGCTGCGCGGCATGAACAGCGACAGCGCGCGCAAGGTGCCCGCCGATGCGCCAACCGCATTCATCAAGCCGCGCTGGGCAAAGCTGGTTCTGACCGACGACGGCATCGACCGGCGTTACTACGAGTTATGCGCCCTGTCGGAGCTGAAGAACGCGCTGCGCTCCGGTGATGTCTGGGTGCAGGGTTCTCGCCAGTTCAAGGACTTCGACGAATACCTGGTGCCGGTCGAGAAGTTCGCCACTTTGAAGCTGGCCAGCGAATTGCCGCTGGCAGTGGCCACCGACTGCGACCAATACCTGCATGACCGGTTGGAATTGTTGGAGGCGCAACTCGCCACAGTCAACCGCATGGCTGCGGCCAACGACTTACCGGATGCCATCATCACCACCGCGTCAGGCCTGAAGATCACGCCGCTGGACGCGGCAGTACCAGACGCCGCGCAAGCCATGATCGACCAGACAGCTATGCTGCTGCCGCACCTCAAAATCACCGAGTTGCTGATGGAGGTCGATGAATGGACGGGCTTCACCCGCCACTTCACACACCTGAAGACCAGCGACACGGCCAAGGACAAAACCTTGCTGTTGACGACGATCCTGGCCGACGCGATCAACCTGGGTCTGACCAAAATGGCCGAGTCCTGCCCTGGCACCACCTACGCCAAGCTGTCTTGGCTGCAAGCCTGGCACATCCGCGATGAAACCTATTCGACGGCGCTGGCCGAGCTGGTGAATGCGCAGTTTCGGCAACCCTTCGCCGGCAACTGGGGTGACGGCACCACGTCATCGTCGGACGGCCAGAACTTCAGAACCGGCAGCAAAGCAGAAAGCACTGGTCATATCAACCCGAAGTATGGAAGCAGTCCAGGACGGACTTTCTACACCCATATCTCCGACCAGTACGCGCCCTTCAGTGCCAAGGTGGTCAACGTGGGCATTCGTGATTCAACTTACGTGCTTGATGGCCTGCTGTACCACGAGTCGGACTTGCGCATCGAGGAACACTACACCGACACGGCAGGCTTCACCGATCACGTGTTTGGCTTGATGCATTTGCTGGGATTTCGCTTCGCGCCGCGTATCCGTGACTTGGGCGAAACCAAGCTATTCATCCCCAAGGGCGATGCCGCCTATGACGCGCTCAAGCCGATGATTAGCAGCGACAGGCTGAACATCAAGCAAATACGCGCCCATTGGGATGAAATTCTGCGGCTGGCCACCTCCATCAAGCAAGGCACGGTAACGGCTTCGCTGATGCTGCGCAAACTCGGCAGCTACCCGCGCCAGAACGGCTTGGCCGTGGCGTTGCGCGAGCTGGGGCGCATCGAGCGCACGCTGTTCATTTTGGATTGGCTGCAAAGCGTGGAGCTGCGCCGCCGCGTCCATGCGGGGCTGAATAAGGGCGAGGCGCGCAACGCGCTGGCCAGGGCGGTCTTCTTCTACCGATTGGGTGAAATCCGCGACCGCAGTTTTGAGCAGCAGCGCTACCGGGCCAGCGGCCTCAATCTGGTGACGGCGGCCATCGTGTTGTGGAACACGGTATATCTGGAGCGTGCCACCAGTGCTTTGCGTGGCAACGGCACGGCGCTGGACGACACATTGTTGCAATATCTGTCGCCGCTGGGGTGGGAGCACATCAACCTGACCGGCGATTACCTATGGCGCAGCAGCGCCAAGGTCGGTGCGGGGAAGTTTAGGCCATTGCGACCGCTGCCACCGGCTTAGCGTGCTTTATTTAATGAGATGGTCACTCCCTCCTTCCCGGTACTATGCTGAGGACAGGCTTTCATTCGGAGAACTATCATGGAAAACATTGCGCTCATTGGTATCGATCTGGGTAAAAACTCTTTCCATATTCATTGCCAGGATCGTCGCGGGAAGGCTGTTTACCGTAAAAAATTTACCCGGCCAAAGTTGATCGAATTTTTGGCGACATGCCCCGCTACAACCATCGCAATGGAAGCCTGTGGCGGTTCTCACTTTATGGCACGCAAGTTGGAAGAGTTGGGGCATTCCCCAAAGCTGATATCACCACAATTTGTCCGCCCGTTCGTTAAAAGCAATAAAAACGACTTTGTCGACGCCGAAGCTATTTGTGAAGCTGCATCGCGTCCGTCTATGCGTTTTGTGCAGCCCAGAACGGAATCTCAGCAGGCAATGCGGGCTCTGCATCGTGTCCGTGAATCCCTGGTTCAGGATAAGGTAAAAACAACCAATCAAATGCATGCTTTTCTGCTGGAATTTGGCATTAGCGTTCCCCGAGGAGCTGCCGTTATTAGCCGACTGAGTACCATTCTTGAGGATAATAGTTTGCCTCTTTACCTCAGCCAGTTATTGCTGAAATTACAACAGCATTATCACTATCTTGTTGAGCAGATTAAAGATTTGGAATCCCAGTTGAAACGAAAGTTGGACGAAGATGAGGTTGGACAGCGCTTGCTGAGCATTCCCTGCGTCGGAACACTGACAGCGAGTACTATTTCAACTGAGATTGGCGACGGGAAGCAGTACGCCAGCAGCCGTGACTTTGCGGCGGCAACAGGGCTTGTACCTCGGCAGTACAGCACGGGAGGTAGGACGACATTGCTGGGAATTAGTAAGCGAGGTAATAAAAAGATCCGAACTTTGTTGGTTCAATGTGCCAGGGTATTCATACAAAAACTGGAACACCAGTCTGGCAAATTGGCCGATTGGGTCAGGGATTTACTGTGCCGGAAAAGCAACTTTGTCGTCACTTGTGCTCTGGCAAACAAGCTGGCCAGAATAGCCTGGGCCCTAACGGCACGACAGCAAACTTATGTAGCATAACGGCAGAAATACACCGGTTTAAAGAATTACTGATCTGGTTTTGCGAATACTGATATTGATGATACTAACGGCCCACCGGCCTGTTGAGGAACCTGTAAAACGGAAAGGCTCATTGAAGCCGTATATTTTCTGGAGGTTCATCAGGCGCGGAACTCATCAAGGCGCGGGAATAAAATCCCATTCAGACGCCGGATAGATTCAAGCAAGCCAACTTGTCGTCAAAATCGGTGTTGCAAAAACGGGAGTGACCATAGATTCCGTTTTCTGAGACGACCCCACACAGAACGACATGGTCGAAGGTTCTCTTGTCAGAGATTACCCAGTTGCCGGTTTTCACACGGCCTGCTTCACTCACCCCTGCGGTAAGATCGGGTATGAGCGTCCCCTGCATGCCGTCAGTTCGAATTGAAAGAATTTCACCCGATAAACCCAGCTCTGCAAGCTCACTAATAAACGGTCTTTTCATCCGGCTTACCGGTTTTGGCTTCGTCATTTTCATCTTTGCTGTAACACCTCAGTACCCCATTGCTCGTTCCTGGCGGGACAGCCGTTCATCAGCAGCCTGAAGACGCTCATCACGCCGCCGTGCTGCCAGAACCCGTCGTTCTGAAAAAGACATAGCCGCTACGTTTGGTACGCTGAGCTTACCGTCACCGGCACAAACGTCACAGCGAACATCAAATGCTCCGGCAAAATACTTTTCACGCATTTCTGGCTCCCACTCAGCCATTTCTGATTGGGTGAATCCATTTTCAAAGGCCGGGTTTTCCATGGTCCCGTGGCCTTCGCACTGGTGACAGATTATGTACTTAAATTTGCGCATGTAACGCTCCTGTATATGATGGATGAACCACTCTCGTTCAGGGTTATGGCGAAATGTTTATCGCCGCAGCGAGAGATTCAGTCTTGCTATCAATATTCCTGAAGGTTGTCCGCCTGATTTCAGGGAAAGCATTCATTCACTGGCCGGTTCTACCTTATTATTCATACAGATTAAAGTAGTTGTGCCTACTACTGCGGTCACCTTCCTTGACAAAGTAAGCAAAGTTTGAAAAATTTAACACCGACGAAAGGCCATACCTTCGTTAGTGTGCGAAAGCCGCTTGCGAGCGACGGAATAGGTGAAAGCTTTAGTCAGGGTTAATTACCCTGTCTGCGGTGATGGGATGGCTCAGGCGTATATCATCACTCCTTCCAAAGTCCGTACACACTCTTTCAGCCTTTGCAGAAATGCAGGGGCTGTTTCATATCAGACAAGCGCAATGAAATTTTCAAATGCTTTCCAGAAATTCAAAGGCCTTAAGCTTTATCTGTATCTTACGGTCCCCGCACGGAAAGTAACTTTCCTGAACAGGAACCGCCTTGCCAGCCTTAACTTTCTAAACGGTTAAAGTTACACCAGGCTGTAAATGGTGAAACAGTTTTTGAAGCCCATGAAACACCGCTGTCGGAAAGATAACTAGCCCCAAGACGTCTAACTTCTTTTTGATGTAGAGCTAATTCTTTCGGATCGGCAATATCTTCCACCACGCTCATCATGGCAATCTGAACTCCGGGAGATGCCATTTTATAAGCTGTCGAGCTTGCAACTGAATTTTTCAGGATTGCCAATCTTTCTTTTTCTGGTCGCCCGTTGTCAGACGTATTCGCGTACGTTGTACCCGCAACTAACAATGGAAGACTGGCGTTGGCACAGAACTGCATAACGCGTTTTTGCTGGAGCTGTAATTCAGTGGCTGCAAATGCTTTACTGCATCCGAGGATCCCGATAATCATCACTAATGCTGTTTTATACATAAAATTGAAACCGTCCTTATTGAACTTTAAATGTTGCGGTTAACACTGTGTGGAGATGTATGGACTGGATAATACCCACATGCCTGCGCCTGCCAGTATACCGGCTCAGGTATTAAACCTAAGAGATCTGGTGCACCGGATTTTACCTTTTCATTTCGGTTTTATCTTGAGCCTGGCTCTTGAGTTTAAATTTAAAGGTATGGCGCATGCAGGTTTCACTGACGGGTTTTCACACATCCCGGCTGTAACCCATCATTGTTCATGAGCCAGGCCCTGGTATCCTGCCCAGCGTACGGCCAGCCGCTCTAAGTCCAGATCGTACACCAGCGGTGTGATTTTACGGCCTTCAAACAGCTCGCCCAGCTCAATGCCTGGCTTAAAATGAACGGTCAGGGTGGCCGGATCTATGCCCATAAGATCGGCATCAAACAGAGCATGCATTGTTGGAGTCATCAGGATGCCATTAGACGGATTGTACCGGGTTCCATGTTCAATGTGTGCCGCATCCAGGACACCGCCATTAACCCAACCGGTTACCGCACAACGGCCCGCGAAATTCTCGATGAGCAGAGCTTTAAATTTACCCTGTGCCACGCCACTACGTTGCGTCACTACGCGCTCGCAGTGCTCACCCTGGATATCTACGTCAGGTTTCCGCTTTGGTTCGCTGGTGGCCGTCTCAGCTTGTTTTAGGGTGGAACGTGGATAGGCCAGGTTATATGCTGCGCCTGTGGTCATTTGCTCGATGACCGCAGGTGCATAACCTTCTGCTTCCAGCTTACGATATGCAGCCCGGTAGTCTCTTTGGGTTTTCAGCGGGTATATCTTTCCGCCTTTACCATCGAAAGCGATAAACCAGAAATCGTCCGTGCCAGTTTCCAGATTTCTGCAACGTTTCAGATGCCATCCGCCTTCTCTCGCCCAGATGGTACGGTTATTTCTGGCATTCGTTTTGTCATAACCGTTCTCGTCAAGCCAGCTATCAAAGCTGGTCAGCCCCAGATCCTGAACCTCCAGAGAAGGCACTCGAATGACCTGCAAGGTATGGCGGGGTCTTGGCTCTCTCATCTTGATCTCTTCCTAGCGCTGGTCTGGGAAATACGGATATTGCGGGCCATATTCATAGTCATGCGGGCCTGGCTCAACTTCCCAGAATGGACGGCCGCTAATTGTCTTTGGACCGCGCTCGTTTACGATGTCTTCTACATCCTGAATATTAAATGGCATCGTTGCCAGTAACAGCTGATCTTCGGGTGTCAGCGTCACAGTTGCACCGTCGATACGGCTGTAAAGGTCGGCAAACTGTTTACCTGCACCGTGCAACCGGTGCTCCGCTACACTTCTGATTGCGTGTAAGTCCAGCTCCGCCGCTTCCATGCGATCCACGTATAGTTTCATTTCTTTACGCAAAGCGCTCAGCTCACGGGCTTTAATAAACCCGCAGGCGTACCCACCCAGGGCGATAACTGCAATGATTGCTAAAATTGCCATTTTTTTCTCTCACGTGATTGCGGCCGTTACTCTAGTCTTAATGTGAAGTCTGGGAATTCGCTGGATGTTAAGTACGTTTTCATCCCCAGACTGACAGATGCTAAGGCGCGATCCCAACACTCCATTTGTAAGTATCAGGCCCATCTTCTCCGCTGGTGGCATCTGCTACAATCTGTGCATAACGTTCTCCAGCAAGTTCTCTTACCATCTGATCCACGACCCATTGCAGATGATGCATTTCATCGGTTCCGCCGTAACGACAAGCCAACTCAATAGCCCGCTCTATTCTTTTTTGTTCTTCAGTCATACTGAATCCTCACGCTTACATCAGCTATTCTGAAAACATGCACACTATAAATTGCGGCTGTCATTTCTCAGCCAGGCGCCTGCATTGCTGCCTCATTCCATCAAAAATACTTTCCGCAAGCTGCTGGGGGAACTGGTCCGGAAGAAGCCCGCTAACACGTTCAATGACACCCGGGGTTCTGGCGATGATTTCCTCTATCATCGCCTCTGTCTGCTGTTTACTCAGGCCGGTTATCTCACCATGCCTGATCCAGTGGCGTCGTTGTATTCGATATATCTGGTAATAGTTGCTACTGCCACGTACGGCCATCGCCAGTTTGCACTTCTGCCAGGATATCTGATTGTTCCCATGACCGATCACCGGCCATGCCGACAACACATCATAGAGTGGTGTAAGGTGATAACGTCCCTGTGGCCCAATAGAAATACTGAAATTTTTAGCGTGGCCATCTGTTGCGGCCATCATCCAGAAAACTATCTGCGTCATAAAAAACTGCGCTTTGTCACGCTCAGCACGGTCTGAATTACTCAGAACTTCCATAATTTCCGATATACCTGGCCCGCCGTCCGCCTGATATTTTCGTAATGGCGAAATGCCCAGGGCCTGACACATATCCTCCTGGGGTAAACGAATGATCCATTGTCCGTTTCCTGACCATTTTCGGTCAAAACGTTCTACCACCAGCGCTTTCTGATCTTCAAAGTGAGCAATCTGCGTTCTTGCCACGGGGAGCCCGTACTGTTCGAGAAGTACCGAGCAGAGCCATTCATTTTCAACCGACGAGCGCATGTCGGCTTTCATGTTCCCCACAAGTCCGAGCGGTAGCTTGAATATATGCGTCGTTGGTGTATTACCCTCCGGCATACACCACCGATCTTCATGCCACAGTAGGGCTGTTTTCTCCTGAGCACCGGCAATAGATAAACGTAAGTCGTCGTTATCTTCTGGCCTGCCCGGTAGCAATGTCTCCGTGGTATTACGCAAAGTTGCCGCAATTTCTGATTCAGTAAGCGGGTGATACTTCACGGAATATAAATCTGTGGGTTCATCTCCGTCATGAAGCAGCTGTATCGCGCCCACGCAGTCTTTTCCCAGCTCCGTCAGAAGATCAAAAGGCTCCTGGCTATCGGCCTTGTAACGCATTGCCAGACGTCTGCGTATGCCTTCGCTGTCCGGGAGTAAATTATCAAAATAGTCACGTACCACATTTCCACGCCAGACCTGGTTCCCGGGAGTAAAAGGAAGGGACAATGACAGCGGCCTTCCCTGTTCGTCTGCACTCCAGTCAGGAAGGTATTGTAAGCTGTCTACCCCTTTACTTTTTTCCCAGTATCCGACTTTGATTCCGTTCATCCAGATTGCCAGACGCTGCTGTTTCCGGCTCATATCGTTACCATTTCTCCTGTCGTGCAGGTGAGTTTGATTTAAGCATTTCTTCCGTCTGCTTCCCCTCTGAAGAGGCGGTTGTCGAGGAGAAGCTGATTTTTACGCCCAGGATAGAAAACACCTTGAATAGCCGTTCAATGCTCGCACTGGCAGGGTTGGCTTCCAGACGTGAGTATGTCTGTTGAGTGACCCCTAACCTTTCGGACAGGTCTTTTTGCGTCAGGCCATTCGCCTTGCGAAAACCAATGAGCAAGGGACGCAACTGGTTGAGCGTGTTTAACGGGTAATCATTATTGATCATAAGCTGGCCTCAGTAGTTCCTCTGATACACCTTGTACGCTGTTTTCTAAACATACACCCTAAAAGCTGTAATATCAAATTAACAGCCTAAAAGCTGTTAAATAGAGAGTACAACCTTTAGGCTGTTACTAAGTGGCAGCATAAATCTTTATGAGGTTTGATATGAGAGAACTATCAATAATAAGCCGTTACGCTCGTACAGCATCCGGTAAGAGAGCTGACAGATCAGGATCATCGGTAAACGAGAAGCGGAGTATCTTATGGCCCTGTTGTGAGCTGTATAAATAACTACGAGCTACTCTCTGCCTCGGGGAGGAGGCAGAGAGAGTATTAAAAGCAAAGGCAGACATTTTTAGCAGCTGGTGGGCTATGGGGTTCCGGAGGTGCTCCGGTGAATGTTACTTGACTGGCAAGTTTCCTGCTCTGATGGTCAATGCCTCGATGCTGTCTATATTGTTCTGAAGCCGTTCCAGTTCTGCCTTTTCAATACCGGCCCAAAGCTTTAAGTGTCGCTGATAAAGGGACCACTTGAGTGAGTGAAAACCATTCCAGGCCAACCCCATCCAGGAGGCGTAATTCGCATTGAGAATATTGCCGGTGATATACATTTTACCTGCGTTAACAGCACTGGAAGTTCCATAACCCAGGGCAAGCATCATCCGGAAGCGTGGATTTAGCCGCAACGGCATGGTATCCAGTAAGGTCTCCCCAAAAGCTCCTTTTCCCAGCGATACCTGTTTCGCCACATAGAAAACCCGCATCAAAACTTCCATTATGCTCATCGGAATACTTGTCACGATAAACTGACGAAAGTCATACCCGTTGACATACATGTACTCTATTTGTTTGCCGAAGTTAGAACTCCCCACAGGGATCCCCTCAAGCATACGAAGTAGCCCCATAAAAGGAGCCGGTAACCCCATGCCACGGTTTCCTTTTGCTGAGGGGGCATTAACATCCGATGCCAGGTGTCCAAACATTCTGGCGATGAGCCTGAAAATATTGGTTTCGTCTGTAACGCCTTTACTGGAAGGATAAACCACGATCTGTCCATTCTGAACCACCGTACAGGTCCCGTTCAGCATATCCTTTATACCGAAAATAATGCCCAGTACGGGATCGTGTGACAAAGCTCTTAAGCGGTGATTTGTGGGAGACAAAACGCCACCGGCCGCACCCACTAAATCGCTGCTGATCGAACTGTCTGGTGCCCCTATAGGGAACAAATCTGAGAGTTTTGTACTCAGGTCCTCCGGCAAAATGGCATTGAAGGCTTTCTGCACCTGTTTATTGAAAATACCATCCACTTCTGCCGTAAAGCTCACCGTAGGTTTTGGCGGGGCTCTGACGCAAAGTAAATCCAGCATGGATGCTATGAGCCCGCATCCGCAGGCAATAGCATAATCCCAGGCGTCGAGTGCGTAGCGATCATTAAATTCTTTAATATGATTCTGGATCCGGGCATCTACAACAGCCAAGTCATCCGTGGAGAGTATTGTGGCCAGTCCAATATCACCGCATACACGCTGGTTAGCCTCGCTATATATAGTCTTGAGACCAGTAGAATGCATGGCAGTATCTGAAGGGGTCATTTCTCGCAGATGATGTTCTTTAAGCGCCAGATGCTCCGCTTCATCAAGTTCAGTGCCGCTGATTAGCCCGGTCAACTGTGCCTTAAGGCTCTCTATATCACTGTTAATTGTCTCGTGAGCGTTCGCGATATCCTGACCACGGAGCTGAATATAACGGATGGCCCTGAACTCATCATCATAAGGAGACTGACTCATGTGTTTACCTCACCGCGACCAGGCTACCTTTTGGAGCTTTCTTAGTAAGCATGTCGATTGTTGCCTTGATGCCAGCAATTTCTGCCTTAAAATATTCCGCATTCGACATCAACCTTTCCTGAACTTCGTAGAGCTTTTGGATGGCCTGACTAAGGGCGGCTGTCAGTTTCGCATTTTTTTTGTGTTTCACTATCGCGTACCCGCCAATCCCTAACACAGCTACAGGTGCGGCCAATACCGCAATGCCTGCAACCATACCGCCACCGACGATAGACCCTGCTGTAGCGAGCCCGGAGGTTATGCCTGCTGCTGACACTCCCGTTGTACCAAGCGTATAGAGAGCACCGAAGGAAGCCGCTGCGCCTACGCCTGACCCCGCCAAAGCTGCTGCGCCCTCAGTAATACCCGGGAACTTATTTTCAAGCGCCTGAAGAGCACTTGTAACTTCATCCATTGCCTTCTTGCGAATTTTTTCGAGCTCTTCAGTTTCGGTAGCGTCCATTACAGGCCTCGTATTCATAACTTGCTGTGTGATAGGTGAAAAAGAGCACCATAAAAGTGATGAAGAAATCATGACTTACTATTGTGGCACTTTCGAGTTCATGTTTGTCAGTTTCAATGCTGTTGCTGTTAGTAAGGGCAGACGCCATATCGGGCAGACCCAAAATAACTATCGTGCCAGCGTCATTTTGGAACTGACTTTGCTAAAAATCAGTAGCGGACTGAACAGACATGTGTGGATTTGAATCTGGGCAGGTTCCAGACATTATTCCAACCAGACTTCCAATGACAAAATGCTCGTCATTCTCGGAGACGACATAGGGTCCACCAGAGCAACCATCGGTGTTGAAATGTGCTATTACAAAGCGAGTTGTGAGATGTTGGGGAGAATGATTTGAGCAATTTAAAGGCCAAATGCCTGAAACTTCACCAGGGAATGTCGAAATTGTTGTCTCATTCATTGGATATCCGACACCCAATGTACCCATGCCAGCTGCGGGAGCCAGGACCTTAAAGTAACTACTTACAGGCTGTTGTATTCCAGCTGGTAATACGATTTCTGCACTGTCAACAAACGGAATGCCGTCTTTAAAGTCTGCCCTGTCATTAGCCTCATTGAGAATGAAATCGACTAGAACAGGCTCTTCGTTCACCAGTCCTTGATGGTTAAGAAATTTGACGTAAAGTTTAAGTGTATTGCTGACGGGATAAATTTTTCCAAGAGCATTGGTAACAACATGGGCTGCGGTGAGAATCTTTTGCTGCTGACCATTATCGAAACCAAACGCAGTTGCTTCGAGATGGCTACTAAAATGAGGATCATTGCTTACATAGATTTTACAAACGTAGTTTTCAAACATTATTTCCTCCTTTTGCCGGTACCTAATCAGTTACACGGCTGCATGTTATAAACAACTAAACTCGCTTCCTGATATTTGAGTTTGTATGTTTTGCCAGGCACCAGCTCACCTCTGAAACACGGTTAGTCTCCTCCATGACATGGTTATGGCACTGTTATCGACGAAAGGCTGGAATTCCTTTAATGGCATTATCCATTTCAAGTCGTATGTCCTGAACGGGAGCGTATATTTTTATGATTCCAGATCTTAACCCTGAAACATTCCCCGTATCAAAACTGACCCGTTACAGATAAGTCACCACCGGTGCTGTCGATTAATTTAGTGAATTGCATGTCCTCATCCCATAAAGGGTAGGGCCTACCCCCGGCATCGAGCAAACCTGACCACCCTGCCCTTATTAAGACCCCACATGCGGCAATGGTGCCCTGTCCACGCCGCCCGCGAACTTTGAGGAAATGGGGAGAAAATAAAAAGAAAACAAAAAGTTATCGGCTGAAGTACCGGCGCAGATCGGGAATCAGGCGAAGCCTGACAGCACGTTAGGGCCTGGCAGGGGGCTTGAGGGATGAGGACATGCAATTGTGATAACCTTCCCGCCACGGGGTCGGTTAAATTCGTATCCTGCCGGTGCAATTCCAACGGCCGCGTTACCAGTTCGCCGGGTAGCATGGCCAGCAAAGCCAGGCATCGAGCACCCGGGTTTCACTGACGGCCGCTGCATAGACGCCGGTATCCGGGAAGAAATAAACCGGGGTGGCGTTGTTCAGCTGGTCGCCTTCATCGGCCAGAGCGCCGATCACCTCATGAGGCTTAAGCAGCATATCCGTTAAATATTCATCCGGGTGGATGGCATTCAGCGATATGGCCATCTCCAGAAATTCATCCAGGGTATGGCGGGTACGATACCCCCGGAAAACCTCGTATGAAGGCGTGACGCATTCACCATCCAGGGAACAGGCATCGTAACCGGCCAGCTGCTCTTCGGTGAGTCCGGAGGCATGCTTTGCCACAAGATTCGTAAATTGCTCTTTATCGTCCATCACAATCCTTACGCTGTAGGGGCCTGTTTGTGTTATCACTGCTTCCGGTTTTTACTTCGCACAACCCGGCAGGTATCCGGTCGCCCGGGCGTCCTTTGCGGTCTTGTTCGCCCTTCGCCTGAATTACGTCAAATCCCTTTCACTACCCGGCCGCAGGGTGACACCTCCCCTTTTCTCCGGAAGCGAAAGAGGAAGAACAGTTTAACAGCCCGGATCCTCAATAATTTTCGCGTAACGGACTAAATAACCGGTTTATGCAGCTTCTGATAACCACAGACCGCGATAGAATAAAACGTCTGGTGAGGAACCGGAGTGTTATGTAAGCGGGGGGTTTAACTGGGTATCTGTGTAGTCCTATTTAGCCAGATATCCCGAATAAAAACCTCAACGATTAGGTAAACGAAATGGATGGATTCTGGTCGATGTTCTGTTTGTTTGTCGTGGTAGTTTCACTGCATAAAGCCCTTTCTGTAGCAGCAGCACGAGCAGACGCAGCAAAATTAAATATGCTTCTCAGAATGAGAAAGTTTAAAAAGTAGCTTTCAAGACATCTGAGAATTCTTTTAAATCCTCAGAGGAAGTTATATGTTTAGGCTATTTGCAAACTAAGGTTGGAATTCCATCATTCTAGCCTTAGATCTTTGATCAAGTGAAGTTGCTCACTTGGTTGGATTTTACCGTTTCCTGACGGCTTTTCAGAAGCGAGGGCTGGTTGGAATGCCTTCCAGCTAGAAGTCTTGCAGATGCTCTCCGGGCATTAACTCATTGTCGAATCTGCACCAGTATCACTAGGTTGTTGAGCGGGCGATTAGCTTTTTCACTGAGCCGCTGTACACTCGACTGCTTCAAGAAGCACTACTTACCATTTGCCTGCCGTAAGGTCTGTTCTTAGCTGGATTTTTTTGGGAGGATACGCAGTCATGACAACTCAATCCAGCTCAATACAATACGCTTACGCGCTAGACGGCGAGGGCACCCTCACGCACATTGGCGCTGCCCTGCGCTCACATACTTACACCTGCCCAGGTTGTAAGAGCCCCCTGACCCCGGTAATGGGCGAGTTCAACGCTAAGCACTTTCGCCATTCGGAAGAATGCTGTGCCCTTGAAACCTATCTTCACAAGTGCGGCAAAGAAGCATTCTTCTATCGCTACCAACAAGCTCTCAGCCGTGAAATGCCTATTAGCCTTGAGCTGGAGCGCCGGGTTGCCTGTAATGGTTCTCGTTTAGCCTTGGTTAGAGACGAAGCACGTCAGTGCGTAAAATCCGTGCCTGCACGCTACAACTTGACTCAATTTTTCGATCAGGCAGAGCTGGAAAAACACGATAAGGTCACAGGGCTGCGACCAGACGTGATGTTGTATGATACGACTGGCGAAAGGCGTTGCTACGTAGAGATTTGTGTCACACACCCCTGCTCTCAAGACAAGATCGAAGCCGGTATCCCGATTCTTGAGTTTAAGGTCCAATCTGCCTCTGATATTCAGATGTTGCTTACCGGGGCCTACTCGATCAAGGAGAAGATCCTGAGAGTATTCAACTGGCTTCCCCCGTTTCAATCTGTGGACACCTGTAGCGGCGTCTGCTCAGTAGGTAACGTGGATATGTCTGTCTGGAGTTTAAGTGGTTCCGGCCGACTCAACGAACAAACGATGCCGCTCGCTGAAGTGGATTTAACAATCAATTCTGACGTGAACACATGGCCTAGATCGTTAGGGGCCGCTGAGCTGGCTGATAACTTACGAGCTTTTATCCGTCACGCCGATCCTCATTCACTATTTCCCAACTGCATTATGTGCGAGCAAGCAGGCCGATGGGAGGATGGCTATCTGCAATGTCACAGTAAGGCAAAGATCGTTCCCTACACCGAGGCCCGTCAGTGCGCCAATTACAAGGTTAAGGCATGACCAAAAGACTGACTTGGGAGCAGAAAAGTATTGTCAGCCATGACACCGGACATGCGTTGGTAAAAGCCGTACCTGGTAGCGGGAAAACAACCACACTTGTAAAGCGCGTTGAGCGGCTGGTCAAGACGGGAACTGATCCTCGCTCCATTCTGATCCTGATGTACAACAAGTCGGCGCAGGTGAGCTTCACGGAGAACTTGAAGACGGCACTGATGTCGAGCGTGATTCCAGAAATCCGCACGTTCCACAGCTTGGCCTTAAAGATTGTTGGTTACGGAGAACGCCAACAGATAATCAAGAAGAAAGACCTCATTACTCCAAGCGACTACCGCTATGAGCAACTGGTAAAGCAAGCCTACCGCTATGGCTTTGACCATGAGGCGAATTATATTGACCCCAATGAAATTGAAAACTTCGAGCTGTTTATTGCTCGCTGCCGGGCGGCGGCCGTAACTCCTGTTGATGCTGCCAATGATCCAACGTTCAGCAACATCAAACGGGAGTTTATTCACGCCTATGGCCGCTATTGTGAGCTGCTGGAGGAAAACAGTCTGCGAACCTTTGATGACTGTTTGATTGAGGCTGTCGCACTGTTGCGTAATGACAGCAGCCTTGGTGCCCACTTCAAGCACATCATTGTTGATGAATATCAGGACGTTAACCTGATACAGCATGACATGACCCGCTTGCTATCTAAGTCGGATACGTCGGTTATGGCTGTTGGTGATGTTAACCAGTGTATTTATGAGTGGCGTGGTGCTCGACCAGACTTTATCGGCGGACTGTTTGAAAGGCACTACCCGAATACGAAGGTGTTTCAACTGTCATGCACGTTCAGATTTGGCCATGAGCTTTCCTTGATGGCTAACTCGGTAATTCGGCGCAACTCTACAAAGCTGACCAAGCTTTGTGTCAGTCATCCTAGCACCCCCAAAACAGAGGTCAGATTGCACTTTGATAACTGCCTATCCAAGGTGCTATCAAACCTCTCGGTGAGCAGTGGAACACAAGCCATATTGTCCCGCACTAAGGCGAACCTTGCTGAGGCGGAAATTGCTTTACGCCTGTGTGGGCTACCTTATCGCTACCTCAATGGTTCAAGCGCATTACACACCCGCACCGAAATCGGGATACTGGTAGTTGGCGTCTTGCTGTCTGTGTACGGCGATCTGCGGCTACTGGAAAACCATCCCAACAAACAAGCGATTGTTTACGGCTTTCTGAAGGAGGCTGGTTTTAGATGGCAGAAAGGGCAATTCAAAGCGGCGCTCAGTGGATTGATGGCTCCGCACGCCGACCTATGGTCTGCTCTAGGTCAGTTATTCGAGGGCGCACAATACCAAAAAGATCGGCTGGGCAGGCTCGCCACTATCTGCCAGAAAGACGGAGAGGAAACGCCTGCTATCGATGTGTTACGACGCCTGAGTATGGAGGGTTTCATTGATAGTGTTGGCTCTGAGGGTGTAACTCGCACTGGATCGAACGACCAGCAACGAGGGGTCGTGAGGATCGGGGAGCTACTTGACTCCAGTAAGATCGATTCCCGCACGTTTTTAAACCTTATCTTGAATCCAGGCGAGGCTGCTACTGACTGCGATCCCTTCATCCTTTCCACACTGCATGGTTCCAAGGGGCTGGAGTGGGATAACGTAATACTGATCGGGCTGAATGAGCAGGAATTTCCTGGCGGCAAACCCGATGATGTTTACAGCGTTCGCACATCGATGAACACCCCTCCGGCCGAAGAGGAAATCGAGGAGGAACGTCGGCTGTTTTATGTCGGTATCACTCGCACAAAACAGCAGCTAAATCTGGTGGTCCCTCTTGATGAAGGGCTTGCGCGGTGGCTCAAAAACCGCTGGGATAGCACCCCGAAGAAGTCACCGATAGCTACTCGCTTCGTCTATGAGGCTGGCTGGACTGCTTGTGCGGTTACCAGTGATGCGATCTATAACAGCACGGTAGAGAAACAGAAGGCTGACTTCAGCAAGTTTCACCAATGGTATCTAAGAGATCTTCAGCGGCTAAAAGTCTAGGGCTACCGATACTTTTCGATTTCAGACAGGTGCTCGTTATCCAGATCAATTGTGGCTTTTCTTTCAGAAGCGAGCTTCTTCGCTCGCTTTGCATACTGAAGCCCCTTGGCTGGCTGCTCTCCGCGTAGGATCTGTTCAGCCTGCTTGCTCGTGCTGTGCCCCAGAAAGCGTTCGTACTGCTCGTCAGATACCTCAGTGCCGATCAGTCGTTCGATCCAGCCGCTTTTCGGCGGGTAACTTACGCCCAGCGCAAGCAACTGCCTTTTCTGTACCCACTATTTCCGGCGCGGCCGGCTTCAATCAAGGCTTTGGTTAGAACTACAGCCATTTGGGGACTCTCATACACAAACCTGAACCATGCGGGTCTGATTGGCGGTCAAGATAGCAGCGCATCGAAATCAACACTGAACTCTGCTTCTAAGAACTCAATCGTGGCTGGTTGGCTATCGAGCGATGCTTCCCGTGTAGACTCCAGTGCGCACTCCAATCGACGCAGCAGAGTAAACGGCAAAATGATCTTGCCGAAGTCGGTATGCTTGAAATCCCCCCCCACAGGTCTTCCGCGTTCTTCCAAATGAAATCAGCTTGCGAAGCAGCCGAACCTACGAACTCTGCCATCTTGGCCTCCAACCAACTTTTGCACGAAACGGCACATCTTCCAAAAGAGGGTTGTCAACCAAGTTTTGCACAAAACGGACTTTGATCCATTTCTAACTAAAATCTACAATCCAACCTCAGATTGCAAATAGCCTATGTTTATTACAGATGGTATGGTTCGTGTTTTTGTTTATTCGATGGCAACTGTACTCTTTCTGCCGCTTGGCTTGTTGAAAAGCACGTGGTGGTTTTCACCATTGTTTGCGATAGCTGCTATTGATTACTTAATGTTTCTGCGTCGACAAGGCTAGTTGCTGAACCTCATACCTCAGAGCAATCTGTATGTTTTTTACACCACTGGTTAAAAGGTCAGGCTACGTTCCTGACGTTTTTTAAAAAACAGTTTTATGTTTGATGCGTTACTGGTCTGTCTGGTAACCCAGTGGTACATTACCATTATTAAGGCTGGCTGGCGGTGGTGCATCATGCTTAAACGACCCTCTCTGAGCGTACTTTCCGACAGTCCTGTGCACCGCACCACTTACCCGGCAGGCCTATGTCTTGGTTATTCTTCGTTGTACCTTTTTCTTCAGCTTTATCCCTGACATGTCTGTCTGAACAGTTCTAAGCAAACCGGAATGTTGTCATGGCCAAAGTACAAGGGCTCTTTGTTGGATACCGAAAATTCGCTGTTGATCGTGACTGGCTTCGTCAGCAGGAAGAACAACGTTATCGGGATCGCCAGCGACAATTTGATGAATGGTCCAGGAAATGGGTCACTGTAACCAGGCTCAAAGAGACTCGTTTATGGACTGACGGAGCCATCAGGCGATGGTTGGGTGAACCTCAGCAGCAGGGTAAATATAAAGTTTTCCCCGTTGAAGCGGTTTTGGCTGCTGAGAAGTTGAATGAGTTTCGGCTCTGGCTTAAACCCCGACTGGAAAAGAAACGTGCCCAGCACCACCACTTTTTAATTCCATTTCTGTAAAGTAGAAACAACGGCAGTTCCGGCCGCATTCAAGGCTTCGGCATCTGGTCAGAAATAAAGCGCCATTTTTCAGTATAAGGGAGGTTAGATAGTGGAAGGTATTGAGACACTGAGTTTGCAGCTTGATGAGAATGAAACTATGGCCCTTGCTCAATTAGTTAAACGTCTGAGCTGGAGCGATCTTCGTGGCTGTGCTGTGAGTGACGAAGAAGCCTGGGTAATGAAAAGCGCAATTGAAAAATTACAACAGGCGTTAAGGGAAGAAGGTTATGCGCCTCGATGAGGCTGGCTTCGTTCTTTATTCCGATAACAAATTTGCTTAAGGACTAACTATGAGCCAGCACTGGTATGAGGTGAAAAGCAATCAGGGAATTGTTCAGGTGATTGTTGGGAGAAGATATTAATGTAATGCGTTTCTGCATTACATCAAGCAGATTAGCTTTTTCTGGTCAAAATAGACGATGTGATTTTTCTTTAGCCGAAGTCCATCCGCTCCCCACGCAACCGGTAAAGGTTCGCAGGTTTAATAAAGATAGGTTTCGTATCTCCCTAAGGGTGGGATAGGTAAACTCATAATGGCATCTGTGTTTACTATGTAAGTATTCGGGTAAAATTCATCTAATACAGTAAAGTTTAGTTTCTTACAAAAGCTTAATAAATATGGGTTTTTCACGTCTTCTATTACAACATCGCACCAGGGATTCGATTCACAGCAAAGCTTCAGAAAAGACTTAAACCATCCCTTGTTTTGTATTTCTTCCGGAAGCCGTACCACATGTATGGTCAGACAATCTCCATGATAACGATTAGTACTTTGTCTAAGCCCTACAACAATCCCCTTTTCTTGAATCTGTACACCTGCCTGATGCTCTTTCATGTCGGGCGTATAGTGCCTTGCTCTGTTTAACCAGGCCACCAGCTGCTGAGCCGTACTTGGTGATTCTTCAGCTATCCATTTCAGGTACTTGATGCGGTCCATATGCGCCTCCCTGTACGATTTCCAATGAACAAAGGCTCTACAGTATTAAGCTGCTGTAGAGCTCATTCAACCAAGCTCAAACTGTGCGTATTAAAGGATGCCTAACCTTTTTGTTTCATCGATCCACGGTCTGAATTCTTCCAGTAGATTATCATATAACTTTTCATCGCTAATCGAACCGAAATCATCCATGGCAAAGAAGTGGGTGTTATCAACCCGGCGGTCAGTAAAGTCATCCAGATTTTTGAGGATACCGTAGCTTGAACCACCCAGGCCGACAAACTTCCAGAAGATGGGGTAGTTGGCAGAACGCCGGATTGCATCTTTAATCGCCCGGGTCTTGCTGATCCCGCCATCGGTAATAAATACAACATACACCGGGATTTTCGAGTCCTTAAAGTAGTCGACTATTTCTTCCATCACAGGAGGCTCGTTGTTTGTCCCTCCGAGGCCCGGCAGGTTCTCCCAGGCTGAACGCTTTCCAGCCCCGCGAATGGACTGAATATATGTGTCCAGGTTGTCCAGTGTGACGTTTGGATACTTCTTATGCTTCTCTCCAAATCCCCAGACATCCATTTCACCGTCGTCGTCGAACTGGGCGGCAAGAACGGCGATGCGGTCCAGCACAGACTGAACGTTACCCTTACTGAACTGGCCACTCATTGAGCCGGATGCGTCAAGTACAAATGCAACCGCTGCCTCAAGGGTGTCCAGTTTATTTTTAGTAAGACTGACCGAGGCTTTTTTAGCGAGGCTTACAAGGCGCGGAGATCTGGTTTCCAGTTTCTTTTCCAGACTGATACGAGCAGGCTTTGCTGGCTGCGGAGCTGGCTGTGCGACATCAACGCCATAGCTAATGGCCAGAGGCTCAAGACCACCGTTGAAACCCTGCCCGAGCGCACGAAGCTTCCAGGCGCCATTGTGCCGATATACTTCACCCAGGATAATTGCTTTCTCACTGCGGCCCTGAGTCTCAGCCTGGAACTCAGCGATTCCTTGAGCCTGCATGCTCAACGAACTGAGCCCACTGATGGTATCTTCACCATCAATGACAACTGTGATTGCAATTTTACTGATGTTCGCAGGAACACGATCCAGTGCTATCTCAATGCTGGACTGCTGAGAACCGGTAACGAGCTTTACTGCCCCTTCAGGAGAAGACAGATTATTGTAAAAGATAAAGTCAGAATCGCCGCTGACCTTTCCCTGAGCATTAAGCAGGAACAGGCAGGTATCGGGTTCGCCTTTAAAGCCGGATTTGGTAGGGTACTGAAGATTCAGCCTGATCGCAGATTGCTGAAGTGGTATGTTTTGTCCGGATTGTAGATTCACATTAACTCTCCTGATTTTTGATTATTTTAAAGCGCAGCGTTTATATAGGTTCCCCTGGCTTAGTTCAGGACGCTGGATTTCTGGTGAGGCGTATATATGGTGTGACACCATATTTCATCACGTTGAAGTTTCTATACCTGTTGAATTGGAATTTCCATTGGTCGGGTATTTTATCTTCCAGAACCCGTGCCTTCATAAGTCGCAAACGTAACATATATCAGAGGGGCATGCTGTTGATATAAGGCACGGAATACAGGCTTTAACCAGCAACCAGAGAAAAATCCGTTTCCTGCCTTTAAAAGGCTCACGTCAGAATTAACATCTCTCTGCTTTCTGAGATTCCCGAACCCTTTCTGCCCCCCCCCTCCTGATAGCGGATCGCAACCAAAAAAAACCCCGGCATTGCCGGGGTATGATTCAGCGTTATTTTAGATGTTAACGCCGTGCTGGGAGGCAAGAGCCGCCAGGCCACCGGCAAAGCCCTGACCGACAGCTTTAAACTTCCACTCAGCGCCATGACGATACAGTTCACCGAAGACCATAGCGGTTTCGGTTGAGGCATCTTCAGACAGATCGAAACGGGCAATTTCCGTGCCGTTGTCGTTGTTGTAAACGCGCATGAAGCTGTTGCTCACCATGCCGAAGTTTTGTTTACGCGCTTCTGCATCATAGATGGTAACGGCAAACACCAGTTTTTTGATATCTGCTGAGACTTTGGTCAGATCGATTTTGACCTGCTCATCGTCGCCGTCGCCTTCACCGGTACGGTTGTCGCCCTGGTGCTCTACCGCGCCATCAGGGCTGGTTTTGTTATTGAAGAAAATGAAATGCGCATCTGACAACACTTTACCGTCTTCGCCTACTGCGAACACGGAAGCGTCCAGGTCAAAACCCTGACCATCGGTTACACGGGCATCCCAGCCTAGGCCAACCATAGCAACATTCATGGTTGGTGCTTCTTTGGTCAGAGATACATTGCCGCCTTTTACGAGAGAAACTGCCATTTTTAGCTCCTGCAAACAGTTGAATGAGGGCTGCATTAACAGCCCCGGGTAGAAAAGTTACTTTTTGATCAGGACGCGTTAATGCCGTACTGAGCACATACAGATGCCAGACCACCAGCATAACCCTGACCTACTGCGCGGAATTTCCACTCACCATTGTGGCGATACAGCTCGCCGAACAGCATGGCAGTCTCAGTGGACGCATCTTCGGTCAGATCGTAGCGAGCAACTTCAGTCTGGTTATCGTCATTAACCAGACGAATAAACGCACCGGATACCTGACCAAAGCTCTGGCGACGAGCCTGAGCATCGTGGATGGTCACAACGAAGATGATCTTGTCAACTTCAGACGGGACGGCGTCCAGTTTAATTTTCAGCGATTCATCATCACCATCGCCCTCACCGGTGCGGTTATCGCCGGTGTGCGTTACGGAACCGTCGGATGACGTCAGGTTGTTATAGAAGATGAAATCTGAATCGCCGCGCACTTTGCCGTTTGAGGCCAGCAGGAATGCTGAAGCATCCAGGTCAAAGTCCTGACCGTCTGTTGAACGCGCATCCCAGCCAAGGCCCACCAGGACGTTTTTCATTGACGGAGCTGCTTTACTTAGGGAGACGTTCCCGCCTTTGGAAAGAGAAACACTCATAAAATAACCTCTTCGATTAGTAATTGTTCAGGTTAACACTTAAGGGGATTAACTCCCCTTTTCCTCAGATTCAGGTTTGCCCGGGAACATGACGCTTGCGAGAATGCCCAGCGCCAGTACACCCAGTACAACATACAGGCTGGTTGTTGCCGCGATGCTGTAACCATGATGCCAGATGTGATCGGTCGCATTCAGGCCGAGTTTTGCCGCGATGAAGAACAGCAGCACGATAACGGCCTTCTCCAGATGAACCAGGTACTGTTTCAGTGCCTCAAGGACAAAGTACAGAGTACGCAGGCCCAGGATAGCAAACATCATGGCACTATAGACGATAAGCGGTTCACGACTGACGGCAATGATTGCCGGTACCGAGTCAAACGCGAACATTACGTCCGAGAGTTCAACCACAGCCACACACAGGAACAGCGGGGTCGCATACAGCGCCGCTTTTTTACCACGGCCAATGGTGACATCGCTGTTTTCTGGTTTCGCCAGTTCAGCATCCACTTCCTTCTGGTTAAGCAGGAAGGCATGCCCTCTGAGCTTCGGCCAGATAGGGAAGAAGCGTTTAACCATGCGGTAAGCCAGATGCTGGGAGTAATCCTCAATTTCATCATCGTCATCACCGCTTTTAAGCATCATGACCGCTGTCCAGGCAACGATAATAGCGAAGACAACTTCAACATACGGCCCCAGACTCAGCAGGCTCGTACCGATGGCGACAAAGATGCCCCTGAAGACAATGGCACCAATGATCCCCCAGTAGAGAACACGGTGGCGATAACGATCCGGAACGGCGAACCAGGAGAAGATGGCCATCATGACGAACAGGTTATCGACCGACAGCACTTTCTCCAGCGCATAACCCGTGACAAACAGACTGGCAACCTCAGCACCGTGGTGGATATAGAGGAAACCGGCAAATGCCATCGCAACCACAACCCAGAATACGGACCAGAGCGCCGCACTCTTCAGCGAAATAGGCTTGTCATCACGGTGCATAAACAGGTCAATAAAGATGGCACCGACTGAAAGCGCAATAAAAACAATGACCGTTTCAGTCGGGAAGCCGATGTGTGTGGAAACCATATTTTACCCTTAGGGATGTGGATCAGAGGCCAAATTCAGCCGGGTCGAAGCCCAACGCGATAGCGATCTCGCGGGAGGCCAGTTTCTCGTCCTGATCGAAGTTACCGTCACTTTTCGCAACGGCAATACCAACACGTAAGGCCAGCTGAGCGGCCTCAGGCTGATCTTTCAGCGCCAGGATGTATTTCATGGTTTCGCCCTTGCCGATTTCAACATCGAAATCGAAGCTTGAAACCAGTTTATTGAAGAACTCAATCACCTCATTGGTATCGAAGACCTTCAGCTCTTCTGAAGAGCGCAGAAAGCCCATCATTTTCTGCTTTTCTTCCGAACTTACGCCGTCACTCGATACGGCAATACGGGCACATACAGCAACGGTGCCCTGCATGAATTTTTTGTTTTTGAAACGGCCAACCTGGCGGGTCAGTTCGTCACGGCCTGAGTTAATGGCACCTTTAACTTTGTCGAAAAAGCTCATACCTGTTTCCTTTGTTGCTGTGTTATTTAGAACCGGCGCTCCAGCGAAATCCCCAGCCAAATGCCCGGTCCATTTCGTCCTGGCCTTTGAAGTACTGGTTAATTCGCTCGACTTTAATTGCGCCGTTTTCGTTTACGAGTCTGGCAATGGCGCACAATGTGCGACGGTTTTCACCTTCGGTCAGGCGGGTCTCAATGGGCGGTTGATCCGGCACATGAATGGTGACCACACCATCAGTCTTGTCCCAGCTGGGAACACCTTCATAAATAAAGGCGTAAATCAGCACTTCGCGGATATGCTTCCATTCACGTCCATTGATATGCAGCCACTCGCCGTCTGATACATCACCCGTCCGGTCATCGCCCTTGAGCTGAACATACGGTTCATCGCGATAATCACCGAATGCATTACCGAGCGCCTGAATGACCGATTTATACCCGTCCTGAAGCTCAACAAAGGCCCCCAGATCCAGGTCGATTCCTTTGGAGCCGAACATGCCTGCAAAGCCTGATTTGCCGCTGCCCCGGTGCCAGTTCAGGTTGATCCGGATTTCACCGAAGTTATCCCGTTTGGTCAGGCTGATTGCAGGCTTCTCTTTTGTCAGCGATACCTTGCTCAGGCTGATTTTTGTCTCAACTGGCGGAGGGGTTACAACCGGAGGAGTCGGGGCTGCGGGAGCCGGTTCGTCGGCAATATTTACGCCGAAATGCTCTGCCAGCGGTTTAAGTCCACCGTTGAACCCCTGCGCAACGAAGCGGAATTTCCAGTCATTATTACGACGGTAAAATTCACCCAGAATTAAGGCTGCTTCCTGACGGCCGCTCAGTTCGACACTGCCGCTAACCAGGCCGGTAGCCCCTTGCTCCACGTCGATGGAAAGATTACGAAGACCGGACACCGTCTGCCCACCGTCACAGGTCACGGTGAACGCAATTTTCTGGACATCAGGTTTCAGCCGGTTGAGCGCGACAGTAAAGGTTGAGTACTGGCCTTCACTGACCAGGCTGACGGTACCATCATCGTTACGTGGCTGACCATAAAACACCATGTCCGCATCACCCTGCACCTTCCCGTCGGCATACAGGCGAAACGCCGAAGCATCCACCTGGCCGCCCGAGGTGATCCGGACCCGCAACTCCTGGGCTGGAACGGGGGCATTGCCCCCCGGCGTCAGGTTCATTAGCGAATAACCGCTGAAACGATATCGGAGTGCATATCGTCAATTGTGCGGCCGCGACAGGCATGGCCAAGGGCGGTAAAGTCCCAGTTGCCGTTATTACGGCGCAGCGAAGAAATAACGATCCCGGTATGTGAGCCCTGCTCAGTCAGCTTGTAGCGAGCCAGCTCTTTGCCGGTTTGATCGACAACGCGGCAGAACGCGTTTTCGACGTCATTGAACGACTGACCACGGAAGCTGTTTACCGTAAACGCCAGGTATTCAACGTTTGCAGGCAGTCGGGAGAGGTTGACATTAATCACCTCATCGTCACCGTCACCTTCACCGGTCAGGTTATCGCCACTGTGCACAACAGCGCCGCAGGTGGATTCCAGTTTGCGGAACCAGATGGTGTCAATTGTTTTACCGGTGCTGTCCATTAATACGCAGCCAGCATCGAGATCGATTGAGTCGTTGCCTCCAAACAATCCTCCAAGAAGACCTTTTTTCTTAACCGGATCCCAACCGAGACCGAAATGAAGCTGGCTTAATGCAGATGATTCTTTGCTGAGTGATACCGTCTGGTTCTTAACTAATGAAACCATGTTTTATTCCTTAAAATGGTAATGACCGAGACAATCAAAGGTATATTTAGTAACTGACGAAGAAAATCATATCATGATGAAGTTCTCTGACAAGGGAAATTTTGGTAGTTTTCTGTAAAAACACAAAAAGAAATCCTTTTCAGGGTGTTAATTTTCTAAGTTTAATTTAAATATCAATGTGTTATCAGGAATCCAAAAAACCTGACGCACTCCATAACCACAGGAGTTATTAATCATATTATGATTGACATGTAGCTTAGACACTCATAGACTCACTTCTCAATCATAAATTTGCATGGCGTTCCGGATAATTAAAAAAAATGAACAAGAAAATTTGGTTTATGGAAGGTTTATCCTCCCAGCGAGATATTATTCAGGGGGTAAAATCATTTGCAAAAAAAAATAATTTTGCCATTACCGTTTTTGCCTCCCACCGTAACGAAAGAAATGAAATCCTTTCCGTTGCCGACTATTCTTTGACTGAACCTGAAGATCCTCAAAAACGTCTTCAGTTTATCCAGGAAACCATTCAGTCCTACGGCATCCACCATATTCATACTGGCCGTAACAGCCAGTGGTTTGAAGAACACCGTTCAGCCATTGAATCGACCGGTGCCACCCTTACTACCGGTGCAACGGGCGTCGACTGGTTAACTCTGGCTGACGAAAAAGTTACTTTTGCTCAGTTTATGGAGCAAAAGGGTCTCCCGGTCGTACCATCCTGGCGGGTGAATACGCTGGCAGAATTAAAAACACACCTCGCGGCCCCGCCGTTCACTGACAGCCCGGTATGCGTGAAGCCGGTGACGGGTATCTATGGCATGGGATTCTGGCGCTTTGATGACAGTGCTTCGCCTATGGCCGTCTTTAATCATCCCGAACATCGTCTGGTCAGTCCGCAACAGTATATTGCAGCAGCATCAGCTGCTGAGTCGTTTAAACCCCTTGTTTTGATGCCGTACCTGCCAGGCCCGGAATTTTCCGTCGATATCCTCGCGGATAAGGGCGAAATACTCGCAGCCGTGGGACGCCGTAAGGAAGGGGTTATCCAGTATCTGGTAAACGAAGGAAGCGCCTGGGAACTGGCGTGTGACTGCGCCAGGGTTATGAAGGCCGACGGGCTGGTGAATGTTCAGACGCGAAACGATGTGAATGGCAACCCGGTGCTGCTTGAAACCAACATGCGTCCGTCAGGGGGGGTGGGTTATACCCTTCACAGCGGGGTGAACCTTCCTGGGTTATTTGCTGCCTTTAAGCTCGGTCTGATGTCTGAAGATATGGTGCGCCAGAGCGCTAAAAACACCTTTTCTCCGGTTGCGGTGAGATCCATTACGGATGTAATTGCATACCCGGAATCACTCTCTAACCTTCTGAATTAAGGCGTATTTATGTCTGATATCCTCGAAGATATGATTTATCGCCGTACCCTCTCATGCGGTACGATTCAGGTAACCCGCGACCAGGGTGAAGTTTCGCTCGATGACCTGTTTGACATCGCTGAAAGACGTAACCCGAAACGCGCCTTTCTGTTTGTCAGCAAAGTACTCGGCAGGCACATTCCCGTGCCACCCTCAGTCATGCGGCAGGCCTACAGACAGCTTGCCAGCCAGTTCCCCTCGACACTGACAGGACCCGTACTGTTTATCGGTATGGCTGAAACCGCCGTTGGGCTTGGGGCCGGTGTATTTGATGAAGTGCGCCACCAGCATCCTGAATCTGTCTATCTGACCTCTACCCGTCACCCGGTTGATGGCACGTTGCTTTGCGAGTTCAAGGAAGAACACAGCCACGCCACCGATCATCTGATCTATCTGCCAGATGATGAAGAGAAAAGACGTCGTGTTACCAACGCACGAACGCTGGTTTTGATTGATGACGAGGCAACCACCGGTAATACCTTTATTAACCTGCTTTCAGCCCTGCGTAATACCGGCAAGCTTCAACATATTGAACAGGTTATAGCCGTTACGCTTACCGACTGGAGTGGCAAAGCCTTGTCCGAGCGCAGCACCTTACCAGTCACTTCGGTTTCTCTTGTAAGCGGTAAGTGGGGATGGACCCCATTACCTGATGCACCTGTCCCGGACATGCCGAAAGTCAACGTAACTTCACGAGGAGAATGGGACATCCAGGGAAAACAGTCCTGGGGCCGACTGGGGATGCTCGCACCTGCGGCCGATCTCGGCCATGAGGTCTCCGTCCACAAGGGGGAACGTATTCTGGTTCTCGGGACCGGGGAATTCGTCTGGGAGCCGTTCCTGCTTGCTGAACGGCTCGAAGCTGCCGGAGCACAGGCATTTTATGGATCGACCACCCGCTCCCCTATCGCCGTTGGTTATGCCATTGAGTCCGCCATTTCCTTTACGGATAACTACGGGCTGGGCATCCCCAATTTTGTCTATAACGTCGCCCACCAGCAGTTTGACCGCATTCTTGTGTGTACTGAGACACCCGCAGAAAGTATTGACACGCAGCTTCTTAAAGCGCTGGCTGAGGTTGCGGCCGTCGTGGAGATTGTTACCTATGAATAAACCCGTTGTTCTGAGCGACCTTGACGACACGCTCTTTCAGACCCGTCGTAAAATGGTGGACGAGCTGGCCCTGGAGCCATTCCGTACCGGTGCCGTTGATCGCACCCTGAATCCACGAAGCTTTATGACGGAAGAACAGTCCATGTTGGTGGACTGGCTCCTGGAGCAGGCTGAACTCATACCCGTTACCGCACGGGGAACTGAAGAAATCAGCCGCGTACGGATCCCTTTCCACTCCTGGGCAATCACCACTCACGGGGCCGTCATTCTCACGCCAGAAGGCAAACCCGACGAGGAGTGGAAGGCCCATATGCTCGGCCAGCTGGCTCCCTATCAGGAAAAGCTGACATCGATGCAGCGTCTGATCACTGAAATGATGGACGCAAAAGGGATCAATGCCTGGGCAAGGCTGAACTTCGAATACGGTGAAACGGCGGTTTATATGGTGATGAAGCACCGCGACAGCACCCGCCTTGACGAGCTCAATGCCATTGCAGATGAGATAGAAACGGTGTTTCCGACCGAGGGCTTCTACATCCACCGCAACAGTAATAACGTGGCCTGGCTTCCCACCGCGGTTGAGAAAGGGCTGGCAGTCAGATGGCTTCTTGAAAAACTTCGGGCTGAACGCGGAGTCTTCCCCGTAATTGGTCTGGGCGACAGCCTGAGCGATCATCGTTTTATGAAACTGTGCAGCTGGTTTGGCATCCCGCGTCAGAGTCAGTTTGCAGATGCCATTTCACAGCGAATTTTTGGAGAAAATTAAAATGCAGCCACATGACACATTTACCGGCTCATACCAGCCCGGTGACGTGGAATTTCTGCTAAAGCCGGTAGTCATTGAGATGACGCCGGTTGAGCAAAAAGAAGAGCTGATTCAGTCAGGGAAGAAACATTATTCGGACATGCTCAGTCAGGAGCCAGCGCCAACACAATGGCATCTTGATTTGTTTCACCGGGCGCTGGATCGGGGCGCAGAGAGACTTGCAAAAGAAGTCACACAGCTCGCTATTGCTCTGGCCGAACGCTTCGGTGATGAGCCCATTGTACTGGCCAGTCTCGTCAGAGCTGGCGTGCCGCTCGGCGTTATGCTGCACCAGGCCCTGCGTGACATGGGGAAAACCTCATGGCATTACGGTATCAGCATTATCCGGGATCGTGGAATTGACGGTGCAGCCCTCGACGTCATTGAAGAGCGCCATGGTACCAGCGGTATTGTCTTTGTTGACGGATGGACAGGTAAAGGCGCAATTACCGGAGAGCTTGTACGCGCACTGAAAGATCGCCCGGGCTATCCTGAGCAGCCGCGACTGGTTGTCCTGGCCGATCCCTGTGGCTGCTCCTGGCTTGCAGCCAGTGATGATGACTGGCTCATTCCTTTTGGCATCATGGGTGCGCCGGTATCAGGCCTGATCTCCCGGTCAGTATGGTCCTCTGAAGGATTACATGGGTGCATGGTTTGCGAGCATCTCAGTGAATTCGAATGCAGCCGGATGCTTGTCGATACCGTCGCCCATTTCCGTAAGAAGTTAACCCCGTCATCCCTCGCTACCCTGAGCTGGAATATGGAGTCAGCCCGGGTCTTATGGCAGACAAGTCGCGACGTTATCGCGTTCCTGGCCGATGAATTTAAAGTGGACAGCGTCAATCGTATTAAACCCGGTATTGCTGAAGCAACCCGGGCTGTATTACGTCGGGTACCGGACCATGTATTTGTGCGTTCTATTGACGACCCGGACGTTGCCTTGCTTGTAGGGCTTGCTCGTGAAAAGGGAATAGTTGTTACAGAAATGGGGGGAACCCTCGGCCAGTATCGGGCTGTAACCATTATCAAGAAGGTACTCTGATGAAAAATCGTCTTTCTCCCTGGAATCTGGGAGCCACGCTATACATGCCTGCAACACGGGAAGATATTGCTGATGCCGTCCTGCACGGGAAAATCCCGGGTTTGCGCTCTCTGGTGATTTGCCTGGAGGATGCTGTCAGTGAAGCAGACATCCCCATCGCCCTCAAAAATCTGGAGCACCTGCTGCACGAGCTCAGTAACAGCATGCGTAGCCTGGGTAAAAATGACTGGCCTCTGGTGTTCATTCGCCCTCGGCATGCCGAAATGGGCAGATGGTTAAAAGCGCATTATGATCTTTCCGCTGTCGATGGGTTTGTGTTGCCGAAATTTACCCTCAGTTCGTTAGCTGAATGGTGGGATATCATGGGCGGGACTCACCTGTGCATGATGCCAACGCTGGAAACAGAAGACGTCTTTGACGTGGTTCAGATGCGCGAGCTGGCCACTCGCCTGGTGGAACATCCCTGCCACGACCGCATTATTGCGCTTCGAATCGGCGGCAACGATCTTATGAACGTTGTGTCGCTTCGCCGCCCCCGGGACCTGACGCTGTATGACAGCCCGATGGGCTACGTCATCAAAATGCTCGTTTCAGTCTTCGGCCCGCGTGATTTTGCCCTGACCGCGCCCGTATGTGAGCATATTGACGATCATGCCGTTATGGCCAGAGAGCTGGCTCTTGATATGGCACATGGGCTTGTTGGGAAAACGGCCATTCACCCGGGTCAGATAGAGGTCATTCAAAACGCGCTGATGGTCACTCAGGGTGAGTATTCTGACGCTCTGCGGATCCTGAACTCTACCCAGGCCGTGTTTAAGTCGCAGGGAGCAATGTGTGAACCCGCCACACATCGCCGCTGGGCGGCTGGCATTCTGGACAGAGCTCGTTTTTATGGGTTACAGAACGAGCAAAGCGCTGATGGAATCAGATTACTTACCGTGACCCAGCATCATTAAGGAAATCATAATGGGGTTCAGGTTCAGAAAGTCGATCAACATTATTCCTGGCGTTCGCCTCAACCTGAGTAACGGTGCACCGAGCCTGAGTGTCGGGCCGAGAGGTGCTTCCGTTTCTTTTGGTAGCCGGGGGACCTATGCCAATCTGGGCTTGCCCGGTACCGGGCTGAGTTACCGTACCCGGCTTGACCGGGCCGCGCGTTCCGGAGGTGGAAACCGGACGGCAACCGACCCGGGGCTCAGACAGGCGCTTGAGCAGGAAGCCGCTGAACTCATGTCAGCGGTAACCGCAATCCGTAATATTCACGAGCTGACGCCGGATCCAAAAACAGGCATCAGCTGGGCAGAGCTGGAAGCAGTATACCTGCATAACAGAACGTCGCCTTTTCAGGTTCCGGCACCGGTGCGTCCAGAAAAGCCAGACTACCTTGCATTGCCGGAAAAGCCTGCCGAGAGCGAAGGCATTAGTTTTCTGGGTAAATGGTTTGAATCGGAATCAGCTAAAGCTGAGCGCCACGCCGAAAATCTTCGCCGGTGGCAGCAGGAGCTGATTGATGTGGAGCGTGAGAATACCCTTCGACAGCACCGGTACCAGCAACAACGGACGGCCTGGGCCGAACAGTATGCAAACTGGAAGTTTGAAGCAGAAGAACATGAAAAACGGCTCGCCACGGCTCAGGCAGATGCCCGGCAGCAGTTCCGGACAGACGCCGCGTTTTTCGAATCATACCTGGCGGGTGTGCTGGCAGAAACTGAATGGCCGCGTGAAACGATTGTTGCATTTGAAGTAAAGCCGGAGCTATCAGCAGTCCTGCTGGACGTTGATTTAGCTGAGATTGAAGATTTCCCTGATAAGATTTACGGCGTTAATGCCCGGGGCACGGAGCTGACGGAAAAAGCCATGACGCAAAAAGCCGTACGCGAAAACTATGCCCGCCACGTCCATGGCTGCTTGTTCCGCCTGGTCGGTATCGTTTTACATACGCTACCTTTCGACAACGTGATTGTGTCAGGCTTTACGCAACGGGTCAGTAAGCGGACCGGCTATCTGGAGGATGAGTATATCCTGTCCTGCAAATGCACTCGCAGCCAGATGTCGTCAGTAAATTTTGCAGGCATAGAACACATTGATCCGGTTGAAGCGTTAGGCGATCACCCGGTTATTCGAAAGATGAGCAGTACCTTCATTTTTCAGCCTATTGAACCACTAACCCTTTAAGCAGGCTAAATCTTACGATGCAATTAAATACCAGACAGGCCCGGATTTTTAAGCTTGCCAACTTACTGGGCACCGGCAAGCCCGTTTCCGCTGCCGACATTATAACCAGTCTGGAATGCTCAGAGCCGACATTAACCCGGGCCCTCAAAGAGCTACGCGAGTCATATTCTGCGGAGATCAAATACAGCAAGGCAGGTCATTCCTACCATCTCGTTAATCCGGGCCAGCTGGATAAAAAGACCCTTCGCCGGATGAATGAAGCGCTCGCACAGAATGCTGAACTGAAAACCGGTGAGTCTACAGGGAAGGTCGTACTCGATAAGGATAAAAAAACAGCCGTGTCCTTATCGCTACGCATGCGGATCTTAAGAAAAATTGACCGTCTGGCTGCGCTGAGTGGCTCGACCCGAAGTGAAGCGGTAGAGAAGCTGGCTCTGCACTCCGTTGACGAACTGATAAAAGAATACAGCGCTAAAAAGTCCTGACGCTAAATCTCAGACCGGGGTGAAAACCCCGGTTTTGTCATATTTTACCTCTGTATTGGCGTGACGTAGTTTTGATCTATTCTCCTCCCGCAATGCCAGCAGCGCCTTACTGACTACAAAACCTGGTGTCTTGACATCCTCTTGTGCTACACATCAATCTTTGGGCGTTTTACACTCCATTCATGCAGATCTGTGATGTATGATGAATTTCATACATAAGACAGTTTATTTGTCCGAGTTTTTTCAGAAATCTTATATTCCAGTCCGGTCTGAATTATTTTTCTGTTGATAAGAGGCCATTCACATGTCGGTAATTCTATGGTGGTTAACTTATTTCTTTAATGCCGCTTCTGAGTATTTAATCTCCACCCGACAGATGTCGTGCCGTTTTATCAAATCAACAAACCCTGGCCTCTTCCTGAAACTACTCTCCTCTTCCGATCTCTTAAGAAGGAATTACATTTGAGACGCTTACCCGTATATCTGCTACTCGACACGTCCGGCTCTATGCACGGAGAGCCTATCGAAGCGGTTAAAAATGGCGTTCAGACGCTGCTTACCACGCTGAAACAGGATCCGTATGCACTCGAAACGGCTCACGTGTCAGTGATCACCTTTGATTCTTCAGCCCGACAGGCAGTCCCCCTGACAGACCTCCTGAGTTTCCAGATGCCAGCACTAACAGCCAGCGGCACCACGTCTCTTGGCGAAGCGCTTTCCCTCACGGCCAGCTCCATTGCCAAAGAAGTACAGAAAACGACGGCTGACACTAAAGGTGACTGGCGTCCCCTTGTATTCCTGATGACGGATGGAAGTCCGAATGATGACTGGCGTAAAGGCCTGAATGACTTTAAAGCGGCCAGAACCGGCGTTGTTGTGGCATGTGCAGCCGGGCATGATGCCGATACCAGCGTCCTCAAAGAAATCACTGAAATCGTGGTTCAGCTCGATACAGCTGACAGTTCGACGATTAAAGCTTTCTTTAAATGGGTCAGTGCGAGCATTTCGGTAGGCAGTCAGAAAGTGGAGTCCAGCAAAAAAGAAGTGATCGGTCTTGAAGACCTGCCACCGCCGCCGCCAGAAGTAAATGTGGTCTTATAATTTTATTGATTAAGGGGATATCATGTCTGTCAGTCTGAGCAAAGGCCAGGGCGTAAGCCTGAAAAAAAATGAATACGATCTCTCGTCCGTTACTATCGGCCTCGGTTGGGATATTAATGAGGAAAAGAAAGGTTTTCTCGGCGGGATCTTTGGTAAAAAAGAAGAAGAATACGACCTTGATGTGATCGCTTTCCTGTGTAATTCAGCCGGAAAGGTGACCGATCTCGGCAATGTGGAAAATGGTAAACCAACGCTTGTGAATGGCGATATCATCTTTTTCAACAGCCTTCGCCATAAGTCAGGCAATATCTGGCTGACGGGCGATAACCGAACCGGAGCCGGTGACGGTGACGATGAGCAAATTATTGTGCGCCTGAATTCCCTTGACGCTCAGTACGAGAAAATTGTGTTCATCGTTCAGATCTACAATGGTGAAAAGCTCCAGCAGCACTTTGGTAAAGTTCAGAATGCCTTCATCCGGGCAGTAGATGCCCGTAATATTGAAATGGCACGATTCGATCTTTCTGGCGGACCCGCCTTCGCCAGCCAGCGCTCCATGGTCTTTGCCGAGCTGATACGCGAGGCTACAGGCTGGAAACTCAGGGCAATTGGTGAGCCTTCAGAATCAGATTCGTTTGTCTCGCACCTGAGGAATTACATGTGATGCGCCGCCTGCCTGTTTACCTTGTTATCGACACATCCGGCTCGATGCGCGGTGAGTCAATCCATTCCGTTAACGTTGGAATTCAGGCGATGCTTAGCGCTCTTCGCCAGGATCCCTACGCCCTCGAAAGCGTTCATATCTCCATTATCACCTATGACAATGAGGCGCGTGAGTTCATTCCTCTCACGCCGCTGGAAGACTTCCAGTTTTCTGACATCGTTGTGCCAAGCGCAGGCGGGACGTTCACCGGTGCTGCCCTTGAATGTCTGATGCAGTGTGTTGAACGGGATGTACGTCGCTCAGATGGTGATACCAAAGGAGACTGGCGTCCTCTGGTATTCCTGATGACTGATGGAACCCCTTCTGATGCCCTGGCGTACGGTGAAGCGGTAAAAGCGATTCGCGGCCGGGGATTCGGATCCATCATTGCCTGCGCCGTTGGTCCTAAAGCAGGCCATGAGCACTTAAAACAGCTCACCGATAAGGTTGTGTCTCTGGAGACGCTAGATTCAACCGCGTTTGCAGGTTTCTTTAAATGGGTATCGGCCAGCGTGTCTTCCGGCAGCACAAGCGCGGGGATTAATAACGGAACTGATACCCTTCCCCCTCCTCCACCAGAAATCCAGCTGGTGCTCTGACAGACAGAAAGGTGCTGTTTCCGGGCAGCACCTTTCTGTACAGCAACGTTTTCTGCTGGCCGTACCAGCCGTACGAGGAAAATT
This sequence comes from Enterobacter cloacae complex sp. 397G4, assembly GCF_050031515.1. Classification (NCBI taxonomy): domain Bacteria; kingdom Pseudomonadati; phylum Pseudomonadota; class Gammaproteobacteria; order Enterobacterales; family Enterobacteriaceae; genus Enterobacter; species Enterobacter cloacae complex sp. 397G4. Next base: position 67,282 of record NZ_JBLGWE010000002.1, on the reverse strand, counting down.
ATGAGACGCCTTCCCGTGTTTTTTGTCCTGGACTGTTCAGAGTCCATGATTGGTGAAAACCTGAAAAAAATGACTGATGGTCTGCAAATGATCGTCGGAGATTTAAGAAAGGATCCACACGCACTTGAAACAGCCTGGGTCTCGGTAATCGCATTTGCCGGTGTAGCCCGTACGATTGTACCTCTTCACGAAATTGCCTCGTTCTACCCTCCCCGCCTTCCCGTTGGCGGCGGTACGAGCCTTGGAGCTGCATTGCGTGAGCTGACCGTGCAAATTGATACCCAGGTCAGAAAAACCACTCATGAGGCTAAAGGCGACTGGAAACCCGTCGTGTATCTCCTTACCGACGGACGTCCGACTGACGACACAACCGCAGAAGTGAAGCGCTGGAAGGATCACTACGCGAGTAAAGTGAATCTCATTGCCGTTGGCCTGGGGCCGTCAGCGGACCTGAATATCCTGCGGCAACTGACAGAGAATGTCATGCTGTTCACCGAATCTCAGGAAGGGGACTTTACCCGCTTCATCAAATGGATCACGGCCTCGGTTACGGCGCACAGCCGCAGCGTCGGGGACGACAAACAACCTGAGCTCAGCCAGACTGAATACATAGTCCGGCTGGCCAAGGACGAGCCAGTAAAAGCGTACGACGAAAACTGCGTTACGCTTACCGGCCGTTGCAGCAAGACCCGTCGTCCGTACCTGATGAAGTATGAACGGCCACCAGCAAGGGTTTCCGGGCTCGATTTCAGTCTGAACCTGAACAGCTTTAATATTGCCGGATGCTATCCCATCGATGAGGACTATTTTGCGTGGTCAGATGCCACCGCTACCGGTTTGCAGGTAAATACCAGCGAACTGCATGGCGTACCGGGTTGCCCCCACTGCGGTAATGCCAGTGCGTTTGCCCTGTGCTCATGCGGAAAGTTGCTGTGTATTGACGGCCCGGATGACGTGATCTGCCCGTGGTGTGAAACAGGCCTGTCATTCAGCAATGATGGCGGAAACACTAACTTCGACGTAAACAGAGGGAGAGGTTGATGTCGCAAAATGCTTTACTTGAAGAGAAGATTATCCGCTTAGTTCTGTCTGAGCTGGGCCACCCTGTTGAAGGTGAGCGGCTTTTACTTCTATCGCAGGACCCATCCCTTACCGAAGAAATTATGCGGCTTAAAGAGCGGATTGAGAGCCTTGCACAGGGTTTATCTGCGCGGGTTAGCGAAGGTGATAACGACGCAGAGATTGCCGCCTCGTCAGCATCCAGTCTTTCCGATCAGCAACAAACGGTCGTAAGTGTTGCTGATAACCCGGGCATTGACGCTACCGATACATCAGCACTGCAACCCCTGCCAGAAAATGAGCCTCATCCTCCGTTCTGGAAGCTGATGCCTTATTACGAATTTGATAAACCAGCACAGAGGGAAGACGAAAACCTGTCTTCCCTGGTATTAAAACCCGGGCAGATACCGACAGGCCAGCAGCGGGCCAGCTTAGCTGTGCCACCTGCCGTTCCCCCGAGAGCTAAAATAACGATCCCCAACGCCCGCGCAGGCGAACGTTTCTCTTCGCCGGTTGCTATCGTTCTGGGTGAGGGCCAGCAGGCTACTGTCAGGGACGTTGTCTTTCCCCGGAACATTGGCCTGTCTTTTGACAAAGAACAGGAGTTGCTGACAGGTACTCCCACCGAAAGCGGCGATATAGAGCTTTCAGTAATCTGGTCATGCACGTCGCACGACGAATGTGAAACAAAACAGCTATTTATAATCAATCCCGATCCGAGAAGCCTGTGGAAGGTGGTAGAGCCACCAGCAGACGCTCCCTACCCTAAGTCCCATCTGGACGCTGCTGGCCTGGTCAGGGGTGATATACGTATTGCTGCCGCCAGTCGCCGGGGACGCTCTCATGAGCATGCCGGAAGCTTCAGAGATGACGACTTCTACATCAACCACTGCCAGGAAACAGGATGGTCTGTCATGCTGGTCGCAGACGGAGCCGGTAGTGCGGTAAATTCCCGGGAAGGCTCCCGGATTGCAGTCAAAACGGCTGGCGATTACCTTTTAAATCAGCTCAGTGGTGTGAAAGGCGTCCATTTAAAGCAGCACATCACGGCGTGGGAAGGGAGCGATCAGCAGGCAACAATAAACGCCATGCTTCATCATTTTAAACAGGCAGCTACGCTCGCGGTCAACAGTATCCAGAACGAAGCCATTTGTGCAGAACAACCTGTGAAATCCTATTCAACAACCCTTCTGGCAACTGTAGCGCTACGAACTGATAACGAGCTGTTTGCGGCTGCATTCTGGCTTGGTGATGGTGCGATAGGTGCATACAGCCCTTCCGGTAAAGTCAGGATACTGGGAAATCCCGATAGCGGAGAATACGCAGGACAAACCCGTTTCCTTGACCAGAGCATTATCGCAGACCCCTCGTTTAGCGGCCGCATCAGCGTGGGTAAATGGAATGATGTATCTCACTTGATCCTCATGACAGACGGCGTCTCAGACCCTCTGTTTGAGACGGATAATGGGCTTCGCAGTGACGAAAAATGGACCCGTCTCGTTGATGAGCTCAACCCTGTCCTTACAGACGCCAGTATTGCGCCTGAGAGGTTAGGCGACTGGCTTAACTTTTTCTCCACAGGGAACCATGATGACCGCACTATTGCGGTGTTGTGGTAAGGGATACGCTTTTTCGGTGATCAATATGGCAAATATCGTTACGTGCAAAACAAAGGACGGCGAAACAGTCCAGTATGTTGACGAGGTAATTGGTTCGGGCTCGATGAAGGATGTTTACTTTTCGCCTGATAAATCATACGTCGTCGCTTTTTATCATAAACCGCAGAACGAGCAGGCCCGGGATCGGATTGATATGATCACCGGACGCTACAGGCAAAACATTTTTGGCCAGTCCGGAGGTGAATACTGGAAGGACCTGTTTTGCTGGCCGACCCATGTTGTTGAGCATGGGCATAAAATCGGCATCGTGGTTCCAACCTACAAAAGCTACTTTTTCTTTAAATACGGCTCTAAAAACGATGATTTTCTTGGCATAAAAGGTCGTGAAAAGGAAGGCAAATGGTTTGCCAGCGCCAGCAACCAGAACAAATTTCTCGACCCACGTGAACGAGGCAATACGCTTACCTATCTCAAGGTCTGTCTGCTGCTGACAAGAGCCGTCAGAAGGATGCATGCGGCAGGTCTCTGTCACAGCGATCTAAGCTATAAAAACGTGCTTATCGATCCAGAAATGGGACATGCCTGCATCATTGACGTAGACGGCCTGGTTGTCCCTGGAAAGTATCCTCCCGACGTGGTGGGCACCCCGGATTTTATCGCTCCGGAAGTGGTGAAAACCAGTCATCTTTCCAAAGAGGATCCGAACCGCGTATTGCCAAGCATTACTACTGACCGTCATGCGCTGTCGGTGCTTATCTACATGTATCTGTTCTTCCGTCATCCGCTACGTGGCGGAAAAATACATGACATGTCGGATGAAGTACGTGATGAGACCTTATCTATGGGTGAGAAGGCACTCTTCATTGAACATCCGACAGACAAAAGCAATGCAGTCAAAGTCAGTCAGCTATCGTCCTTTTCACTGCCCTGGGCTGACCCGGAGAAAATTCCTTACACCATCATGGGCCCTTATCTGACACCTTTGTTTGAGCGCGCCTTTATAGATGGCTTACACGATGCCACTAAACGCCCGACCGCCGATGAGTGGGAAAGCGCCCTGGTTAAAACAGTCGATCTGATACAGCCCTGCCAGAACAAGGCGTGTGAACAGAAATGGTACGTTTTCTCGGGTAAGACAAAGCCGGTTTGTCCCTACTGCGGTACGCCATACAAGGGTAAATTACCGGTTCTAAATTTATATTCTTCCCGAAAGGAAGGCAGTTATCGTCCTGACGACCACCGGTTGATGGTGTGGAGCGGGCAGTCAATCTATGCGTGGCATGTGAATCGCCTCATTGCGCCAAATGAGCGTACAACCGATTTGCAAAGGAAACGAGTTGGGTATTTTGTTTTCCATAACGATCAGTGGTGGTTAGTAAATGAAGGCATAAATGGGCTTATGTCATTACCGGATAAACGACAGATTGCCATTGGGGAAAAAATTGAACTGACGAATAACGCTCAGTTTGTTCTGTCAAAGGAGGAAGGCGGCAGGCTGGTCGTCGTTCAGTTAGTAGAAAACTAACGGACGCCCATAACGACTAAAACGTTCTGGCAGCATACTGAACCTGTTTAATGAATCACTATATTAAGCTGTGTCAAATTTAAGCTGCCAGAAAAACTGACTGTCTGTGCCGGATATGCGGTACACCTCCTGCGGCAAGGGTTTAATGCGCAAAGCCCAATTTATTTATAAGAGTGAATAGTTTTGTGGCTCTACCCTGCCGCTCTCCTTTCCTGTGTCATGGTTTTTAACATCTGAAATACTGACATTGTTAAGCCGGTGATTGTATAAGGCGATGCGGACAATCTCATGAAGATATTCAAGTTCGTTTTGTGTCAAGGACTGGCCTTCCTGGGTTTTTGAAATCATTTCCTGCCAGCAGATCAGTCTTTCGTAACTGACATGTTCGCTGTTTTCCAGGCAGTGCAACCTGAAATAGCGAAGGAACAAAGGAAATTCATCGGTCTGAGCGATGTCATAAGCCCGAACCGTTAACCTACACAGACATACAATCGTATCCTGCTGTAACCTGACTAACGCGTTATGACTGCCCGGAAGGATATCAGGCAATTTCATCTTACAGTCAGCAAGGCGCTGAAGAAGAGGCCCTTCCTCTGAAGGCTCCCGTCCCCGATACTCCTGAAGAGGTTCAGATTCAAGTTCATGCATTAATGGATGATATAGCCATTCCCGGGAACTGGTCTCATCAATGATCAGGCTTTCAATGCACTCACTGTATGTTGTTTTACGTCGCCCGAGCTGCACCTGACTGATTTCATATTCAATATCTGGAAGATCGATACGCAATGCGGCAACTCTTTCGGAAGGATGAAGGTGGTCAAAGGTTAACTTCGCAGAAATGCTACGATCCCTGTCCAGAAAGACGGCCACACATAAATCATTAACCTTTACGAACAGATCAGCTGTGCCTCCGAACATACTGCCGCTTCCAATAACCTCATTCAGTGAAACCGGCCCACCATCGTCGCCAGCGAGAAGATTTGGGAAACCAAGAACCTGGTGCTCGTTGATGACTTCAATAATTTTTCCCCGGATGGCTTCCATCAGACCATCACAGTCACCGGCTACAGCAGTACTGTGTGAGAAATGCCAAAGCTTGACCTCCCCCTGCTTTGCTAACAGATCAGTTTTGCAAGCGGGGCAGATGCAGTTACAGTCGATACCCCGGCTGACCTCTGTAATATCTAAAAAGAGTCCTGATTCTCTCTGGAGTCCAAATGGAATACCAAATGTGTAACTCTTACGCATGGCTGCACCCCGTTTTTGATAATTATTCAAACTATATCCGAAATAACGGAGGAGGATTTCTGTAAAACGAATTAAAAGAAATGATTTTTTAGTTTTCCAGATTAATGTTTGACAAGAATCAAATGAGAGCCTTACAAATATGGAGAGAGAAGTTTAGGTAAAGTAACTTTTATCACAACTTCTAAAATTAAGGAGAATATCGGATGTATTTAGCAGTGGGCTTGGCTTATGATTAAAGTCTTTCTCCGAACTTAATAAGAAAGTTAAAAAGACAGGCTATTACAGTGCCTTTAGCCCCGAAAGGGGCATAAACTATTTTCAAATCCAGACACAGTCTTTTTGTTGTGCCAATATCAATAATTACTCGCGAACAAAGGTCCACACACTCGCAGGAACTTTGTCATATAACTTTTTCATTGTCAGTTCAGCTTTACGATGATCATAAGCACCAGAAATTTCAAGAGAGGCGACACCCGAGTTTTTTTCACATAACCTTTCAAATACTTTTTCGAGCGTTTCGAACGAACTACACTTACGGAATTTCATTAAATAAGACTGCTTTGTGTCAGACATAATCAACCTTCTTTAGACAGGCCTCAACTGGCCAGGGATAATCTTAATATCATTTTTCACTTAAGCCTAACGATTTCACAACCTTTTTCGTTGTTTCCACCCTGTTCATAACCAGGTACATGAGTGCTAAAATGACTGTAAATAAAACCAGTGTATCCCGGTGAGCAGGATGAAGAATCAATCAGTGATCAGACAGTTTTCGGAAAGCGAATTGCATCAGCAGCTGGAAACGTTCGGCAACCATGATAAACAGCTTTCACGCTTGATCCGTTACTTTTCCCATCTGAGATACAACACAGCTAAAACCTATCTGCACTGGCTACGAGTATGGAACGAATGGTATCAGGCGAATGCCCGGTTGCATACAGACTGGCCAGTAAGTTCGCTCCCCGTGTCTGAGGAAGCTCTGCTGGCGTTTATGGGGCATCTTGAAGGCAAATTGTCACGAAGCAGCATAAACAGCTGTCTTCAGGCCTTAAACAGTATCCATAAAAAAGGGCTTAACCTGCCCGGGATTATTACGTCTGAAGCATGGTACATGCTGGAAGCCTTAAAACAATCGGAAGCCCGGAAGCGAAAGACGACTAAACAGGCAACTCCCTTTCTTATTGGCGATCTCAAGGCTCTGATAAAGTTACGCAGTACTACAAACTCAGTTCGTAAGCTTCGTGACCTGTGCCTGATCTGGACAGGCTTTGAAACACTGCTCCGTTCATCCGAAATTCGCCGTATACGTCTGAAAGATCTGTCTCTGGATAGTATGACCGGTGAATTTAACCTGACGGTATACCGTACAAAAACGAACATCAGTACACTTCTTACCTACCGGCTGACACGTCAGTTAACTAACTGCCTCTTGAGATTGATGAACCTTGTGAAAATGGATCAGCACAGTCATCCGGATGAATACCTTTTCCAGGCCGTAAATTTCCATGATACAGGCTATATGCCACCCGGCTGGAAGCTTCGGAGTAAAGGGAATGAGCTATCTGAGCTTCTTAAACGGCATAACCTGCCCTACCGTGCTAAACAAAGTCTTCTGAACGATGAAGATGAGGAAGACACTGTGGACGATGCCGGTATGCTCAGCAAAAATTCCCTTTTACGGGCATTTAAAGAAATGTGGAATGAGCTTTATCCAAATGAGACTAAAACCCGTTACTGGACAGGGCACAGCGTTCGTGTAGGCGGTGCGATACAGCTGGATATTGAAGGTTACTCGCTACCACAGATTATGGAAATGGGGAACTGGTCGAATGAAGAAATGGTTATGCGCTACATTCGCAATATTGAAGCTGGTAAAAAAGCCATGATCAAGCTTATGCGAAATGCCTTTGATGAATAGCGCCCTCACGGGCGCATAACTTTATTTTTTCTTGAACGGGTTAAGTCTGGTGAGATTAGAGAGTGCCCCTCCCGGAGGCAAAATTCCCGTCCTTTTATATTTGTACACGCCATTTAATTTCATTGTCTGGATTCCAAGATTAATAAGCGTGACAAGTTTAAGGGTATACAGGAGTGTAAATTGGGGAGCAACCTGAATAAAAACTAATAACAAGCCTGCACACATTACACGTAGCCATGCCGCGTACTCCATGCTCAGCGGACGCTTGAAATAGAATCTTTCGAGCAAATCAACTGTCTTATTACTGATCCACGCCGCCGCCACTGAGAGTAACAACACGATGCACACCATAATGCCCAGTTCCATTTTCACTCCCTTCTCTTTTAGTCTGTTTAAGTTGAGGCTTAGCCACAGTAGTTTTGTTTTTTGCTTTTTTCTTAGGTTTGGTATGGTGAAACAGAAAACAATCCACCATTACCCAACCATTTTTATATCGAGCCACCAGCATCTTCTGGCTGGGGTAATGAGCATGAAACAGCATTTTCACGTCCATGGTGCCCATCAACGACTGTTTGCGCTTTAGCTCATCCTCAGCCATCTGAAATTCTTGTAAGAATTCTGAAGACAGACGCTGACGCAGAATTCTTATGGCACTGGAGTTTTCATCATTCTTTGCCAGGTGCCCGAAGCGTACAAGTGCCTTGTGGGTTATCTGGATGGGTCCCAGATGAGAGCTGAGCTGTTCGTACTGCCAGAAGTAGGTCAAATCCACCTTAACCCAGCTGATGCTGTCCAGCAGAGCCTCGTTCATGATGGTTCCGGACATAGGTACCATTGTCAGCCTGGCCAGACGCATATGTATGTAGTCCGTAAGCAACCTCAGCGACTCAGGAACGTTTTTATTGAGTAGGAGATGCTGAAGCACCGGGGTTGCGGTCTGCCAACACAGATTGCGCCCGTCAGGCAGGAAAGCAAACTTTTGATCGTCAGGCGCAGAGTTCGAAGCGTTTTCCTTACGAAGCAAAAAATAATGGCCGCACAGCAGCTCTGCTCTTACCTGGTCCTCGTCAGGGTCATGTCGGGCTTTACTTAGATCAACGGTTAGCACAACGCGGTTAATCGCATCAGCGTGATATTTTTTTACCCAGACGCAGACACGATAGAGACGCTCATCGATTTTCTGGCTGGCTGTGGAAATCCATTGCATTGTTGTTCCTTAATTTTCGGGGCTGACAATGAAAATGCCCAGCTCAGCCCCCGGCACGAGTTCTGTATATTTCAGGCTCAGCTTCCGTTGGTTGGACGGACCCTGGCTGTTTTCAGGAGCCCAGTCAGAGAGCGTTTTTAATTGAGGTATGTTGCCTGCTGCGAAAATGGGCAAGGATGCTTTTACTACTGAATAATCAGTCTCAGCATATTTATTCCCGTTTCGTTCCTGCCCTTCAGGCCTAAATGCAAAAATGTGAGCAATCGGAACAGGGAAAGAGTTAGTTCGACAAAGGCGATAAGATTCGCCCTGCTTCAGTGGGTGAAATTCAAGACGGTGTAAAGCCTTATCGATATTAGACACGACATTCAAATTGGTAGTTGCTACATTTTTTACTTCTGAGGCTCTCCTGCGCTCCAACAAACTCACAAGTTGCTCTGCTGTTTTAACTTCCTGGTTTCGGTTTAGCCGCCATGAAAAAGTAACTTTTTTAAGCTGGGACTTGATGAAAAGGATATTTCTTGTTGAGTGCATAGCGACAAGGCCCGGGAGCTTCTTGTGCACTTTATCAAAACGGACATTCTTTTTATTATCGATACGCCTCATTGCCGCAGCAAAATCATTTTTTGCTTCGTTTATAGAAGTGATCAAGCTTTCGAGAAGATCTGCTCTTTCGGGGACAATGATTAGACCCGGGTATTTAGTGGTTACTTTGGTGGAATCATGACTTAATGACTCTATGTCATCCACACAGATGTCAGTAAGTGCCTGAATAATTTCCTCAACCGAAGCATCGTCTTTAATACTAACCCTGATGGGTTTAACCTGCTTCAAGCGCTCTTCTGTTCTAGATACGGTGGAGACAGTCATCAGGTTTGCCATCATCGGGGGGGTGTTCGAAAGAAAACACTTGAGCGAGTCGATGCGTTCCAGAATCTGGTCACGAAAATAGGGCAAATCGTCATAACTCATACGTTTCTCCAGGCTCATGTTATTTCCAATCAATTTTGCTGCCCAGGCTGACCTTGCAGAACATAAATGTCATGTAAACCTCTAAAGAAGTCATTTTGAAACAGCTTTCACAGCATGCGATTTATGTTCGATAGGGCTCATGAACAAAGGATGATAATGGAGACGCCATGGATAGTGGATAGTCTTACCCACCTGGGTGATCCGATTGAGGCGAAAACGACCATTTATACAGTCAACTGACCAAAGCCCGGGAGAAACTAACCTCTTCCAGCGGTAAAAAGAGAAACCTGCAACACAGAGGTCATGCTCCAGGAAATGTTGAGTTTCGACGACGCGAACTTTTATCAAAAACCCCAGCATTGGCGAAAACCAGATCAACAACCATGTTGGCGGCAGGATGACTTTGTTCAGGAGATGATCTGTCATAAGCAAGGCAGATAACATCAGAAAACTGATAGTCAACCACAGGGCCATCCAACCGGCCCATACGCGGCTCTGACAGGGTTTCCATTCGAGAAGAAAAAGTTTTTTATGCATTCTGCCCCGCCTAATTTTAATGTATTGCCGAAGTATGCTGCATCATGATGGTGGTGCGGGGAAAGATTTCAAACTTCCACAATTCTGAAGCCGTGTTCCAACCATGAAAGATCCCGTCTCCACAGCGAGTGTTAAAAGCAAGAATTTCATCCCTGACCTGGTAAGCGAGCACTTCTGGCATATCAATAAACTCAGGTAAGGAAAGAAGAATTCCATGGATAACTTCTCCGGTTAACTTACTCATAACCTCTTCCTCAGACAGGGCAGCGTCCGGGAACAAACACAACGGAAGTGAAAAACAACATAGGTCAAGACCAATAGCAGCCCTTCCTGCGTCGTAGCCTTCTTCATTAACGACAAAACGAAAGAATTTTTCTGTCTCACCCCGTAATGATGACGGTCCTTCAGACGGAACTTCAATACCACTGAAGACTTTATCGGTCCAGTTGGTAAAAGGACTGGTGAAAACCCAACAAATTAAGGATAACGCCAGCTCTTCCTTAAACATACGTTCAGTGCCGGTAGTTCTGGAAAGTTGCTTTTGAGTACTCATGTTTTACCTGTTGCATGAAATTATTGATGTTATATAAACACAACCGGCATTTTATCTAATAGGTTTGAAAACACTAAAAATCGCAAATGCTGGTACCTTTCTGTTTTAAGAGATTTTCAAGGTAAAGTGAGGCTAGATCAATTGGCTGGTTCTCTTCAAGACAGGCTCGCACAAGATCTTCAATAGAGACCGAATCAACCCCCCTTCCCTGTAAAATTTCTTTAGCAGATGCCAGCGTTTTATGAACGCTTCGACTTAGTTGTAATCTGACTTGTGTGCGGGTATCAAAAAGACAATCTTCTGTGACACTTTGTGAAACGGTTCTACTCATTGAAAAATCACTCCATTTCTGGGATCGAATGAAAATTAACAGCTATAGATGTATCAGGTTTCCCATTTTCTACGATACTCAACCACGTACGCGCTGAGATTTGTTGTTCACAGACGAGTATGTAACCTGTTCCCTGTTGATGATGTAGCTCAAGAGCTTTTAGGATAGGCTCTGAATGAGGTCCGAGAGCATCACGCGTGTGAATAAGCGTTTGCTCTGGCAATACGTTGCTAAGCATAGACAGCAGAACATTACGCTCATCCTCATTATCCGACAAAACAAGAATTATACGAAAACCCGTTTTTATACGAAATCTGATTTCTGAAACTAACTTTCTTAATCTTAATTTATATATGACCAGGCGGAATCGAGTCATCAGTAAAGAGACCACTGTGAAGATAACGATTACTGCGCCATATTTTGACCTGTAGAACCACCAGTTAAGGCCTCCAGCAACTATCAGGATTAACATTAAAATTAAACTCCCATAGAAAAAAAGTGCTGGGTAGCGAGTTGTCTTTCCTTCAATTAGTGCTGAGGCAAATATCAAAATGGATATTCCGTAAATTACCCAGTCAAAAATACTTTCTCCAATCATTCTTTAGTGAACATCCTTAAAAGTGGAAATGTAGGTTTATGGGTTTATGCATTTTCCTGATGGCCTTGACAACCAAGGATTTCACAGAAATTGTCACAGTGTGAAGCTGTAACAAAGCGCTCTCCACGTTCGAATCGCTCAACCAAATCCTTTCTTACTTCACTTCCAGGTTTCTGGAAGATGTACTCAAACTGGAGATCCTCGGCCGTTGAAAGTAGTCGTTCTATGCTGAAATCAACATGGTAAAAGCAAAACTGATTATCAACCGGGGGAAAGTTGCTTTTGGTACTGTTCTCGTTTTTGGATTTTAGTTCATTCATGAGCTCTCCTTGGTTGAGAACAGTATACAAATCTCTTTAGGGATTTTTTTTCGTTAATAGCACTTTTTTGAGTTTAAAGAGTATGTTCATACCAGAGCATTAGAGGCTACGAAAAGGATAATGGAATTAGAAAGATAGATTTTAAGTGGTGATGTAAGGTGGGATAGGTAGAAGAGGAGTAGACGCTTGTAAGCGAGGCAAAAAAAAGGCACGGAAACCGTGCCATAAGAGTATGTGAGAAAAAATCAAAATCAGGGAAAGAATCAAGCAGCTTGTGAAACTGAATCTCCAACTGCAAGATTTAAATTTCTTAGGTTATCGAAAACTTCAGATACTAAGTCATTACGGTCGTGGATTTTAATCCGCCCACCGGTTAACTCTGAAACATAAACGGTATGGCAGAGGTCAGTAACCACTTCGCCGTATTCATCAACGACTTCCAAAGATGCAATCATCGGAATATAAGAAGCCGCAGCATAGCTCTCATAAATACTTATTATGGAGTCATTGTTGCGTCGAGAAATTACCCTACCAGAAGGTAAAGCCTCATCTTCCATATAGCAATCAGATAGGTCCTCACAGAAGTCATTTTCTTTAAGTGAAATATTAAGGGTCAATTCACTGTTGATAGAGCGTGAATAAGAATATTCACTCAGTTTATAGCAAGCCAAACTTATATCACTAAAAGTTTCATAAGCTTTATAGAGGCTCGATGTTATAGACTCAGATACAAATGTTATTAGTCCAATAAAATGAGTATCCCAGAACTGTTGCAAAGCAAAACGGGCAATCATAACCTGACCATCAACCTGCATCAGTCTGTTATATTCATCCCGGTCATAACCTTTCGACTGAGAAACATCATTAGACATGCTAAGAACTTCACTACAAACATCATCATATTCAAAACGGCTAGTTGCAAAGTGTTTTCCTGAAATCTCAAGGTACTGACCAGAGACTGCGTCAAACACCTCAAGAAAGTAACAGAGTCGAGATTTTAAAGATTCTCTGTTTAAAGCTTCTATTTCATTCTCAGAGATACTATCGACATATAAATCAACAGCATTCTTGAGTTCAATAGCTTTGATATTACAGGTAAAAGAAAGCTCGTCACTTTGACAATGGCAAACACTTAATACTATATCCGCCTCATCAAAATCTATGCCAAGATAGCTCAGAACTGCTCGGACATAGTTTTTATCATCAGATGAATGTGTCATATACACTACCTCAAATTTGAGAGGAAGTGCCCCAGAAGGGAAGCGACTTCCCCACTGGGTTAGATAAAAGTTTGGTTAAGCTAAAAGAAGATGCCAGCGACAGATTTTACATTGTCATAGACAAGTGTCTTCAGCCAACCAAAGTTACTTTTTTGGACTGAAGCAAAAGGATCATTGAGACGCGTTACGAAAATCGTCAAAAGCTTCAGTTATTAGTAATGTGCGATCAGTTACTCTGTATCGGTCATTACTTTCGAGAGATACGTAAGTTGAATGCGAAGAATCACAGACAACACGCCCTCTTTTATTGATCAATCTTACTTCCATCATCACCGGCACATTGATAATTGAAGCAACATCGGTATAGAGGGATATGAGGGCATCATTGTCACAATATAACGCCCCGTTCCCATCAAATGTATCGTTAAACTTAATATATATATCTGGCATATTTGCCGGATAATCATCAGTATTGAAATCAATGCATAACTTTAAGTCATCATTAATACGGCGATTAATCTTATGCTGCCCAACACGTACAAAGCCATGTTCAACAGCTTTGATAATCCTTAAAGTTTCATTAAGACAATCTGTAATTCTTTTCTCGACAAATGAGATAAAGTCACCAAAGTCGGAATGAAAAAACTGTTTAAGTGCAAATTTCGCAACTAACACTTTCCCATCCACCTTCATTTTATCGAGATAAAGATTTCTTATAGCATCAGTAGAAGAATTAGCTTTAGATAACTCTTCACAGTCATTAATAATCATTGAAACAATATCAATAACTTTAACTGGGCTTAAAGTATTACTATATCCGCGAATATCAAACGTAAAAAATCCGAAATTCTTAAATACTCCAAGAAAATAAATTATTTTTTGTTTCAAAAGAATAGAATCGGAGTAAGATGCGTTGTGCTTTATTAGTTCAGATATGTAGAGATCCAACATACAATTTAAATTATCGATATCTACATCGTAATCAAAGGTTACTTTGTCGAACGAAGTATCAGATAATTGAACGGTTATATCGTCAGCGGGAACATTAAGGCCTAAATTTTGATAAAGAAAGGCACTAACAAATTCCACGTGGTCAGATTCTTTAAACATTTACACTACCTCATGACTAAAAAGGAAGTGCTTCCCACCGGGAAGCAAGTTCCCGGATGGGTTAGATTAATTATAAAAGAGTTCTTCAGAAGGTACATGCATTTCTGGTTTGAACTGTTTTAAGGAGTTGTTTATAGCTTTTCGATATAACCCTGAAGAGTGTGGCTTAAACATTTGATATTCCGTAACGAGCAGAGGAGACGTAAAGCATCCTAAGTTCACTAGTGAAATATTTGATGTTTCTTCACAAACATCTAATTCAGCGTATATCCGCCTCTTCATTACCCTGCCTGCTAAATAGCGACGAACATGATTTATAAACTTGTCCGCATCTGATATAGAATTAACTATATAATCAGATGTGACTATCTGATTAGATACAGTTTCAGGTATAGCTTCGGCTATTATTTTTACGTTCATTTCATAATCAACACTATGGAAGCAAGCAAGAATTTGTGGCTTCGCGCTTTCTAAAATCTTTTCAAGAACAGAAAAAATCAGAGAGAACTCGTTTAAAATTCGCTTTTGTATAAGTCCATGTAGATGTTTTATGAAAGGAGAACCGTGTTCAACAAGGCCTAGTATAAGATCCTTAGAGGCCAAATCTGAGCGGTAATAAACGTATTCTAGATTATCCCGGTTAAATCCTTTGATAAGCAAATCAGGCTGCTCTGAGACCAGTCGTAAATGAGTTGAAGCTATAGAAACTTCAAAACGAAAGTTCGCGAGATTTACAGGGCCTGCTTTTAATGTAGCCGCTTCGGAAAAATAAATGAAAAGAGGATGCAAATCATCGTTACCACAGTAAAGATGGTCTGCGCCCTTAAGATATTTCACCAAATGAGGTAGAAAAGATATTACTGGAATATCAGCCACAAATCGAATATGCCGAAATGGTTTTGAATCCAAATATATATTTTCCACTACAGCGCCAACAAAACCCATTTTAACAAGAATAGATTCAACTAACTTTTGTATCGCATTCATTTAAATACCCTCTTAATAGAGGGATTTCTCCCAAAGGGAGAAATCCCTATGGGAGAAAATAATTTTAATTAATAATTGTAGCGAAGCGCATGTTCTTTTTCACTAAGATGGTTTTCATATTCCGACTTACCAGAACTTAAACACTCTTTGAAAAAGACCTTTGAAAAATTCTTCAAGTCACTTCGGTTGTTAATTTCTTTGTCAGACATCAACTTAGCTGAGTGTGAGGTATCCACAGGCCCCAACCACCATTCATATTTAATATAAACACAATTGGTTTTTGTATGTCCATTTAGAAATCGTTTTGCATTTCTAAGTATTTTTCTACAACCGTTAAGGTCTGAAAGTAAGATATCTGGAGCAATGAGCTCTTCCAGAATATGACCAGGTAAGCCTTTCCTAAAAAGCTCAACATCGTAACTACAATACCAGTCACGATAATTAAAAGCTTTAATAAGTCTTTCAGGTGTATCCAAAGATATCTTATTCAGGATTTTTAATGCAAAGCATACAGCATCTTTTAACAACTCGTGCACCTCAACATTGATAAATGAGAAAAACGAGCTTAATTCTTTCTCTAAGGAATTATACAACTTACCGTAAATATCCTGAGAAAAAAGATACTGCAATCTTTCTTTATTATAAGTGCAATTCGAAATTGAATAGACTTCTCCTCTTTCGATTTTGCACCCTTCCCTTAAAACTATAGGAAACCTCAAATGGTTAACAATGAAAGAATGATTCTTTCTTTGCTTCAAAGCATCTAATTGAAATTTCGTAATTTCCTCCAGATTTGCATCTTCAAAACCTGGAAAGGGAATATCACAGAAACAAGAACTATATGCTTTTGCTGATTCATACATAAACTCCAGTGAAACATCAGCATCAAAAGACATACCAGAGAACATGCCCTGCCCATTGTCTAAAAATGTAATGTTTTTAACCTGTATTTTTTTATGTTGAACAACCAAAAAGGCATTAATGATTTTTTCGATAATTTTCATGTGATCCTCTCTCAATAAAAAAGGGATCACTCCCATATGGGGTGTGATCCCCACATGGGTATAATTTAATTAAAAATCTGTAAGACCTAAATCTTTATTTCTACCACAAACTGTAGAAGATATAAGACGTTTTACTCGCTTTCGAGCACTTCGGCCTGACGTATCTTTCAAGTACATCGGTAATGACAATGATGAGATTTGATTACTTCGCTTATGATGGCAGACTATATAGCCCTGCCTCCACCCCGAACGCACAAACTCACGGATGCGGTTAATATATGCCGAAGCTTGAGATTTTGTACTTATCGATTCAGAACACTTTAAGTTCTGTTCGATAGAGTAAAGCTCAGCCGCCATTAATTTCACCTCATACAGGTCATCCCCATAACTTATAGTTTTCAACAGCTCTTCCTTTTCCCGAATGAAAAATACTTGCTGCATTCCAAGGATCAGGTCATAGGCCTCTCGAAAGAGGTCGATAAGCTTATTACGAACATAAATCATAAACTCCTCAAAGTGCTGAAGCCAGAAATAAGCCGCATTACTTATTTGTGAATTGTGAGAACAAACAAGCCCTTTAGCAAGCTCGACCTCTTCCTCCCGAAAAGTAAAGTTACTTTTCTTAAACCGACTTTGTTCAAAAATGCTTTGATGCATTTCTATCCATACAGAAACAAAACCGAGGGATTCAAATTCTTCGTTTAACAAATGTAAACTTTCGAAGATTTTCTGAATTTCGATCCCGATGTCATATGACAGTGGACATTCTTTTATAGAATAAACATAACCGGGTAGGAAGTGAGATAAATGCTCAGTTCGCAAATATAAACTGAATTTAAGTTCTGTCAGTGGTTGTTTCAAAGATAATTTAGATGATTCGCTTATATTTACTGGTTCAACACCATTTCTAATCAAAATAGCTTTTACCAGGTCCGTAGCTAACTTCATACAGCCTCCAGTCGTTATTGAGGCCTCCCTGATGCAGGTTGGCCATCAGGGAAAATATGTAAATCAATTAGCAACCAATCAGACCGTTGCCATTACATTGTCAATGTATCTGACAAGGGATGGGCGGTCGTCCTGTAAGGCAAAACGGCGAAGGTCATCAAGATTATACGCAGGAAGATAATCAGCGTAACCTCGAATACGAAGGTCCTCAACCACAACTTTTATATACTCAAATCGTCCAAGATTTCCTTTTAATGGGGGTTTTCCTGGACTAGACAGCATATCGTCTGCTTGCTCCCATGTGATTTCTTTAGCTTCACCACTATGTAGATCAAGATGGACATATATGAATGACTTATAATCTCCACGGCAACGAAGATAATATTTCGGATAGAAATATTTGTCACAACGCAACAAACACGTTCCTGAAGGACGAACTACGTACAACAGGTTTCTGTCATTTTCTAATATGCCATGTTTCAAAATCGTTATATCTATCTCATTATCATGCAGCAAATAGCATGACGATGGTTCATTGACGATGCGCGATTTTATAACAGCAGCAAATTTATTAAAAACTTCGTTAGTTTGAAAATTCATTAAAATGCTCTCCGATGTAAAACGACGAGCATCACCATAACGGTAATACTCCCGTTATGGGTTTTAATAGTTTATGGAATAACCATGTCATACAACCGACCATAGCCAGTAGTACCGCACATTTATTTAACTGAGCAAGCATCTCAGCCGTGAAAAGACCTTAAAGGCAGGTAATTATCACGAAGGAAAGCGGTTATCTTATCAATACAATTTAAAAAATAATATTGATAAGATAACCCCCCCCGCAAAATGCGGGGGAGTTATCGTTGTTACAGCTGATTAAGACATTCAGGAGCCCAGTGAATCGGGAATCCATCCTGCCCTGTTAACTGGAGAACATCGTTCCAGTCGATACCCTTTTTCCCATCAGGAATATCTTGTGCTGGTTCGAAGACTTCAATTGTCAGCTTTGATGCGGGATATCGTTTAGCCAAAAACTCAACCATGCGGCTTTGAAGTCGCTGAGCAGCTTCGATACCGGCACGAGTGCCTTGTGAGTTAGCAATATCCTTATCCGCCCAGATATAAAAGTTTATATATTTTACATCCGGCGGAGGCAGTAAAAAATCAGGAACAGTAACGTTTTCAAGGCACCATGCGGAGCTGGCTGCCCAGCATGGTGTTGAAGTCGCTTCTACAACAGAAAGCGCATTCTCGATCCCTTCAGCCACTCCCAGTGTCCAGGTCGAACTACCTGAATCATAGTGAGGGTCAAACAACTGAATTGAGCCACCTGTCATATCGGCAGGAGGCTTCATCATCAGCTTTGGATTTTCTACAGGTGCCTTATCACCGTTTTTGTCTACGTATGTTCTATGGATAGTCAGAGGCCGACCTCGGGTGTCACGATAGATTGCAATCATTCCCGGATAGATAATCGATTTCTGCTTATCTTTATCCCAATAGTAGATCCGGTTATTAAAGCCTAAATCCTTTGGTAAGTGACTCAGTAAGCGGGAGATCCCACGATTACGGAGGTACAAAGCAACAGGAGTATTAGGCTTTATTTCACCGGTATAGTGATACATCACATCAAGTTTTCGCATTCGCTTTGCCACTTCCTCTCGGTCAAGAGTTTCTGTGGCACGAACTGCTGATTTATAGCGTCGTTCATTTTCAATGTCGGCGTCAGTTAACGGAGCATGCAGATCCATCCCGAAAAAATCTGAGAGAATCTTTTTGCAAGTCTGCGTTTTACTTAATTCATAATATTTCGCCAGAACATCAATTCCGTCGCAAAACTCATTTACCGGAAAGTCATTATGGATCGCACATCCGGTATAAAGGTCTTTTTGTCGGAAACGAAACTTCGATTTCCCTGCGCCAGTAAACGGGCAAGGAACCTGGCTCGGGGCTTTTGCACAAGCGTCTTTGAAAGCAGGTATTCTTTCGAATATATACTTCCAGCCAGACACTTCAGCAATTCGAGCATGAACGAGTTTAATAAAGTGTTCAGATACTTCCTGTGGTTTACGACGAAGAGCCGGGGATGCATAAGTCATGATGATCTCTCTTATCTGGCATTGTGAGTTTCTCAATGCCTTCTGCGGTGCAGAAGACAGGGAGAAACCCACAACGCAGAATTTAAGAAAGAGGGCCCGGGGGCCCTCAACATTTATGCTTCAGTCGTGAAGCCATTATTCTCAAGACGCTGTATGTAGTTATCTACAAGTAACGCAGCCTGCTGGCTATTACCCTCCGCTATAGTGACTTCGCGGAAGATTCTTTCCTGAGGGCTATCATTGCTTATAACTTCACCAACACGTCCGAAAATACGGACTTTATGCATCGCACCGACTTTTTCATGTTCTACACGGTAAGTTTTTATCTGAGTCATATTTTGCTCCTTATTCCTTCATGGAGCAAAAAGACCCACCGGGGCCTTTTTGCCCCGATTGGGTAGAGTTTATTAAGAAAGTATTTGATGAACTAGCTTACTGACTTCAATAGACAATAAAGAAGTATCATCAACTGTTACGAAAGTGTCCGTTTCAAAACCAATTATTTCATCAGTCTTAATACCAACACCAACGATTTCTATTCCATTACATTTAGCCTTTTCCATAACTTCGACGATAGTAAATTCCGATTTATTCGGATAACCATCAGTTATAAGAAAAATTATTTTCCTATCGAATTGGCTGTCAAGTAACAGATCAACAGCTGCCATTAAAGCAGATCCCGTAGGGGTATAATAACCCTTACATCCAAGAGTGAATTTCGATAGAGATTCCTCAACGCTTTGATCAAACGTTTTGATAATCTCAAATTCACTTTCCTTGAAGGGAAAAACTATATTGGAGACATGCATTTTTGACAAACTTTCAGCGGCCATCGATAAAGCAAGATCTGACTTAATGGCATGAATATATCTTTCATCATTAGCCATTGACGCTGAAATATCACGAACTAATACGAGGCCAACATGCCCTCTATTTTTAGATTCGCTTTGAGCTCTGAAGACATCACGAACTCCCATTTGTGACAGAATTAATCGATTTCCATCGAAGGTAATTCCACGCTCATGAGTTTTGTTTCGGCCACGCATTTTAACCTGCTGTAAAACAGACAAGTCGCTACCGATTGAATGACTCAGAGACAAAGCCTCATTGTAAACATTCAAATCGATAAGGAGATCAGGGATATCCCATTCAGAAGCACCGAATTCGGCTTTCACGTCATCGGATACTTTTGATGCAATACCTTCAATCTCTTTAGCCAAAGCATCGTGATAATCTTCGCTATCCTCATCACTGCTAAGAAAGGCATCCAACAAATCTGCCAGTATCTCCCATTGAGCCGATGAAAAGTTACTTTCATCTTCAACGTTAGTCGAACTGGCTTCATCTGATTCACTCTCGGAAGGGTTAATCGCATCAGTATCGTCTTCAATAATGTTATCACCCGTGGGATTGCCACCGGTGGGTTCATTATTTCCCTCGTTATCTTCAGCAAGTTCTGAAGGCTCAGAACATCCCTCTTGAGCAAGATCAGCGTTATCGGAAGTATCTGCCTGACCTTCACTATCGTCCTCAGAATCATCCTCACGACTATCAGTCGACGTAAGCGATTTATCTTCTGATTCGGTATCGGTATCGGTCTCGGATTCATCATATGCCTCCTGCTCCTCCTGCTCTGTCTGCTGCTGTTGTTCCTTTGCCTCATCCCGCAGTCTCTCTAAAAGAGCCAGGGTCTTACGAGCAAGGGATTCACAGCCCTGAGTATTTTCACAACCAAGAGCATCATGAAAAATTTCCTCAACATCAGAAATTACTGGAGAAAGTATCTTTTGGGCATAGTCAAAAAACGGATCGAGGGTTTCTTTGTGACCTACCTGCTGAAGGACTTTTACTCGCAATGAGTTAAGCAGATACCACTCAATAAATAGGACAGGATTTTCCGGACGAGAAGATATATCAGGAGTCATCCTTCCGGCTTTAACCATCAGTGCGTAAGTGGCTGCAAGCCGCCGCTTTGCATCCGGATAATCGTTACCAACCTTCTCTTCCATCTGTACATCATCGAACAGATTTATAAGCCCGGTAAGACGTTTTGCCCTGCTATAAGCTTTACGTTTCTCAGCGAGGCTCTCAAACTCTGCATTCATTCCGTCATCGAAGCGTGTAAACCCTTCAGATGACATGAGAACACTATTAAAGGCGTCACTGTAAACCTCACTGACGGTATAGCGACCATGACCAGCTTCATGACAGGTAAAACCTTCAATCAGACTGACAAAGTCATCATCGCTATAATCGCCGTTTGGTAAAACACAAACTTTATTGACAGGATCAAAATACGGTCCTTTGGTATTGTCGTCTATTACAACTCTTACATCGCCTAAGCCGCTAATGACTTTTGCTATATTCTGTAAACGCTTAATATGGCGCGGCGATGATTTAAGATCTAATTTCATAGAATACCTCTTTATAAAAAGGGGTACTCACCCAGATGGTGAAGTACCCATCTGGGGTTTTTAATAAAGCAAACAGTTACCAGCCTTTGAGCTCGATATCAAAACCATTTTCAGCATTGTCTTCCTGTTGCGAAACTGATTTCTCAGGTTCAGCTACAGAATCAGTGTTTGAAAACGTGCTGTTTTTTATATCGTTCTCTACGACAGGTTCAACCTGAAACACATTTGTTGAATCTAAAATAGCTTCAATACCTGTGTTCTGTAGCGCGTTCGGTTCTGTTTGTGAGCTTTGATTAAATGATCTGGTAATAGATTCCAACCAGTCAGTAACCTTTTGCTCTCCTGAAATAATACGCTTTAACATTGAAGCATCACTCATGAAATAAAACCACTGCTGTAACACCGCAACGTCGCGAGGTTCAGAAATGGCACCTTTAGGTAAATTATTCATTATGTGTTTTATAGCTTCTGCAAGTACTGCCGCCTCTTTATGTATAAACATGAAGCTAATGATCTTATTTTGCATTTGCTTCAGTCGGTCAATAGTACTTGAGCGCAAATTATTATTTTTACTAATTTTTTCATAAACCCTCATTGCTTCTTCTGCCAGATCTGTTATCAATTGTTCCTGATAGTAGTCCTGGGTTTCATCACCTTCGACGCTAATAGGCGTAAAAGGAATAAAGTGAGCAATATTAAATCTAAAGGATTTTATGAAATCATCTTTAGTTAATTTCAACTGATCAATCAAAGAAGACATTCTTGGGCTTCTATTTTTTTCAGCCTCAATATGCATCTCATAATTGTCTACAACGTTTTGAATACCTGCCTGAAACTCTCGTTCAATCTCTTGGGCCCCTTCCAGAAACTCTTCCATACTGGAAACTGGTAAAATCCACATATTGCTATAGCGGATGCACAAGCGTGAGCAAAGGGTTGATATTCTGCTGGTAATCGTACTTTTGAAGCTAAGGGCTTTTATGTCAATCCAACGTACTTCGCTTTTAGATACGCTTTTTTGATCCGTAATATCATCTCCATCATAAGACAAATCGATTTTATCGGTTCGACGCGATCCTTGACAGCCACTTATTTCAATTTTTGTTATAACTGCACCTTCCAGTAAATCTGGATATGATTTTGCAAAATTCTCAGAGATTTGTTTTGCAGATACTTTGTTAAGCATTGAAGTATTTAAAGTCATGGGTTTCTCCAAAAAAAAGGGGAAACCCTCCCCAACGGGAAAGATTTCCCGATAGGGTTGATATTAAAGCTTCTCTGGTGCAATTAAAAGAATACCGGGAAACTCAGCGGCAACATCATCATTGCCCATTGCTCCCTGACACATATAACCTTTTAATTCCATTTCTTTAATTAGACCTTCCATATTTATTTTACCATCATGATAAAACAATAAAGAATAGTCGTTATTCAGTTGCATAAGTCCAGTAAAATTAGTTCCGTTTTTTGCTATAGCAATGGTAGCAGCACCATCCGTACTTAAAAACGCACTAAATTCAAGATGGGATAACTCTGAGATACAAATATCAGAGGTTTCATAACAAATCCCATCTAACTCGACTTTTTTGCTGTGAAATACTCCAGCGATTTATCCTTGTCTTCGCCAAGAGAAAGATCTATAGCTTGAAGAACAAGATCGACCACATGTAAAGGTAAAGCAGAAGCAAAAGCTATTTTGAAAGTGTCAAGAAGACTAAAGGTTTTTAACGTCATCGACGTGCCAACCCAAGCTACTAATTGACGAATATCCATCACACTGTCTTCTGTACCAGAGTCATTTACTGCAATCGCTACTCTTACGAACTTCTCAATGACCTGAAAAGGCAAAGAGCTATATCGTTTAGTAAGCACATTGGTTAAAGCAACTTTGTCGGGCTTCTCCATTTCAACTATCAAGAACCGCTTTATAAAAGCTGCATCTTGACGTTGAGAAGAAACGAACCGGCGAGCGCCTCCACTCATGTTTGTGTTTGCAGTACCAATAAATCGCGTGTAGCCATTAGCAGTTATAACCTCACCACCATTAGCACTGAGTGACCAGGGCTTACGTTCAATGGGCATGTGAAGTTTTGCTGCCGTATCAGGATCGATTTTGTCCACTTCATCCAGAAGAATGAGGTGACCATTACGAAATCCCGTTACCAAATCGCTGTGTACAAAACCTGTATTACCACCATTAAGACTGCGCTCACCTTCAAGCTCATCAACTCGAATATTGCTGTTGATCTGCTTAATTGTCAGCGGCCAATTCATCATGTGGCTAATGTACATTACCATTTCAGTCTTGCCAGAACCGGACTCACCTTTAAGACACACACTTAAATCTATATCCGGACTGATAAGCAGTTTAACCACTTGTTCAAGTATTCGGGGATTTGGTATGTAGTCTTTGTTCAGCGGAGCTCGATACGAGGTTTTAGTTTTGAAAACAGGCACAGCCATCTTTGGATCCATTTCTGGAATACCAAAAAGGTCCTTTGCTAGAACTAAAAGATACTCACCTTTATCCACATAATGTTTTAACTTTATAACATCCGGGGAAAGAAGAGCTTCTAATTTTTCATAAGCATCAGAAGATGTTTCATTTAACTTCATAGCGGCATTAGACATTTTTAACTCCGGTAAAATGCAAACACCGCCCTCTGGCAGATGTTTGCCAGTGGCATTTTATTTGAGATTCATTTGGCAAATAGTTGCCATCAGTTTCCTGATTTGAGGCACATTATAACCAAGATGATTTCCCACTATTTCAAAAGCTTCAGACATGATCCATTCAAAATGATTTTCGAATATTGGATTTATTTCTAACTTGCCAAAAGCGTTTCGTTTAGTTAACAGATCACATGAAACAAGCTCGTCAAACAACTCTAATGTGGATTTAAAAGCTTTTATGTAAACATCCATAATTTCCCTGTCAGTCCATTTAACAGCCAGTTTTTTTTCTGACATTAAATAATCCTGATCAAAGAAGATGTCCCAGCCCATATCGTCATTGCAATCATGCAAAATGATTTCATCATCATTCCTGCATTCAGCTAATTTCGTGTTTTCACTAATCGAACGATGCGAATGATAATAGAGCCATGATTTTAATTCCGCTCTAAATTCACATGCATCAAGTCCATGAGATAAACAAGTGTATTCAAATGATTTTGACATATACCACCGTGTTTCAGCTTCTAAAAGTGGATTCACTGTGATATTACCATTGTCATCTTTGAAGAATAACTTTCTCCTCAACACTAGTTCTTTAATGATTTCCAAAGACTCTTCCATAGCGGATAGAAAAACAACATACACATCCTCAGGGGTCCATTCTATTACCAGACCACCCAAATCTGGGTTATATTCTTCAACCGAATATAGATAATCTGTTTCTGCTGCAAAATTAATTGTATGCAAAATCTGATTTTTAAGTAATTTGGATTTTTCATAAAGGTGATTTTCACGCCTTTCAGAATCATAATTTATCTCAGAAATGTTACTTTCATCTGATTTAAAGTTTAATCCGGACGTGTATGCATCATTTAAATGCTCTTTGGGTGAATCAACTATTTGCGTTATTTCATCTTCATCTATATCGAATATAGAAAAAAAACTAAGTTGATTACTACTTATTGCAGTAGCCCTAAATTTTTGTTTCATGGGGACTCCAAAAGGAGAAATCCCATGAAGGGATTTCTCCCCTTTAGGGTGGGTTTAATGTCAGATCTGATTAAAGCTACTTTGTCCAAAACCTTTTAGAGGTTTAGGTATGTGAGCCAACTTACTTGTTGCTACCACTCTCATGTAGTCAAGAGGATGTTCTCTCCCTTCAATCATAATAGTATCGACAACAATATAACCGGAGACCATCAACTCATCACCCTGATTTATACCAGTGAAACAGGTTGAATACATTTCAGGCGACACCTTGATTTGAACTGAAAATTCTCTCTCAGTGATTTCACCATCAACTTCTGTCTTCATCCTATTTTTGAGCTTTATTAACAAACCTATACTCTGGTCAGTCATTTTTTTCTCCACAGCACTGATAACTATCCCGGACACTTTTACTTCATTGATATATTCAAGATATGACATTTTCCGCTCCTCGATTTGCTCAAAGAGAAGCCCCGTTAGGGTTCCCCCTTAACAGGATTAAATAAATTTATTAGTTACATACATGAACGTGCAGACTACCAAACAGGCAATTCCGGCAATATGTAACCAATTTCTTGTTGGTTTAGTTGGTGCAATCGCTAAAGAGTTCTCCAACTTCTCTGTTACAAGACGTCGATTCTCTGCTTTAGCCGCATCATCTAAATATTGAGTTTCACGCTTAGCGAGAGTCTCAATTTTCGATTTTATTGCATGGTCCCATCCTTTAGTTTCAAAAACGCTTAACTCACTAAAGGTGTGCGTCATGAGATCTTCTGGGAAACCCAGTTTTTTCATTAACGGACGAATGGTATCATACATTTTTTCTACATTTTCGTAGTGGGCCTTTACTGCGACATCAAAACGCTTACGTAAAGTTAATTTTTCACGTTTGCAAATGATGTCCGAAACCCAATTTATTAACTGCTCATTTTTGAGTTCACTGGCTTTTTCAAGTGAGTAATCCAGATTATCCACGTCAAGAAATGAATTTAATCCGTATTTTTCAAACTCCTCAACAAGATATTTATCCAGTTCAGTTAAGCTTTTAAAAAGTGGTACATCTGGGGAAGCTTTAAGAAGCTTATAAGCTCCTTCGAAATCAATTTTCTTGACCACGAGCTCCACAACATCCACATGATAATAGCTTGAATAAGCAGAAAGCTTTTCGGCCAACAAAGACACAGGCTTAAGAGACTTAAGTTCAATGATATTTGGGCCGTCCTCATTCAAAATAACAATCAGTTCATTATCACGTTCTGTATATTTCATCAGAACTTCTAAGAGCTGTTTGTTTAGCGCCTTATCCATCTCTGGAATAATTTCACTAAAGGTTTGATGAAGGGCTTTACTGCGAGCTTTATTTTTAGACATTTGGGGTCACCTATATATAGTAAGAAGGAAGAAACAAATTTTTGTTTCAACACGAAGGCAAAGCCTGTCATTCATCTCCCGTAAGCTATGAACCGCCTGATTTATACTATCTGGCATTAGAAGTACGCAACAAAAATAGCCCCAGGAGGAGCTAAATTAGTTACGGTTTGGTAAATTCAGATTGCCTTTTGCAGGCATGGGAAGTGCACCAGCGACAAAGGTGACATTTTGCCGGTGGTGTCTTACAGCTTGTTTAAGCTGGCCGCTTTTCACGGCTAAATCAACGCTTAACGCGAAAGTAACTTTA
The DNA here is from genome assembly GCF_050031515.1 of Enterobacter cloacae complex sp. 397G4. NCBI lineage: Bacteria > Pseudomonadati > Pseudomonadota > Gammaproteobacteria > Enterobacterales > Enterobacteriaceae > Enterobacter > Enterobacter cloacae complex sp. 397G4. The sequence goes on along the minus strand of NZ_JBLGWE010000002.1, from coordinate 40,269 downwards.
AGCAAAGTTACTCAAATTTGGGAGCTGATATTTAAGCTCATTGTTTTTATACTATAGCTTTAAGCATAAGTAAATGCCCATATCGAATTATTCTGTATAAAGTGGAGAAATTCGAATATTAGCTGCTTCTTTTATCTTTTCTTCACTGCATTCTCTTAAAAAGAAAGAAGGATCACCATACCACATTACAAAAAGTTGCTTTTCTGCACGCGTAAATCCAACATAAAGCAAACGTCTTTCTTCTTCTATTGCCTCCTCCCCAACTGATCTTTTACTTGGTATCTGATCCGCATTACAACTCATTATTATTACTTTATTCCACTCAAGACCCTTTGAACCATGCAAGGTTGATAGGACTACTTTCTCTGGGCTGTATTCCTCGTCCTTCTTCCTAGGGCCTAATGACATTGCAGCAGCACGATTTATCATATTCATCCAACCAGTCTTTTCTGCCCACTGTTTACAAGTGTCTAAAGCAATTTTTGTTAAGGTTGCTGTACCTTTATTACTCCTCATCTTGATTGACGACGATTCCATCCATTTCGTAAGGTTGGCGAAACGTTTTGCTATCTCAACTTTATCAGAACTTTCCTGGGTAAAGCGCACGAAGTTTGAATGTAATGTTTTTGTTTCGAGAGAACTGTCCTCCGGGATGGCAAGGTCGCCAAAAGTAACTTTTCTTCCTCTCATACTCAATGCCACTTCATCCAAAACTGATTCCTGTTCTCCAAACAATGCCAATACTCTCTTCATTAAGCGAGGATCATTTGATTGTCGGAAAAAGGCCATAAGGCTTAACACATCGCTTGTTTCTTTTTCATCCCAGAATGATTTACCTCCGTAACGAATTACTGGCTGTTCGATCAAACTTTCTAGCTCATCCAAGTGAGCATTATTGCGGCTTAGAATTGCCCATCCATGTGGATCCTGATTTATAAGGCTTAAAATACCCTGTATCTGTTCCTCCATATCTACATATGAACGAAAAGTGACCTTTCCCCCTCCCTTTTTTGCCGAGCGTAACTCTTTGGCATAACGGTAAACATTCTTTCCTATCAGTGCTCCGGCCACCTCTAAAATTTCAGGTTCACACCTAAAGCATGTGTTTAAGTAAAATATGTTAGGTCTGAAGTGTTTTTCAAACTGTTGAAATATTTTGACTCCTCCTGAGGATCTGAAGGAGTAGATGGCCTGATCATCGTCTCCAACTATACTCGTATAGACTCCAGCTCTTGTATGCAATGCTATCCATGAGAATTGTATAGAGTCAGTATCCTGAACTTCGTCTACTATCAAATGTGTCAAATCTAACGTGCGCATTTTTCCCGAATGCATTTGACCGACAACAAATTTTGAAAGAGCATTGAGGTCCGCCACATGGTCTTTCTGGCATAACGCCTGATAGGTATTAAACAAATGGATCTGTTGTCTGTTATGCCGAACTGAAATCACATCCGTATCCATTTCTCTGCCGATAGCATCAATAACGAATTCAGCTTCAGCAAACTTCATCGTTACACCGGATTCTTTCAAAGCCCGGTGAATGACAGATCTCTGTGCTGGCCCTATCAACATCTTTCCCGGCCAGCGAATCATGTCCAGTTGCTTCTTAACGAGTCCGTGAAAAGTATCCACCAGCACCCGGTCAAGATCCTTCTTGCTCAATCGCTTTTGTAACTTTGCTGCAAGTGCGTTTGTTGCAGCGCGAGTAAAGGTCACCATCCCGATTCTTGCATATGGATACTTTTTGAGAATCGATATAACCGCTTCTATCATGGTGAACGATTTGCCTGATCCAGGCGCTGCTATCACCATATTGTTTGCGCTAGCATTCTCGATAACAGGTCTTTGCTCTTCTGTTGGCTTACCCATTTCAACCTCATTACTTCGTTTTAATAATTATACATTTTTATAAAAGCGCTTTTCTTGTGTACTGCTGGTTCTACTGGAAATCACTTTTTTTCCTTTTTTATGCAATCAGGTTGTTTGTGAAACGCGTGACTATGGAATAATGGTTCCATCTCCAAAAGACATTACAAAAAGGGCTTTAAATGAAACTTTTACGTTTAGTATCTCTGGTCTCTTCTGTCGTCATTGGTTTTTCCCTATCGGGTTGTGCCGGTGACACCGGCACTACGCCAGGCACCGCTCTGAATGCGTACAGTCACGGCCAGTACTGGCATGCTAATGCAAATGATTCTGTCGCCAAGAATGCCTATTCGTTTGCTGGTTTCGACGTTAATTTTAAGGAGCAAGAGGTTACTCCTGGAGGGGATGCCGACAACTTTCTTTCTAAGTATCTCATCAATAGTTCGATGGGCTACGTAACAGGCGGTCTAAAAGGTTTTGGGATCATGAGCCTCAGCTCTTTGTACAGTTCTTCTGACGCCGAATACATCCAGGTCAATCAATACCTAGTGTTCGTCCCCAATCCAAAAAAATTGCCTTACAATGATGAAAGTTTGGTACGTGAGGGAGCTAAGTATGTTTTTGAGCATACAAAAGCAACTCAGGCCTCATTTGGATACAACCCTGAAAAACAGAAAGCAGCTCTGGCCACATGTAAAATTGATATGGCAGTCGTCAATAAATGGAGTACCTGTGATCTGCCCTCTAAGCCTGATGCTGATGTTTTCCCTACAGATTCAATGTACAGCTTTCAGGCGATTCGCCCCGCAACAGGAACCGAAATTCCTGAGCTAAACCTTCCCGCTGGTGATTACGCTGTAATTCGTTATGTGTTCATCCCATTTAAAGGAAACGAAACAAGCGCTGATTTTTCGGGTATCATTTTCCGTTCTGATAGCCCAAATACAACAACTCCAGGGGGTGTTGCAGCCTCCATCAACGGAAAAGATTATTACCTCTTTACCGGTGAATACGGTAAAAAAGGCTTCCCAGAAAAAACATTGAAAGCCAAGTAATTAAAAAAGGGGCCTAACGGCCCCTTCTTCAATATTTCGGCAACTGCTTGCCCGTAACCGGATCCAGCGTAGTTGAACCTACCTCACATATGGCCGGTCGAGGTAAATAGCTACAATCTACATTTTCCTCTTTTATAGCCTGAGCATTTTCTTGTCTGGCCTTTATCATATTTTCTTCACCGCCCATTGCTTCCTTGGTACGTTCTGATGGAAGTTGATAGTTCTCATTCTGGAATGGTAAGTTTTCCACAATTGATTCTTCGGAGAATTTTGAATATTGATCAGGAACTTCTCCTACCTGAACTGCATCATTAATCCACTCCGTCAGATCAATTTTATCGAAATCCAGTTGCTGTATTTGCTTTATTGATAGCCCCACGCAATTAGAGGCGACAGGGTCTATTCCTAATTGCGGATAAGCTTGTTGCATAATAACGCGTGACAACATGGAATTATAACAGCACATGTCTGTTGCTTTTTTAACGCATTTCTTTGTGAAACCAACATTCAGATATTTGACGCATCGTTCCGTATCTAATGTAAAACAGGATTTTTGATTCTTATGAATAGAAGCTTCCATCTCTTTCTGGTCGCATGCTACCAACATTTCTAAAAGCATTTTAGTGACCTGATAGGCTGTATAAATCCAACCGATCACGTTTAATGCAAGCATAAAGTTTTGAACCGCAGCCGAGAAGACAACCTCTCCTCCGGTAGTAGCAACGTTCTTAAAGACAAAGTCACGAACTGTATCTGGTAGCAATTCGTAGGCTTTCTTCATTGCCATCTGCTTAAGCTGACCTATACCGAAGCTGGACATTGTTTCCTGTGCCAACTGGCCAGCACCTCCTGCCCCTCCAGAAGTTGCGGAAGACCCAACTGCCCTGCTTAGATTACCAGCGACGTTTTCATATACGCTCGTTAAGGAGCTCGTGACGTTGTTCCACATTTGCCCTACTGTTTTACCAGCTGATGCAGTCCACTCTCCGACCGCATTAGACATAGAAGCCCATGTACCTGTATCACCGCCGGTCCATTTTATTAGCTGAGCATTAACTCTGGTCCAGTTTGTGTTTCTGATCATAGATCCGGCAAGCATGATACCTTCAAGTGCTCCTGCGGTTCCCTGTGGTGCTTCGCAGCAGTCCGTCTTTGCCAGGCCATTTACAAAGCCTACTGAACGACCACACCATTCAGGTTTTCCTTCAAAGACGGAACATGAATTGGCATCGTTAGGGTCTTCGCATTTGGCTTCGCCCTGCATGTACTGAACCATGTTTGAATAAGCCGCAACTTTTCCAAAATCGTTGTTCTCTTCCTTTGGCCCAGTTTCGCATGTTCCACCTGAACATGGGATCATGCCAACACAGGCATTTGTAGAAGATTCAACCTCCCGAACTACATCCTTCCCTCTGTCACAGGTGTATTTCTGTTCATACATGTAGCAACTGTTAGTGCCCTCATCGAACCAACCCTCTGCACATGTTTGTTTATCGAGTACACATGCTGCATCATTTTTATAAGCACTACATGCATCAGGCATACTCTTTATTTCTTCATAGTTGTAACAGAGGTCCTTTCCATTAGCGTCTTTCATAATTTTTCCACTAGCGTCATAAGAGCAAATTTTGTCTTTGGCCAATGGATCACAAAAGTAGCCTTCAAGGTTTGTCTTCCAGGTAAGAAATCCTTTATCACCTTCATACAGAGGCTTTGCCAATGAAAGCACGCTTTCCGGAAGCCGTTTTGTGCCAACATCCATATCTTTAAACCGATCGAAACGGCAGAATGTATTCGGAGCTTGTACAGCATCGTAACAACCAGCTGGTTCCTGGACGTGCTTATCTTCGAGCTTCATATTTTCAAAAGTCAGCTCAACCTCAAAATACCCTTCACCCTTCCCACCAACCCATACTCTGGATGCCATTGTCACTTCTCGATCAGGCTCCTCATACACCGATTTTCTGACCTTATCAGTCACATCGTAAACCTTGTCGAGTTTCCACGATTTTTTTAACTCCCAAGATCCCTTAGGAGCCGGATAGTCACTTTCTCGATATGCACCATCTATGTGAGCAAAAATCTGCGTGCCATCAAGTGTTACCCGCATGTGGTCATCCCACTCCGCGTTAACAATCTTTGCTGAGGCCAATTTTGCATCCGGATGGAATTTTAATGTCAGTTCGTTATCATATACCCCGTCACTCCAGTAGTTGTCATCACGGCGACCAAACCATATACGCACACAATTATCGCCGCACATCGACATGTCTCCGTTTCCGCCTGAAATGTAAACAGGGACTGAAAAATCACGGGTTATCGTGCAGCTGCTGAAGTTATCTTGCTTAGGCGAGTTACAGTAGAACTCTTTGTAATCAGGATAGTGTGTGGTTACTGTTTTTTTAGAGGTCTCAACATTACAGTTCTGAAGCCAGTTTCCAGTACCAGCAACAGCATTTGTTATCTCATTTCTCCCCGCAGTAAACATGGGATCGTTAGGCTTTATAGATGATGCCGGGTTGTCCTTGTTAGCATTTACGAGGGTGCGGTAGGCAACGCCATCATAACTTTGAGCATCAAATAACTGGCTTTTCCGATTCTTTATATCGTTTACAAAGCCATCCTCATCCCCATAACGATCTGCGGCATTGAACTTAATATCGCTGTGCTTTTGCTCTGAGCTGAAAATCTCTCCGGTATTTGTTTTGGTTCCAGGAGTAGTATTGGGATTACTGCTTATACCAATGTTGCCATTAGCATCCCGAGAGAGCAGCTTTGCCCCTTCCTTGGTATAGTTTGAATTGATTGTCCCTCCAGACATACTCGGCAGTTGTACGGCGCTACCAATGGACTTTCCATCGGATGCGGCATTTTTCATGACACTTTCATTTGAGTTCCCTGCCCCATACTTTCCGAGATTAAGATTAGCGGATTCGGCTTTACCCACGTATTTCTCGGTGATCTTCCCACTGACATTCTCGCCTGAATCCGCATTCTTGTACTTCTCAACAATGTCCTGAGCACTGGTTGTCGCATTGCGATTTGCGTTAGGATTAGCAAGATTAAAGTTACTTTCGAGCTGGTCAAATATAGCGTCTGCCGCATAAATACGAGGAGTCATTACCATATTTATGAGAGAGATATAAAAAGCCCAACTCATAGTATTGGCAATCATTGATGCAATAATAGTTGAAGCTATCGTTTTTCTAAGTTTCATTATTTTTACCCTTAGAAATCAAGCGCCTGGTATATATCTGACGCAACAGTCATTGTAACGCCACAACATATAGACATAATTATCATTGCCTATTTTTTTGCGCCCACCTTTAAGGGTTGACCAGTCATGTACCGAATCACCAAGACGATGACAGCAATCCGGCCCTTTCGCCTCAGGAGTTGGGAAAAGCATTGAAAGCCGATACTGGGAACGAGGTGTAAAGTATTCCCACGTTTTCTCACACATTGCGTCTGCTCCCATCGTTCGCATCAGCATTCCCTGGCGATGTAGTTTAGTCAGAAGACGCTGGGTTATCAGTGAACTCGTCCTTACAGCGTCATCATTTGCGTAAATGTGGCCGGTTAATGGATAAAGGTTGCCATCGCATCCGGCACAAAAGTATGCAGCGAGATTATCCTTTCCTGCTGTTACTGCTACACAGTCAGCAGCGCACACCATTGAGGCAATTGGGTTTGCAAAAACTACTGCCTCTGGATTCAGGACGAGTGTAAGCAGATCACTTTCCCACATAGGGTCCACTTCGCTTATATAGGTCAGGCTGGCATCTATATAGGGTTCAGCAGTGCACTCGCCAATAATCAGTAATTTGAGCATTGTCATGATTGGGAACTCCCAAAGATGAACATCGTAAAATCCGGCTTCAGTTGCTGTCATTGGCTGATTTGTGTTGCTTTTACCAATATCAAACTGCGATTTTTGAAGCATCGTGCCTTCAAGAAAGGGGCTGCACCAGGGGCTCTTTACAACTTCTACAATCTTCACCGGCTGAAAGAAGCTCAATTGCCAACCTATTTCCGGTACGCCGTTCTGATCTGTGCAGTAGCAACCCGGACGTGAAGGAGCAGCGCCTTCTGGAGCTGCCCCTATGCCCATTATCCTCATGGGAAAAATGCAGCTCCAACAGATATTCTTAATCAAGCCCTGCCACACTCCAGCTGACTGACACATAGCCCCAGGGACTCCAGCATCTGCTGCCATAGCCATACCCGGTATAGAAAGCGAAAGCATAACTGCTACAATGAACTCTAAAAGTAACTTTTTGAATTTTTTCACCATCATGCTCACTTGGATGTAATAAATGTTGCAACACTTTCGATATAGTCGACGGCTTTGGTAAAATAACTTCTCATCTGGTCCGGATAATTTAGCGTCAGCCATGTTGCAAAGAGAGCGCCTATAATAAATCCGAGTTTCATCTTATTTTTCCTCTGAAAGATTTGGGGCTCCGATACCACGGACTTCTGCCTCGCTAAACAGGGTGATCCGGAATTTATCTTGGTCAGTAGTTATAAGCGCAGGTGTGTTTTTAATCTGAAAGCGTGAGATGATCTGTTCGTTAACTTTAAACACCTTACCGTTAAATTTTTCACGTAAATCATTTAGGTGATCCCATCCATTATCTTTTTGGATACGGGTAAACATTGGCATTACTTTTCCACTACCCAGACGTTGTCGATACTGCTGCTCAGCCCATACCAGCTGGCCCGGATTGAGTGGATCGAAAATTATCATCGTCAGGTTTTGAGGAAATCTCGAAAGTGGATTAATCAACTCACCGGCGGAAGCTATTACACGGCCCTGCTTATCTTTTACGTCCTGAGTGACCCTCACTGTAGGGTCAATTAAAAATTCTTTGTGTTCCTGGGCAGGAGGGAGGTCGACCATCCATTGATTTTTCCATGTGTCAGAAACGGCCCTTTTTTTTGCACCTTCCCAGTCATATTTTTGTGCACGTTCTTCCAGTTCTTTAATGATGCTCTTTTCTTCAACGGGATAAGTGGTACCAGCAACCGGGAAAATATCCTGATCGGGTTTTTTAGCAAGTTCTCGCTGAAAAAACTCAACGTTGAAGGAGCCTACCATTTTTGCAAAACGAGCTTGCTCCCTAGAAATAATTGTCGGTACTTGAGTTACTTGATACTGACTGAAGCTATCAGGATCAATTGTAATCAAAGGAGATTCAAATTTTCCTTTGACAATCATTTGGTTTATTGCTGCCTGTGTCTCTGGTAGCCGAGTAGTTCCTTTCTTTAGACCATTGAAAACTACACGAGCTTTATGCTCTGAGGCCGTACGTAGAAGGTCTTCCAGTACATAATCCGGCAAGCTAAATGAAGCAAAGATCGTTATTCCATTTTCAGTTGATAGTGCTTCTTCACGTGTGCTATCCATTTTTCTTTCGAAGTCAGCAGCTGTGATGCCCGAGGAACCAAACAATTTTTCGATATTTTTAGATTGTCCTCGCATGACTTCCGGCTTATTTTCCACAGCTTTCAGAGCCGCTTCATTAAGGCTGGCGTTTTCTTGAATTTCATCACGTCTTCTAATTATATCGTTGACAGCTTCAGAGTTATTACTTTGGGCCCTGATAGCCTGGGTATGGTCTATAACTGCTTGAACACTATCCGCATTCATACCGGGGACGTAACCACGGTTTATTTGCTTGCTCAGGTCCTGGTTTTTTTGGAGTGCTTCAGCTTGCGCTATGTACTTCTGCACATCTGGTGATTTTAGCGTAGCATCAAGGCTAAGAGCCCCATCTGGCTGCTGTGCACCTTTAGCCTGTGCCCCAAGCCCTTTTGCTTGCTGAGCGATTAGGTCAGCATCATGTTGATACTCAGTGCTTGCATTTGTATTACTTAAAACTGCACATAACGCAAGTCCAGGAAGTATTGGTAAATATTTTTTATTTACATTAAAAGATCGCATATGTTTTCCCAATTACTGAATTCAGCTTTACTGTTCCCCAAAAACGGGAATCCCATGAGTGATCGGTTTGCCCAATTAGGAAAACTTCGCCTTCAGGAATTATCAATTCTTTTTCAATCAAAATGGACGGAATATTGTATTTCTTCGAAATACGACGTGCATTAGCTTCAAAAAATTTGTCCCCGTTATAAACCCCATCCATTGTTACTTTAAGTTTGTCACCGCCCACACCGGCAACAATTTTTATGACTCGTTCATTTTCTGGGATAAAACGTACCGATTTCGGCATGTTAAATGCTATGAGTTCACCAGTTTTAATACTTTTATCCGAATGATCAATCATATAAAAATCAGCAGGCAGGCACCCATTCAATAAACCGTATCCAAATGTATAACGGGTGAAAAAGACACACATAACGAGAATCAGCAATAAAATATTAAGGGGGACATACCAATCCAGTATAAGCAGCCCTCTCTTTTTAGGTATGTAGTCGCTCATATTTTTCTCACTGGCACTGAAGAATATTTTTACTAGGCAGATGCACCTCTATCCAAGTAATTATTATCCATGTTTTTCAACGCTCGGAAGTCTGCAAACCAACCTAATATTCACCTATAAGAATGTTAATTCCTCAGCATGTATACGCAGCTTTGTTAGCGGCCATGAAAGATGCCTTTGGAGCAAAGTTACTTTCCGACATTAATTTTTCAAAGGTCCAATTATTGGGTATAAAAAAGCCGGGACATAATGTCCCGGCTTTATATTTAAAAATTAACTACTCACTGCTTGGTATTGATACAGTGTTTTCAGACTTACTTGCCTCTTCAGCCGGTCCGAAAACTGTCACGTGCTGTGTTGCAAAGTCTCCACTATCATCATAAGCAATTACTTTTATGTCCTGCTTACCACGGTTAAGGTTTTTAGAAAGTGTAGCCGTACTACCGAAAACGTTCCTTAATTCGCCGTTGATGAACCATTCATATCTAACCATTTTTCCATCAGTATCATCACATTTATTGGTAAAGCTCCAGCTTAGGTTGGTTTCCGTGTAGCTCAATGTACAATTAGGCACTGCGTTTTTAACGACATCAAACTCAACAGATGCTGAACCTCTCTGTCCAAGTTTACTAACAACATCAATTGTAATCTCGTATTTCTTTTCTTTTAAACCCGAGATCAGTTGAGCCCAATAATTTTTGCCGCTGGGTATTACTTCACCGTTCACCTTGTATGTGACCGTATCTATCGAGTCCGCCGAATGAGATAGCTTGATGTTTGACCTTAAGGTTACATCGAGTGGAGCTCTCATATATTTGTTAGAGAACTTGGGTGTCATCTCAACGTTCATTGGCGTTTGTTCATCGACAACAAAGGTATTTTCGATACGCTGTTCATTGTTTCGGTTATCTTTGAAAACAACCATCAATGTATATTTGCCAGGATTTTCAATTGTAAATTCTTTGGTGTCACCTTCATCTTTAGTGATTACCAGATTCTCTTTGTCGTAGATCCATTCACGGGAATAAGTAACACCAGGATAGTCTCCATCCTTAATACCGCTCAACGCAACGCGTAGGGTGGTCGGTGCCATGTCGTATTTAAGTTTGGAGCTTATTTTCATCTCGGGAAATTTATAAACCCACGATTTGACAGAAACTCTACGGGTAGAAACCGTATTCTCCTTATTGTCCGCTAACCATGCACTGTATTCAAAAGCAGCATATCCCTGTTTATCCAACATTTGCTCAGTAAGGGTAACAGACAGTGAAGAGCCCTTAAATGTCTGGCCATCCGGTGTTTTCCATTCTTCAACTACGTTATTACCATTCTGGTACTTACTGTTAGGGTTCGTGAACTTACCTTCCAAAGTAACTTTTTGACCAACCTCTACCTTTGAAACCCCCGTTACCGAGACAGAAAGGCGCTTGGGTTTTGCGGCTGCCAACCGAGCAGACGTTTCCTTCCATGAAGACTCCTCTGCCAGTTCATCGGAATCAAGGTAACGCATCCGGGCATAAATCGTAGACGGTAGGGTATCAGCTGAAGCCACAGTGTAAGTTGTATCTCCCTGCACCCAGTTGACTTTATCCTCTGACCAGAGAACCTCAGCGGTGCCTGCTGGTATAGGTTCATCGTTATCAAGCAGGGTTACAGGTATATCTGAGCCCTGAAGAATGTCTGTAACATCTATACTGAGCTTAGGCTGCTTGTAGGTAACTACCGTTAAGGCATCTGTGTAGGAAATCTTGGATGTGAATTTATTAGTCATTTTTGCCCTATAAAGCCACTTTCCTACTTCTGTCTTTTTGATACTTACACTTCTCTTTCCGGTCATGTCGGAAAGCATGGTCCAGGTTTGACCATTATCAGAGGACTGCTGCCATTCGGTGGGGGCGAGTGCATCAGAGTTAGCCGTACTGGCAGATTTGAAGCTTACCAGAGTACTAAGTGGGATCCTTCCGATAATAAGGCTTTTCGACAGGTTACCCTCCAGTTCCTCACCTTTATAGATTCGAATGCCTACAGCACTGGTCTCACGTTTCATTTCAAAATCAGAGAATGGCGATCTGACCTTAGCCACACCAACCAGACGCATATTACCCAGATCCATATTTTCAATTTTAATCTTGGTTTCGACAATGCCCGCATCATTGACCGGCAATGCTTCAGTCAGCGCAGTTCTTTCGTATGTAGTTTTATAACGGCCTGTTTCTGGATCTTTGCCGTATACACTTTTTTGAGAGTATATCGTGACGTCCCATTCTCCCATTGTTTTACGGTCAAATGCACTTTTACGTGTGGAGTTGTTATAACGCCCCACTGTTACCTTTAAGGGCACTTCAAGAGATGTGGCTGTTTTTTTGTCATCCACTTCCATCGATGCTCGAATATTGAAATCAGGCACCGTATATACGTTGAGGGTGTCTGTAGTTCTTAATTCTGGATCCTTTGAGTATTCTACAGCTATGTCAAAGACGTTCTTTGTCCACAATGGTGCAGCAGCAACCTTGACCCTTTGTACAAAGGTCGTTGCATCGTTGTTTGAGGAACGATTTTTAAATGACGTTTTGACAGCCTCAGAGCCGTTTTGAGAGACGATCATCGTAACGTCAGCTGGTACCACCTTCGCTAATATTCGAGCGGCCTCCCCCCCGGTCGTATAAGCCAGAGCAGTGTTCGGATTGATGCCTGCTATGACTTTATTCTTTTTGTAAGAGATGATCGGGTTGTATGGTAATTGTGTGGTCAGAGTACGGCGATTCCTTGCGGAAACCGCTTTAGAGCCCTTCCCGTTAATCATATAGACTTGATAGTCGAGCAGATTCTCACCTGTTTTATTAAAGAATCCAGTTAGACCCGGGGTACGTCCTTTAAAATAGAACTCCAACCCATCAGGGACATTGTTCCACTGAGGGTAGCATGCTGTAACATCTGATTTTTCCCCATACCAGGCGAGGTAAGCATTCGCATTTTCCTCTGTGGTAAACAGAGTGCATTTATCACCAGCTGTTTGACTAAGCAGGTCCGTATACTGACGTACGCGCGAGTAAAGAGTTACGTTTTTTTCCAGATTCTTAAGAGTGAATCCAGTAGGTTGATAAGTGAACACGGTACTGAAATTTACGTTTTTTCCATAAAGGTTTTCAGCCACCACAGTAATCTCGTGATCCGAATTAACTGCTAAATCGTCTCCAACCGGCAGGTAGTAAATACCTTTATAATTTGTAGGTGTTAACGAAACTACTTTGTTGTCTATTGTTACTGATTTTATGTCAGCAACCCCAGCCTGCCCCTGGAAAGCTGCAACGATAATCTCGTTCAGGAAGTATACGGGTGCTCGTTTAGTTAATACCTGCCCATCTTTGAGAACCATAAGCGTTGGGTTATCAGACAGCATCAGTTTGCTTTCAGGCTCAGTGTACGTAGAAGAGTTTTTGCTCGTATTTTCTACTGTAAAAGTCGCTGCGTAGGACCCGTTTATAAGATCCGTTAAGTCAAAGATATAGAGGTACTCATCACCGACTTTTTGAGGTCCACTTACCGGCTGTAAAGTTCTACGTAAAGGGGTTGCCCAGGACTGTTTGAAATCAATCTCAGTGCCATCATCTAAAGTCACTTTAGTCGTCGGCTTAAACACGCCATCCGGAGTCATAGTGAGCGACATAGCTGTTGGGAGCCACCATTCACCTTCTGTTTCTTGCTGGGGTACCTTAACGGCCACAGCAACGGTTTTGGCTCCGGTATAGATGTCCTGGCCACCTACTTTGATTGTTTTAGCCTCATCGGTAAAATTCCAAAGTGTATGGTCTACTACAGGAGGCCGATAATCCCAGTTAACAACAAGCTTTTTGGATTCAGGAGGTGCGAAATAATTATTCTTAGAGTTTGCTGTAATTGTGATATCACGTGAACCCAAAAGTTCATCTGTATCACTGGCCTTAATGCTTCCAACTTCAATGGTACAGGAAGTTCCGCCAATAGGTACTTCACAGGCGGAGCCTGAACCTATTGAGATGTATTGAATATAATTGCGGGGTTCAACAGAAACAGCGATATCTTTGATCGCTTCATCCTTTAAATACGATTTGAAAGAAAAGCCGTCATAGACTAATCCGTTCAGGGATGATTTAAGACCGGTGATAGTTGGTTTTACCGGTGCCACACTTTTGATTGAATATTCACCTTTTACTATTTCAACTTTTTTCCGTTCAGAACCAGAGAAGTAAGAAATCTTGTAAGGTAGTTTTAAATCACCGGTGGTGTTGGGAACGCCTGAAAGAGTGAAGCCGTTAGAAGTTAATCCCAAGGTATTGGGTAACCACTCGAAAAAACAAACGAGGTTATCAACAGAGGAAGTCGCTCGATCATCAACCGTTACATTACAGGCTGTGCCTGCACCTGAGGCAGTGATAGTGTTAGAATTAACGTATGCAACAAAGTCGCCCGGCCCCGGGTCAAAGGATACGGCTGGCAAATCAGCCTGTAGCTTTCCTGAAATCATAATCGCTTCAGCATAGACCGCTTTAATCGGAGCAATTAAAGAAAACAACAGGGCTAAACCTAAACCTGATTTTCTCATGACGAATACCTGTTTTTCTGAGCAAAATTAAACTCACTTTACGATGAAAAACAGAAATATCCGTTCGTATAACATTTAAAAAAACCTGTATTTTTCCGTATATTCCGTATGTTAATGCGCTATTTTGAATTCTTGGCTTCAGATAAGCGAAGCGCGGTAATTATAGACTCGGAGCTTACCCAGGGCGTTTTTTGAGCAAGATATCCAAGTATGTAGAGGCCAATTTTAACGCAATCCATTTGTGAGACGGGGACCATGTGCATGAAGGGTTTTAAGCCATCTTTATCGACTGGAACTATCCCTGCGGATAACAACAAACCGCCCCTCTCGTTTGGGGTAACGCTTATATTTTTGTATACGACGTGGCCATGATGTGAGGTTTTCCTCTTATCAATCTTTAAAGTATGCATGATTCTAAGAAATACAGATGCCATCTGCATAACTTCATTCGTCGACAATTTTAGAAGTACAGAACGGTTTGAGCCCCAGTCATAATCTTTTTTTGCGTTCCTTGGAGCGACGTGCAATGTAAGATAATAATTATCAATCTCATTTGAAAAAGGTGAAGGTTTTGATGAGCTAACATCTTCATTGTTCATCTCAATGACAAGGGCTGCATCCTGACCAAATGCTTTAACATTATGGTTTTTAAGAGCGAAGTCTGAAGTTGCCATATAAAAAGTCACTTTTGATAAAACCACATACCGCCTAATGATTCATCATCGGCAAGATGCTTGAAATTTGATAGTGTAAATCCTGTTTTGGTTTCAGAAATCACCAGGCTGTAAGATGCCGTATGTACAAGGCGAGAATTGTTTAGATCAAGATCATCACAAAAACCAGGGCTTTTGACGGGGTCAGCCTTTTCAACAAAAGTTACTTTTGAAGCGATGCCGTTGATCACGATTTTCTCGTTATCAGCAATTTTAATGTTTAAAGAAGGCGAGCTTTTATCACATGGCAGGAAGAGTGATGTCTTTTTAAATGTGTTTCCAGTGAAGTCCAAAAGGTCAGGTTTAACCGGAACATTGTTTAGGATTTTATAAACTCCAGCAAATGCACATAACACAACAAAACCAGATAAAACATATCTAATCTTAGACTTCATCCCCCAGTTCCTCTCCTAAAAGTTTTAACGCGCTTACGCACATAAGCCTCAACTGATACAGTAAGTTATCAGCGGTTATTCCACCAACGAAGGTAACTGTACGTCGTATTGATGCTCCGCCAGGCTCGCACTGGATATGGCCAATACCAGAATCACGGAGGAAGTCATTTTCTGCACTTACAAGGTCTGACTCTACAGGTGGAATGATAACTTCAATGAGTATTGTATCAACTGGGGCCCACTCCCAATCGAACTTAAGAGAGGAAATTGGGGATATAGAAACAAGAAGCTCATCAATATTAAAAATTACGGGTTTTATTCCCATAACCTCAGACTGAATGAAGTGGCTTTCTACCATAACTACCGGAAACTCTGAAATAGTCAGAACTCCGATTAACTGGTCTCGGCGTAAACCATGTATTAGTGAGTTGCGAGATAGCATTCGATCAGCCTTTATTATAATAATCAATCATTTGGGACAAGGACAAAAGGGATTACAGAAACGAAGATTCTACATGAACATCGTTGTCAGTGACCTTAGGTCCATCGGGTATAAGGGTATCAAAAAATCCTTACATAACCATTAAACCACAAAGACTTTTTACGTAAAATAATAATTAAGTACCAGATTTATTAAGATAATTCTTAGGTTTTTTACAAATTTAGGAAAAATCCGCACTTCCTGTAACAGCATCCAAATTAACCTAAAATACCGTTTCATTAACAGTAATTTTACAGATTCAGCTGAAGCCTGAGTTTATTATAACAAAAAAAAGGCCAGCAAGTATGCTGGCTTTCCTGGTAAGACAAGTTGAACTCAGAAGTCGATTGTACTGTCTCTCACCTATCTTGCGGCTTTGTTGAATAAATCGAACTTTTGCTGAGTTGAAGGATCAGATCACGCATCTTCCCGACAACGCAGACCGTTCCGTGGCAAAGCAAAAGTTCAAAATCACCAACTGGCCCACCTACAATAAAGCCCTCATCAACCGTGGCTCCATAACTTTCTGGCTGGATGATGAAGCTATTCAGGCCTGGTATGAGTCAGCAACACCTTCTTCACGAGGCAGACCTCAGCGCTATTCTGACCTTGCCATCACGACTGTGCTGGTCATTAAACGCGTATTCAGGCTGACCCTGCGCGCTGCGCAGGGCTTTATTGATTCCATTTTTTCTCTGATGAACGTTCCGCTACGCTGCCCGGATTACAGCTGTGTCAGCAGGCGGGCAAAGTCGGTTAATGTCAGTTTCAAAACGCCCACCCGGGGTGAAATCGCACACCTGGTAATTGATTCCACCGGGCTGAAGGTCTTCGGTGAAGGCGAGTGGAAAGTCAAAAAGCATGGCCAGGAACGCCGTCGTATATGGCGAAAGTTGCATCTGGCAGTTGACAGCAACACACATGAAATCATCTGTGCAGACCTGTCGCTGAACAACGTTACGGACTCAGAGGCCTTCCCCGGGTTAATCCGGCAAACCCACCGGAAAATCAGGTCAGCCGCCGCCGATGGCGCTTACGATACCCGGCTATGTCACGATGAACTGCGGCGTAAGAAAATCAGCGCGCTTATCCCTCCCCGAAAAGGTGCGGGTTACTGGCCCGGTGAATATGCAGACCGTAACCGTGCAGTGGCTAATCAGCGAATGACCGGGAGTAATGCGCGGTGGAAATGGACAACAGATTACAATCGTCGCTCGATAGCGGAAACGGCGATGTACCGGGTAAAACAGCTGTTCGGGGGTTCACTGACGCTGCGTGACTACGATGGTCAGGTTGCGGAGGCTATGGCCCTGGTACGAGCGCTGAACAAAATGACGAAAGCAGGTATGCCTGAAAGCGTGCGTATTGCCTGAAAACACAACCCGCTACGGGGGAGACTTACCCGAAATCTGATTTATTCAACAAAGCCCTATCTTGCCAAAGTCGCTAGTCGCTTGTTTGCCTTAGCTTTAGATTTTATGCTTATGGAGGCGGTTTGATTTTCATCCGATACTTTTTCTAGCACTGGCACCACAGAGGAAATGGACTTTTCTTTTGAAATTTTGGATGCACCTGAAGAAAGTGGGCTTTCAGATGGTATAGAGGTATCGCTTCCCTCATTTTCAATCTTCACACCAAAGCAGGCATGTTCCTTTTGTACAAGGAAGGTTTCTTTTACAGAAACAGAATCCTGCTTTGAATTATCTAATTGTAGAGGTGTTAAATACTCCTTAAACTTTTGATCTAAGACATTCTCTAGCAATACATTAATAGGAGGCTTAGGTTCAGTATCTATAGTATTTCCATCATTCAGAAACCTATTAAGATCTGCAAGTGTTAATCTTTCGTTTAAACCATTTATAAAATTTGCCAAGTCAGGAAATAAATTATTTAATACCAACCCGGTACTAATAGCCGACCTAATTAAATCCAGTTGGTCACCCCTATGACAAAGTTCTGTTTTTTTCAAGAAACTATAAACATAGGGTGCTTTTCTTTCGGATATCCAGAAAGACCGGATCTGAATCCGGTCGTTATCTGCCTTATTTGAGATAGGGTATTTAGCCATGTTCTAGCTCATTATTCTGAATAAATAGTATCAGCAATTGCCAAAGATAATGCGAACTGCGGATTGTCTACCATGATAACTTTAGCCGTTTCAAAATGTTTACGAATAGCTGTTTCGATGAGATATGAACCTCCCCCAACAAGGAAAACATTATGAGGCCTCTCTTCGACTTGTGTAACCGCTCTGATTACTTTACTTTGCAACTTCTGTACCGCAGAGTTTACCGCATCAAAAACACCGTCACGCTTGTCCTCTGCAACCTTCAAAGCTGATTTATCATGACGATTATCAACAAGATGATGAATGTAAGCATTACTCGTATTCAGTTTCTCAGATTCAAGATACCTGCTGATCTCATCGTAAACAATAGAACAACCAATACGGTCAAAACCTTTTACTTTCGAAATCTGTTCTAATTGCCCAGTAATACTTGCAACATCAAGAGTAGTACCACCAAGATCAATTACCAAACTTGATTCAAATGAAGCAATATCCTCAATTTCATCTGCCCGGGTCACAGCTGGTAAAGATTCAGGGAAAACAGTCACAGACAAAACGTTAAAAGAATAGCGTTTACCGTCAAGATAACGCTCTACTGGTTTCATCAGATTATCTTTTTTTCTCTGAATATTTTCAATATTCGTTTCCCCGGTGATGCTGCCAACTTACTGATTTAGTGTATGATGGTGTTTTTGAGGTGCTCCAGTGGCTTCTGTTTCTATCAGCTGTCCCTCCTGTTCAGCTACTGACGGGGTGGTGCGTAACGGCAAAAGCACTGCCGGACATCAGCGCTATCTCTGCTCTCACTGCCGTAAAACATGGCAACTGCAGTTCACTTACACCGCTTCTCAACCCGGTACGCACCAGAAAATCATTGATATGGCCATGAATGGCGTTGGATGCCGGGCAACCGCCCGCATTATGGGCGTTGGCCTCAACACGATTTTCCGCCATTTAAAAAACTCAGGCCGCAGTCGGTAACCTCGCGCATACAGCCGGGCAGTGACGTCATCGTCTGCGCGGAAATGGACGAACAGTGGGGATACGTCGGGGCTAAATCGCGCCAGCGCTGGCTGTTTTACGCGTATGACAGGCTCCGGAAGACGGTTGTTGCGCACGTATTCGGTGAACGCACGATGGCGACGCTGGGGCGTCTTATGAGCCTGCTGTCACCCTTTGACGTGGTGATATGGATGACGGATGGCTGGCCGCTGTATGAATCCCGCCTGAAGGGAAAGCTGCACGTAATCAGCAAGCGATATACGCAGCGAATTGAGCGGCATAACCTGAATCTGAGGCAGCACCTGGCACGGCTGGGACGGAAGTCGCTGTCGTTCTCAAAATCGGTGGAGCTGCATGACAAAGTCATCGGGCATTATCTGAACATAAAACACTATCAATAAGTTGGAGTCATTACCCGTTTCCCCTAAAGCAGTATAGAACTGGCTAAGTGGTAAAGTAACAAAGAGGTGAACATCCTGAGGAACTAAACCAGAAGCATGAAGTGCATGGTGAACATTTAACCGGCTAATTTCATCGTATTGGTGAGATACATCAGTCGATTCCAGTGAGTTACTAGATTCGCTGTGATGCGAAAACCTTTCCAGCCCATCAATAAGATAGTTAAAAGGATTGAGACCCTCATGGCGAACACGGAAATCTGGAACAAAACTATTTTGTGTAAGCAAGGGAACTAATTCGTTTCTTTCATTAAGACAAACCAGTTTTGCAGCTTTACTTCCATCATCGACAACGATTTTTAAAGCTTCAGTGATATCCTGCACTGATGGTGAAACAGGACTTTCAGATTTTAATAGTTCAGCCATAAAAACTCTCTTTTATTAATAGGACCATATTAGATATTAACTTTATACATTAATGGTGACCTATTATCAACATTAACACTATTAAAAAAATACGTAAGTCTATGTTATTTCAGCATCCTTCCATTTTAAATACCTTACCGTTAAATTTCCTGTATTCATGTATTAACCATGTTTATAAAGGAGCCAATTATAATCAGAAAGTTACTTTGCATCCTAAGTATGAACTGTTTGAGAGCCAGGACTGGGGCCTTTACCTGTAAGTAACAAAGGTCCTTAGGCTTAGAATCCAAAATGACGCCTTTTTGTAAAAAAATCATAGTTCGAAATACCGTATCATCGATGTAAACATACGTAGAGGAATTTATGGCAGCTGAGCACGTCCAAACTATAGACCTTACAAACTTCTCCGGAAGGATTTTCTTTCTGGCAGATCCTCATGGACATTACTCTGCGCTGTGCAACTTGATCCAATCAGTTACAAAGCCAGAAGAAGAGATAGTAATTTTCTCTACTGGAAATTTGTTTGACTATGGGCCGGAACCCATAGAATTGATGAAGGCGATAAACAGTGGCTTTTTCGATGGACGTTTTGTGAGGCATTTCTCAGCTGCCGGAGCCGGAGAAGAAATGTTAAAAAAATTGTTACCATTAAACAAAGACCGGAGAACATTTTACCCCAGCACATACCTCAATGAGAGATGGTGTGTAATGGGCGGAAAGTGGCATAAAGCTGTGAATCGTTACTATTTAGAGGAAGAGGTAAAAAAACTTCTTAATACCCAGCTTGGTACGATGATGCAGATTTTACTAAAAGGCGATATAAAAATTGGGGTTTGCCCTTCTGATTACGCCCCTATCCGCACATCATTCACTGATACTTATAATGCGCTTCAAGCATTCAACTATGCCAATGTGAATATTTTTCAGAGCCAGTTTCTATTCGGTATGGACCATGCCGTAATACCAATGATGATAAATGACGTCAACCTTATGGTCCTAGGTAGGAATCCTGTAAACAGCATTCGAAAAGCCCATGGTCGTACTCAAAACAATCTTCCAGTACTGATCGGTAATTGTTTGCATATAAATACTGGATCACTCTATATGTCAAAATTAGAAGACCAGGTAATAGTTGCTCCGGGTATACCGCAAACTGACTCACCAGCACTTACATTAGTAGAAATAATCATGAAGAACAATCCAGTTTTATTGTGTCATCAGCTAATACAAACAACAAACAAGTTTTATTCACTTAAAACCTATCCTTTAGAACTCGATTCGATTGAAAACAACATTGAGGTAACAAGATGAAGATAAATTGGAAGATTATCTCAATTTCAACATTACTTTTGCATCTTCACGCAGCAGCTGCACCACATCAAGAGAAAGAGCATAGAAAAGATGCTTTTTCTTCTGCCGCACAGAAAAGTGATTCACTTATATCTGCTAAAGCGGAGCTTATAAACGGAAGGTGGTTTATAAATGGTAAATATAGGCCTGTTCTAAAGACCAGCATGACCAAAACCAATTTCTTAGAAATCATGAATGTTTCAAATAAAGAATCACTTTTTATTGTGATACCAAAACTTGAGTATAATATCATTGCCAAAAATAAAATCTTACTAAATGAAAAAATTGCATTAAGCGAAGGCACATCCGGAAAAAGCATTGTTTGGGTCGAGCCAAAATCAAGTCTAACTATATCGTTTATAAATGACCTTGCTAATACGCCCCTTCAGGCTATCGTTTCGATCACAAGAAACAACAAAGATATAATTGCCATCTTTGGACCGGATCAGGGTAAAGGGTTTACTCTTCCCGGAAATACGTCTAATGATCAAGTGTCCGTTCCTGACTATTCTGACCTAAATATAAAAAAACTTAACATACCTCAAAGTGTTGGTAATCCAGTAACCATCAATCCTAAAGAGAAGAATTACCTCTTAGTTGGACAAGGAAAATATGAAATCTTATCTCTTCCTAAATATCAACATTTAGTATTTTCTGAACCCGTTTATATTGAGAAAAGAAAAAATATCCTCGGTGGTTATGGTTATTGGACGAAAGAAACAATTCTCTACCCCGGTGAATCATTATCTTTTATAACGAGCGCCAAAAACAATCTAAGGAAGCGGGATGATTAAAGTTATCACACTTTTATTGTTTGCATTACTGACTGGTTGTCAGTCAGTAGAAAGTAAAATCGAAGAACTCCCGACAGTTGGTTTTGACCCTATTCTATACAATAAAAGTGAGGCCTTTACTGACGGAAAAGTTACTTTACGTGTCGAAAGTTCAGGAACTGATGTTTGGCTTGTCGCCAAGAATGGAACCAGAAGTTTTATTGAGCTTTCAGGCCTAACGCTAGGTGGTAGTCGTTGTGCTTACAATGCCCGTAGTAAGCAACTTTTGCCCCCAGGCAGCGTAAGCACATTCGTAGTTCCTACGGTTGGAATGCTTGGACTTTGCTTCAACAATGAAGATCAACTTATGTTTATTAACCGTGCTTTTAGCAGAATCTCTCCCAAAGCAAAAGGAAAAGATTCGCTTTCGCTTTTATTTTCTGTTAGTTACGATTTTCCCGGAAAAGCGGACCTAATTACTAACCACGATTTTCAAGAGTTATATCTTTTATTTTTGAATGAGGATAATCTATGAAACAAACATTAATTGTTATTTTAATATGTTTTTGTCACACGGCTTTAGCATATCCATACCGTATCTATACTGTCCCGGAAGGGGCATTAGTAAAAAACATACTAACTAATGAATATCTAGGAAAAACCCCTGTGGTTGTGGACGTGAGCAATACCGAAGCTGGTTCTACTTTTGGGATTTCATTATTTAGACATGAAAATGTTGCTATAAAGATTTTTACAGTAATGCCTTCAGCAGAAAATAATTTTGCTGTTTCTGGACCTGACGTTGCAACTATGTCATTGCCGGGAAAAGCACCTTTAAACGTAGTAAATGATGGGAATGGCGCTTCTGTTCATATAGAACTAAGACCTTATATGTCTGAACCTGCGCACACCCCATATTAATATAACAAGAAATTAAAAATATAAATCATATGAACTGCATCATAAAGATGCAGTTCAATATTTATTCTGATACTTTTAATTTTTCTTTTATGAACTCCTCTAGTTCCTTAATAAAACCCGCATTTATCCTATTGAATTCAAAGCGAATTTTTCTACCAGTATTGTTTTTACTGATTCTTGCATACTTATCTTTGTTATCAAAAGTAATAAGATCACTTGTTTCCCATTTTGTGGAATAAGTTTTTTCACAAACACTTTCCACAGATTGTGTGATTTTTTCCATTACAACTTTTTGAGCAACCTGGAGATCTCCAATGTCTAAATCTTTTGTTTCCTCTTTAACATTATCTATTACTTCATCTAAAGGAAATAGATTTTTTTGCACATATTTCTGTAAACGAGACAAGCGACTATAATAGGAGTTCGGGATTCCTTCATAATCCGGGAATAAAGAGATCAATGTTTCGTCAATACGGGCCGCCTGGATTCTTTTGGCTACCGATACATGACTAATCCCAAGATATGCTGCGAGTTCTTCATTAGTAGAAAATCCTTTTTCTTCCATTTTTTTGATAAATTGAAACCCAACTTCTCTATATGAAAATTTTCGAGATGTTTGTGCTGCGGATATAATTGAATTTATATCATCTTCGGTTAGTTCATCCGGAAGAACCCACAGGGGGAGATCCTTTTCTGCCTTTATACAGCAGAAACGTCTGCGACTTCCTTCTATTAATAAATAAACCCCATCTCTTTTTACAGCGATCCCTTCGGTATCGACCCCTCTTTCTTCAATCTGCTTAAGAATATCTCTAACAGAATAATCTGTAAGGGCTTCTTGATTTCGTGGGTTCGCTGGATGGACTAAGGTCTCCTTCTCCACTCTCTGGGCTGGAACAATCACATGTTCCGCTTCAAGTCTCCGGCCCTTATGAAGAGTGAATAACTTTTTTATGCGAGGTGCTGTTTTCAAACCCGCAAGACCTGAACGGTGACCGACTTCTGTCCGCTTTGGTGCGTTTAAATATCGAGATTTATCATTCCCGATATGTTGCTCATCGCTCATGCGTTAACTCCTTGCTTAGCTGAAAAACTTTTTATTTCATTTATAAATTGCTGATATACCTGTAATACAGATTCTTCTGCGACATCAAGCTGCTTTGCGGAACAAAGTTCCTCTGATTTTTTGATATCAAGCACTGTACGCCCTTTGGAAGCAGCTGCCTTAAATGCTTCAGAATTTTTTATGTTAGCGGACATCAAAAGGTCCTGAACAGTTCTGATTAATTTATCCAAAACTATTCTTTCATATGGACTTTTGTCATCTACATTGACAGCAAGAACTTTGAACCATTTTAAATTGTCGCCCTTACTTGGTGATTGTTTAAACCTTTCACTTATTGTAAGCATGAAGTCTGTAGTAGAGGCGTAATCATATTCACGTGGTGACACTGCGACAAGAATCCCATCGGCCGCTTCGTCAGCAGCCCAGATCAAAGGTGAATCTTCAGGTGGAGTGTCTATAATAATCAAATCATAGTTCTGCTTCAGTACCGGTAAGATAACTTCCTTGAAACGTAGTAACAAAGACGTACGTTCTTCTCTAGAACATTGCCAGTATTTATCTTTAAAACGAGCATCTGTCGGAAAAGCCGTTATTACGTCCAAGTTTGGCAGATGCGTTGAAAAAGGCATATTAGTGATGATTTCTTCTTCAGAGAATCCTGAATCTAAATATTTTTTATACTCAGAATTTTCTTCATAAATTCCAAGGATTGCATCAATTGCTGTAAGGAAGACATCATCTTCTGAGACACTTTGAATCATGCTGCTTCCAATCGAACCTTGTGGGTCCCATTCGATCATTAATACACGTGCATTGAGTTGTAGATCTAAAGCAGCTGCTACTGCTAAAGCTACAGATGTAGTGCTTTTCCCTGTACCGCCTTTATGATTCTGAGTAACAATAGCTCTGCTAAAGTAATGATCGCGGTACTTGGGATAACCCAGGGCATCCATTATTTTTTGAACATCCCAGCGGGTGTAAAGATGATTTTTGTTTTGATAAATAGGTGCACCAACAAGTTCTTTTTCTTCTAAGTCCGAAAGTATTTTATTGAACGTTACTCGTGACTTCCCAAAAAAATCAGAGAGATTTTTTTTATTCAAACAGTGGTTATAGATCAGTCTATCAACACCATCAACACTATCATCAGAAACAGATACTCTTGATGAAGCCATCAGAGATTCCTTTAGAGAAATCTGCTCGCTTTTCATGCGCTGACCAACGAGGGCGATCTTTTCAAGTAAATTCATGGTTATGACCTTTTTGCACTGAAAACCGACTTTTACGCATATATGTAAACTTTACGTATAATGCGTCCATTTCCTTGTTATGCGTACAATTCTATCCTTAGTTTCAATCTTAAGCTAATGTTTGTTTACTTTTTTATGATTTTTTGTGAGCTTAACTTGCAGATGTGAGCTCAGACTCTCTAGTCCATACCTAATGCACAACCTGTTTAAACCACGATTCTTGTCTCCTTCTCTACGCTTTGAAGTTAAGAGCTCCATTAATGAATCTTCACGCCTACCCTATTTCTTGCTTAGACCCTAAAATCTATCTCACCGGTGTGCTGATATACGTTTCCTAACTGTGAACCGTTGTCGTCAGTCCAGTCTAAAGATATGAGGTGTTAATCTCTTGAGGAGGCACACTACGAATTATGGGAGCAGAGTTAGCAACCTCACCCCGAAATGAAACCCAACTTAAGGAGGCAACCCCAGTGTGGAGATTAAGGGGGTTAAATCTGCCAGCGGCTGACAGTGTCCCAGCTGCTGCTCAGTCACACCACGCCCTGATTTAATCCCCTGCCCGGTATTGTAATGACCGAAAAAAACCCGTGCACTGGTGTCGGCAGACCGGCATGCATGAATATGACGTTAATCTGTATCAGCAGGCACTTTTCGCATAATGGGAGCAAGTGATAGCAACGCCGCCCAGAACGGAATGCCAACATCAGGACTGAACCCAAGTTTGGCGATTAAGGGGGTTAAATTTGCAAGCGGATGACAGTGCCCCCAGCTGCTGCTCAGTCACACCACGCTTGATTAAATCTCTCGCCAGGTCTTGTTTTGACCGAAAATAGCCCAAGCACTGATGTCGGCAGACTGGCATATAGGAATATGACGTTAATCTGTATCAGCAGGTACATTTCGCATTATGTGAGCAAGTGATAGCAACCCAGCCCGGAACTGAAGGCCAGCATGAGGACAGAACCCCAGTTTGGCGATTAAGGGGGTTAAATCTCACAGCGGCTGACAGTGCCTTCAGATGCTGCTCAGGCATACTACTCTCCCTGATATAATCTCCCATATGTTCTTGAGATCGTCGGAAATCGCCCATGCACCGGTGTCGGCAGACCGGTATGCAGTAATGTGAATTTAATCTGCATCATCAAGCACATTTCGTATTATGGAAGTAAGTGTTAGTAAACCAAAGCCCGCCCAGAACGGAAGGTCAACATCAGAACAGAATCCCAGTTTGGCGATTAAGGGTGTTAAATCTGCAAGCTGCTGACAGTGCCCCAGTTGCTGCTCAGTCACACCACGCCCTGATAGAATCTCCTGCCCGGAAATGTGATGACCGAAAAAAGCCCGTGCACTGGTGTCGGCAGACCGGCACGCAGGAATATGACGTTAATCTGTATCAGGAGGCACATTTCGCATTATGGGAGCAAGCGATAGCAACCCAAGCCCAGAACTGAAGGCCAGCATCAGGACAGAACCCCAGTATGGCGATTAAGGGGGTTAAATCCGCCAGTGGCAATAAGATCCCGAGCGGTGTTTAAGAAATATTTCCCGAAGGACAATCTTCCGCTCGTACGATGAATATAGTGTTCAACCCGGGAGAGGGATCACTTAACCTGCTTAGCCTAAATCTTACGTCATTCTCTAAACGGAGTTTAAGCTTAATGGTCCTGAGAAAGTTAAAAGGACTACCCATAATGACGGTTTGAGATGGCGAATAAGGGTTTTTTCTGCCAGCGGCTGACATTGCCCCAGCTTCTGCTCAGTCACACCACGCCTGATTAAATCTTCCGCCAGGTCTTGTTATGACCGAAAATTGTCCGTGCACTAGAGTCGTAAGACCTGCATACAGGAATGAGGCGTAAATCTTTATCAGGTGGCAAGGTTCGCATCATGGGAGCAAGGGTCTTGAACTGGAGGTTAACATCATAAAATCCCAGATTGGCGATTAAGGGTGTTAAATCTGACAGCGACTGAAAGTGCCTTCAGATGCTGCTCAGGTATATTACACCCTGAAAAAATCAAGCATCTGTGCTTGCGAATATCGGAAAAGGCCATGCACCGGTGTCGGCAGACCGGCATGGGCAATGAGACGTTAATCTGTATCAGCTGGCGCATTTCGTATCATGGGAACAAGTGTTAGCAACCCTCTCCAGGACGGAAGGACACTATCAGGACTGATCCCAGTTTGGCGATTAAGGGGGTTAAATCTGCCAGCGGCTGACAGTGCCTTCTGATGCTGCTCAGACATACTATGCACAGATATAATCACCCGTCCGTCCTTGTGATTATCGGAAAAGGCCATGCACCGGAGTCGGCAGACCGGTATGCAGTGATGTGACTTTAATCTTTATCAGCAGGCGCATTTCGTATTAAGGGAGCAAGTGTTAGCAACCCTGCCCAGGACGGAAGGACACTATCAGGACTGAACGCCAGTTTGGCGATTAAGGGGGTTAAATCTGCCAGTGGCTGACAGTGCCTTCTGATGCTGCTCAGACATACTATGCACAGATATAATCACCCGTCCGTCCTTGTGATTATCGGAAAAGGCCATGCACCGGAGTCGGCAAACCGGTATGCAGTGATGTGACTTTAATCTTTATCAGCAGGCGCATTTCGTATTAAGGGAGCCAGTGTTAGCAACCCTGCCCAGGACGGAAGGACACTATCAGGACTGAACGCCAGTTTGGCGATTAAGGGGGTTAAATCTGCAAGCGGATGACAGTGCCCCAGCTGCTGCTCAGTCACACCACGTCCTGATAAAATCTCCTGCCCGGTAATGTGATGACCGAAAAAAGCCCGTGCACTGGTGTCGGCAGACCGGCACGCAGGAATATGACGTTAATCTGTATCAGCAGGTACATCTCGCATTAGGGAGCAAGTGATAGCAACCCCGCCCAGAACTGAAGGCCAGCATGAGGACAGAACCCCAGTTTGGCGATTAAGGGGGTTAAATCCGGCAGCGTGAGTAAGTGCCCGTGCTGTGTTAAAGAAATATTCCCTAAGGACAATCTTCCGCTCGGCCTTTTGTATAAAGTTGTCACCCCGGGAGCGGGGATCACTTTACCTGCTTAGCCTAAATCTTACGTCAATCGCTATCCGGAATTTTAGCTTAATGGTCCTGAGTAAGTTAAAAGGGCTACCCATAATGACGTCCCCAGATGGTGATAAAGGAGTTAATTCCGCCTTCGGCTTACAGTGCCGCAGCTGCTGCTCAGCAACACCACGCCCTGATTAAATCTCCCGCCTGTCCTTGTGATGACCAAAAATAGTCCGTGCACTGGCGTCGTAAGACCGGCATACAGGAATGAGGCGTTAATCTTTATTAGGTGGCAGGATTCGCATCATGGGAGCAAGGGCCCTAGAACTGTAGACTAACATTAGAAAATCACAGTTTGGCGATAAAGGGGGTTAAATAAGTTAAAAGTCTTCGGTGAGCAAATTGGATAAATTTTCAGAAACCAAACCGTTAATAATAAACTTTTAGAAGAATGATTAAAGGATATTAAGTTTTGTATGCAAAATGACACCAGTGATCTGTTTTCACTAATAATGCCGCGCTACTTTGATTACCTTTGGTAAACAAAAATGTAATTTACGTGATTTTCATCTTATAATGTCAGTATTGAAGTTATAAATTTTGTTTACTTAATGCGTACACAACCTAACTGCGATTTGTATTTATGTCACTGTTTTTACACCACATTAATTATAAAACCAAAATTTGCAGCACAGTGATGAACTCATTAAGTCACAACCTCATTTGTTTACTTAAGGCATACAATAAAAAACCAGATTCTTATGAGACATCTGGTTTAATTATTTTTGCTTGAAGATATTTACTCTACGCGGCCAAACCCGCTGCTACTTCTTGAGCATAGAGAATTTCTATTGCCTCGCCATAGCTACAATTCTCGCGGCTTTGAATTTCCCATAATTTACTCCTGTCAGCACTATCCGTAGTAAAACAAAGCTCCATTTTCCGGTCTACGTATAACCGACAGATCTCTTGGAAGTTTTCGAACCTGACTAACATCTCTGAAAACACCTTTTTGACTGTACGAATATTTTTCATACGTTCATATTCTGCATCTGAAGTAGAAAAATATTTATTAGCCTTCATTGCTTCAATGCTTTCTTTTTCTTGTTTCATGATTATCTTCCAAGGCGAGTTAGCAGTCAGGGCCCGGCCAACAGAAGAAGTAAAATAATCTTCAAACGACTGTGTGATACAGATGCCAGCGCAGTTTGTTTTCCTGAACCTACGCCATGCCGCTTCGAGGAAGGAAGAGAAGAATTGGTTTGATTGATTTCCGGCACCTGATGAATTATCAGGACGAATGTACTCCCATGCTTCATCAAGGATGAACAAGCGACGACGCCCATCTTTTTTGATGAACATTGCATGCTGAGCAGCCTGAATGATAGACATTAATACAACTGTCTGAAGGTGGGGGGTGCCTTTTAGCTCCTCCAGTTCCAAAACAATAAATCTGCTGTCGAAGTTGATTGGAGGCAACGTATCGGTAAACCGGTGCCCATAAATTCCACCTTCGCACCATGCTCCGAGTTGCTCCCCAATATCCTTTATACGTTTGTCTTCATGCTTCTTGCAACGCAGAGCAAAGCCGGTTATTGAACCGGTCCGACCTGATTTTCTGGATTCTTGGTACTCTTCTGCAATAAGCTGAAGCATCACTGATTGTTGATAATCATCGATAAGGCCTTTCTCTGAAGCCATAATTTTTAGCTGATTCAAAACCATTATGGTCTGAGCAACTTTGTCTTTTTCTGCATCGTTTGAAGTTGATTCACCGGTAAATTCAGGTGCTTCGTTAAATACATCGTCGTTAACAGTGATGTCAGTTAGGAAGGCAAAGGGATTTAGGGTGAAGTCAGGGGTTTTACCGAAATCAATAAATTGACTGTTTGTATATTGTTCCGCAATCCCCTGGTAAGAACGGCCCACGTCCACAACAAATACTTGAGCACCGTCAGGATCATCATCTGGGTATTCGTTTTCTAAAAAATGCTTAAATGTTGAGCGATAATGAACGAGGTTATTAGATCGCGGTCCAGCTCCAAGATAGTTATTGATTAGATATGCTGTCCAGAATGACTTCCCTGCACCTGACGTTGCACCAATAACCATGTTATAGCTTGCAGAAGTCTTGAAAATATCAAGTCCCATGAGTTGACCTTCACGAGAAACTAAACTCAGTACTGGTCTATCTGTATTACCTTTCCAGGGCCCAAAGATCGGTGTCATATGAGCCGCTCCGGTGTTGCTCACTACTTCGGAACGGTCAAGGTCGAAAATTGTCTTTGGGTCATTGCACATTGGCAGACATGACATAAATGACGGGAAAACGATAAAGGAATCATCTGCTACTTTGACCCGGCTTTCGAGGTAAAAGGATTTGAGATCGTTAGCTGCTGTCTGCACAGAATTGGCATTACTACCCATAACAGTGAAAGTAAGATACCCTCTTAAAAGCTTTGCGCCATCCTCAAGCTCGCGAGTTACGGCCATGTAGTCATTATCCATATCCCGCAGGCGAGGGCAGAATGTGACAACTGAAGGTATACTTGCCTGTTTATTAGTGATTGCTTTGTAGCGGACGTTTTCTTTTGACAACTTGAGCGGATCGGCAAACTGAACAGTCTGAGTGATCATAAATGGGCTGAAAATTGTCTTACGTCCATGCATCCAGTTAACTACTAACTCATACATACAACCGAAATTGACGTATTCAGGAAACTTTACAACGGAAAGTTGTTTGAAGTAACGATGCTCAGATTCGTCGTCACTTTGTGTGACTGATGAGAAATGATTTTCTGTGACTGTATACTTACGGCCGGGAACGTTAACTTGTTCATTAAGCCTTTTCATAGTGTTAACGTCTATGAAACCTTCAGCCCACCGGGAGTTCTTTCCGGGGTTTACGACCTTATCTATACAATAGAGCCAGTTTTCTGCATCGACCTTAAACGGATGCAATCCAATCGTAATTAACTTACTTACAAGTTCAGAGTAAAGTGAATCGATACGCGAATGTTCCAGCTCGGTAGGAAGGGCAGACTGTAAAGGAATCGATAGCGAGATCCATACCTGAAAATCCCTCAACATAAGGTTATCATGATCAGGTTTTAAAGGCTTATGCATACTTCTGTCGTAGTAGTCCAACTGATAACCATTAAGCAGATCTGCTTTAAGCTTATCGTTCCCAGTCATACGCCCACCTCGCACAGCTGACCAAGCACTAAGCTGTAAAGTCAGGTCTGGCAATGCAGTCAGAGATATTTGACAGACAGTATCTGTAGGGAAATCCATTTTGAACATTTCAGCAAGAACATCTTGCTGATTATCAAAAACTCCAGGGGATGGATTACAGATAAACATAAACCCTAATCTGTTGCCATCAATCAAAAAATAGTGAGTCCCTGCTAATTGATCGTAAACAGGGATAAACCCACCTAATTGATGGCGATTTAAACCGCTATTGTAATTATTGATAGCTTCCATATTTGACCTTACAGTTGTCTAACAATGCCGTTCGAAGAGACAGCTTTAGTTGCTTTTTGTTGCTGCTGCATATTTTCCCGGGCCGCATCCTGTACTTCTAAAGGAACTATGCGAGCTGGGTTTGAGGTCGAATTCTTGCCAGCAATCCATGTTTGCGGTTTTACGTTGACATAAACGTAGCCGGGAAGATTAAGCGCATCGTTATCATCGGTATAAGGTGCAAAAGTAATTCTCATTACTTTCCCCTGTTGCAGAACAGCAAGTGGTTCAGGAGCCACTACAGCTTGTTTATAACCTTGCGAACGGTATTGCTGGATCTGCCCAGGGTTGAGAGTCGGGTTAACGGGCTGGCCATTGTAAAGAGAGTACATATCCTTACCAGGGCTGATATCAGAATTAGGTGCAACGTAGCGTGGGGCATTTCCAGCAGAAACCGGATAGCTTGTTTGTTTAACGACTTCCGCAGCCGGATGAACGAAAGGGTTACCAGTTGAAGAGGCAGTGCTATAACTGCTAGTCATCCTTACGTTTGAATTAACCGGTACACCAGAAATAGGCCGTGGTCCAATGGATGAAGTAGGGGCACCCATTTTTAAAGTTTTATCGTACATGACAGGTAACTGACCAACTGGCTTAATTTCGGTTTTTGAATAAGCCACAGGCTGATTTTTAAGGGTAGTAGACTGTGGATATTTGACTTCCCCTGGAGGGCTAATTTCAGTTGGATAACGGCTGTCATTGACAGCCGATTTCTCCTTTCCCGATTCCGACTCTTCCCCCGCCAGTGCAGACAGATCATCTCGATTATTAGTTAACTCCATAACTTCGCGAGGACCTTTACAGATAACGCCCTTTTCAATGCCTGGACATTCGGATTCGGAACTACCGATGGAGCACCCCGTAAGATATGAGGATGTACCTACAACCAGAGCACTGAGTACCAATCTTTTGATGTTCATAAACTAGCCTTAATTTGTCTCAAATGGATTTTTTAAGAGAGGTTCAACGCTTTGGTTCAACCAGTAGTCGAAATCTTTTGGAATGCCATTACCAGCCAAACCATCCTGTCTGACAACTGAAGGTACACCCTGCAATTTATAAATTCCTGCGAGCATCAATGACGCTACCAAAGGTTCCGCCGGACATTCTTCTGCTTCTTTTTGAGAGAGCAATCTTTTTTCAATGTCGGATTTGCTTCCCATTAGCCAACGAAGAATATCGAGGTTGTTTATTTTTCCTTTTTCTTTACTACACCAGAGCCTTCTAAGCTCTTCTTTTGGCTCACCGGGTGAGGGAACTAAAACAATATCTATCCGATACTTGTCCCGATCTGCATAGAATTTCTTAACAAGTTCCATGCAACCGTCACAATCAAGTGTTATGAAAATGGCTGCTTGTCTTTTAAGCTTTGAATTTCCCAGAGGAATGGACGCTACAGTTTCCAGAGGGAAGGGGGCCTCATCAAGACTAATAAAATAGGAATTCCTGATTTCTTCTACAGTCAGAACAGGTTTACGTTTAATTACATCAACAAGGCTTCCCCCAGTAAGGGAGTATCGGCCATCGGTCGTTACTGCCATTAGCTGCGAACGTTCGTCCTGAAAGAGGTATAGCCCACCAGAAGGAATGTATATGGCATCCTTAGGTTTATATCCTTTCATTTTTGATAACACACCCGAGATCTGACTGGGTGAAACGCCACCTTCCTTTGCCTTTGCCATTAACGCAGCAGCATCACTATTAGTTAGGACCTGCTCTGAAGCATAAGTGACCGTATTCGCCATAATGGCGAAAGCCGCCATTAAAGGGAAAAGTAACTTTTTCACTATTGGGTGCCCTCTACTTCTTTGCATTATAAGAACTTGATTGTACCGCTTCAGAGCTATCTTCAAGTTCCATATAAGTGACGATTTCAACACTATCCGGTACAGTAACGGCAAGCGTTGCATCAATAATTAAATAGCCACGGTCACGGTAGATCTTCATTAATGTTCTGAAATATTCTTCGAATTGAGATCTATCATTGTCAGCAGTACGGCCTCCGTGATGCTTGAAAAATTCCTTACGTAATTCAGGCATGTCAAGCACTGCAATCTTGTACGAAGGCTGGGATTGTTTATTGAAGTAATCGTAAACATTCATAAAGCCTTTATAACCATAAATAATGACCAATACGGCAAAGGCGAAGAAAAATAAATACTTCAATATTTTTTCAATATCAATTTCGAAGGTAATTTTTTTTGTTGTCCTTTCTCGCACCATTTTTTTAGTGATTTCAGGTCCAGCTGATTCAGGCGATTCTTTTTTTTCTAAACTATCCATTTAAACCTCAGCGACTGGTCAGATTCGTTGGAATTGTAGTTCCGGTCTGAACGACAAATGTAATAGCTCGGCCAGGGCTAATTTCTACGATTGGCCACTGTTGTTCTGCAATTGCGGTGTAGTAATCGACGAGTCGATTAAGACCACCTTGAGCTGCACCAGCCCCGGCTAATGCCCCAAGTGCACCAAAATTAGGGGACTGATACTGAGCCTGTGAATTAGGGTCGATGTTAAGTGAAGATACCTTACTGGGACTTAAGCTACCGGCAAGTGAAGAAAGTCCACCGGCAAATGCAGCTCCTGCAATTGCGTTACCATTTCGGCTGATAAGCGTGCCTCGGATCCCATTTTTTCCGTCATTTTCACTTACAGCATATGCTTCCAGTTTTACGTCAAAAGCTTTCCCTTTTGAATTAACACAAGAGATAGAAGTGGCACGTATGTAAGCACGCTGTGACGCCAGATCACCAACAGCTGAACCCAGAAGGTTACAGTCACGCAAATCCATGGTGAAATTATTGGGCATGATGACATCTTTTTTAATACGCATCGTTACTGGCATTGGTTCTGATTTGGAAGAAAGGCTTGTAGGCGCTTCAAGCCCGGTAATCAGAACACCAGTGATAATAGATGTTGCCGGAAGAAACATTTCATCTTTTCGGGCAGCATGCCGCGCTTTGCTATCAACTGGCGCAGTACCATCACCTCGTACAGTCCGAGTTGGCGCTTTATCTCCTGCAATGACCTCTCTGCCTTCCTTGATTCTGTTTTCAGACACGGGCATAACCTGAATGACACCATCGGTACCATTAGTCTTAATGGAACTTTGTGTGATTGTTCTCATTGGGCTATTACGCGTAGGTGTGATAGAAGCGTAATTAGGGTTTACGCCATTAATCGGCGCATTAGCATTAAGCTGATAAGGAGCTGCCGGTGCCTGCTCATTAATCGTTTTACGCGAACTACCAGCATCCAAGTTACGATTGCCGTTTCGATTTGTCTGCATATCATTAATTTGCTGAGACAGCTGCTGAAGTTGAGAAGTTAAACTTGCAACTTGGGCTTTAGTTTCCTGTTGGGCTTTTTCTGCTTTTTCGCGGTCCTCTTTCGCCGCATTTTGGTCAAGTCGGTTTTGCTTAACCATTTCTTTATATACTTTCTGGCTTTCTTCATTACTCAATTTGTTCATTTGCGAATCATCTAACAACAAATTGGTCTGCATGTCTTTTTTCTGTGTTTTCTTTTCTTTCTTAACTGGTGTGGAAAAAATAGACTGGCTAATAATATAAACAATCACTACCAGCAGAGCGCCAATAACAGAAAGTCTGACGGTCTTATTTTCCCAGGCCTTTTTAATGTCCATGATTAGCTCCACTTGTAGGTTTCTGGAATCGTTTAATTTTTAGATTTCGTTCGCTGTCAGACATCTGAGGAACGATATAGGGTTCACCTGCTCTGGCCCAGTTTTCACGAACAGATGGATGATTCATTTCAGCTTTATCTATCTGGCTCGTTCTAGATATTTCATGTTTGTAATTAGGTTCCAAAACGTTACTTTTGTGATAGTCAAAAGCATTCTCCTCATTAATATTGCCCTCTCCTACAAATTTATCAATAAGAGTTGGATCGTTCATTATTACTGTCTGAACGGGAAAAGCGTTACTGCCATCTTCGATACTAATGGGTGCGTCCGGAACGATTAATACACTCCTTTTTGGTATATATTCTGACCTGTAGTAAAAGCTGGTTAAAGCAAATACGACAAAACCAATCACGGTGGCCCCAAGCAGAGCAGGCAAAGTAACTTTTCCCATATTATTTTCTGATTAGACTTGGTCTGGTTGTAACCCGGGCCTCGCGTTCCTTGAACAATTTATCCCGGACTATGTAAAGCTCTGTTTCTTCTCCCGGTTGCAGGTATGCTTTATCAAATAAAGCACTTGCAATAACGCCTTCTGCCATACACTGCTGATCAGCAACGATTTGACCGTATGGTTTATCGTTTTTCACAAGAATTACATCAATAAGTTCACGTGAGCCAACCAGTCTCTGACCGAGCTTTGCATACATATTAAAGTTACATGGTGACTGCTCTGGCGCAGGAATACGAGAAAGTCGGTCCTGTTGTAAACTGAATCCTGAAGGGACCTCACCAAGAGCCACAGGAGTCAATAAATCAATGATTCTTTGTTTATGATCGTCTTGTTTTGGATCCGTTGGAGCCAGTTCTTCTGACTGGGAGCGGGCCAACATTTCCTCATAGTTTTGCTTATCCAATGAGGTTTCACGTTTGGCTTGCATAGATGGGCTTAAAGATGTAGTAACTGAAATCATCGCACCGGGAACATCAAGCGGTACCAGGGTCAGGTTATAGGTCGATTCAGGTACCTGATCTTCAGACAACATAATCCCGATTGGTTTATCGGTATTAGTTGAAATAAAGACATCGCCACCATTAACAAATATGCTTGCCTCTTCAGCAGGGGTAGAAGTACTGACAGAAGCATTCTTGAAGCTGGTCGATATTCTGTTTTGAAGTCCTCGTGAAACTGGCAGTACCACATTCCCACCAGGCGGCACATTTACACGCTGAACTTCTTTATATCGGTTACGAGCTTCGACATAAAGTTCATCGGCTTTTGACGTGGCGGTCGCATTGGTTGCATTCTGCTGGGAAGAGGTACCTGTTGGTCTCCCATAGCTATCAATTGCACCAGATCGGGTCTGTGCGTCAAATCCGGGGAGACTAGGATTATTTGATAATGCTCCAGTAATAGCGCTTACCGCAGGCGAAGCATTGCTGGCTGGGGAAAGTTGCACGGTAGGGAGATCAGTTGTAGGTTTTTGTCCCTGCGCATTACCGGCTTCACTAAGGTTTGTTTGTGCACCTGACTGTTCAGAACCAGCTTGACCCGGAATAATGGCTTTTGCAGCTCCATTCTGAAATCCGTCAGCACCAACTGGCATTACAACCGGGTTATTAATTGTTGCTGGCAATTGGTATTCTTCAGCGATTACGCAGTTCGAAGTCGTGAGCATGATCAATGCTGTAATTGCGTTGAAGCCTAAGCCCTTTTTTTTAATCATCACTTGTTACCTGTAGACGGTGGCGGATTATCCAGCGTTGCCAGTTGCTCTTTGCCGTTTATCGTAATTTTTTTAATATTCGGTGTTCCGGAATATTGATTTACATATGCAATTCTTGGGCGACCATTTTTCATCCCGAGAACCCATTCATAAGTCCATTTCGATGATTCAGTTTTGTCCGGAACATTTACAAGTCGAGTCGTTTTGGTACCCCAGACATAGACCATGTCATTTTTTGGATCAAAGTAAATATCATTAGGCTTAAAGGTCTGCTCAACACCACGAGCCTGCATGATATTTATCTGCTCCTGTAAAGACTCACTCGTTTTAGCCTGTAGTTCAGGTGAAAGGGCATCGAGGACATAGGCCGTCACAAAGGAAATATTAGTTGGATTAATATTCCCTAAAAGGGTACTAAAAAAGAGAGCCCATTGTGTTTTATAAGATTCCGATGCTTTGTTACCAACAACCGTGATCTCTTCATTCATGTTTGGAGGGGTAACAATCGTCACTGGGTCAGTGAAAAAAAGAATCTTTGCAACCAATAACCCAATGACGGCTATTGAAACAGTATTAATGCGGATAAGTTTTGTATCACGATTAATCAGGGCGCTGTATGTAATTCCAGCACCTGACGCTTCAGCTTGTGGGCTAAATCGTTTTTTAATGTCCAAAAAACGTCCCTTAGCACTTTCATCTTTCTTTACGTATGACTGTTCAAGATCACCGTTTTCATCCTTTTTAGATTTTTTGAAAAAAGGGATGTTAATGCCACTTAGCATTTTCATTCATAGCTCCATCAAGAATACAAATCTCTGATAAATGGATCGTTGAAATAACGGCTACTAAAAACTGCTTTACCTGGCAAAAAACCGAGCCACCAGAGTTTGTGTTTTAGCAATCCTCTTATTCCTGACTCAGCTGCTTTGTTATACGCAATCCAATACACAACCGCTGCTACAACAGAAAACCCGAAGCATTCGAAGATATTCCCAAATGCAACCAGAATGAATGCAAGCCCTAATTTTTTGGCATCCCAAAACAAAATCAGTAGAGGCATGTTGATCCTGAAAGGGAATCTATAGGTATGCTGAGGAACGTCGTTCTGCTTACTCATTAAAAATCCAGAGAGGGGGATGAACCCCCTCATGCATGATTAACAATAAATTACAGCGGTACGCCAGCATCCATAAAGGTGCTGATAATTTTCTCGCCGTTGGCCATTACCAGCATCATGAATAATGAAACCAGTGCCAGGCCCGGGTTAGGCTTAAGGACAGAGAAATATACGCTTGAGATCAACATCGCGGCTGCCAGAATTTTGCCCGGAGCTCCAGTCATACTTTCACTCATGTATGACCAAATATCTCCCAGTGCCCCATCATCTGAACCCGCATATGCCAGACCGCAAAAAAGCACGGTCAGCAGAACAAACAAAATCACTTTTGCGCTTTTTGTTTTAAAAAGTGCAGCCGTGTTAGATTTCTTTTCACTAAGGCCAATATTTAAAGAAAGTTCCATAATTACTCCGTGTAGATTTGAGTTCACGTAAACGCGAATGAATAATACTTTTTTATTCCGATCCTTCCGTTCGCATAAACCCCCTTTTTTTAACGTTTAGCGATTGGTGAATTTTTAAGCAAAGGGCCTAAAGCATAATCTTTGAAAGGTACCAGTGAACGCTTAGTAAAAGTTTGAAAGAGGGGAGGGGGTAAGATTACGTTAAGCTCAATCCTGAAGCTGATGAGACTCCTCAAGCATAAAAGTCACTTTTGATGGTTTGAAAAGCTCTAACTAGATATCGGGCAGGTAACTAAGCTTCATATCTAATCTTTTTTGTTCCCTTATTATCTATCTCTTGATTCTGAGAAGGCCGCATATCACTGTGCTCCCTGGTTCGGCAACTATCAGTTGGAGAAACTACATACAATCCTCGGGCCGGTGCGTCATTCATCTAAATGCCTTTTACACCTCTGGGCGTGAGTGGGACTTTGTCTTGTCCATACGAACATCATTCATTCGAATGCTTTTGGCCAATGCTATTTAAGCAAATGCTTTCTGGCTGAGTCCTTTTGCGAATGAGTCTTTGATATAACTGCATGAATTTTGGGTTGTTTGGTGTACTAACAAAACAAAGGCATTTCTTTGAATGCCATTGGAGTTGTGATGCTTCTGATATTTTTTTGATCTCATATCAAGCACATAGTCCTTCTGATGCCCAATGTCATAGATGTCTTGGACCATTCTCGCTCTTAACAAAGCTGAACTGTGTGTCATTCGACCTAATGCCATTCACCAAAATGCCTTTTTATACCACTGCATAGCTATGCTCGGGATACAGTGGCAAACAAAAGCATTTCAATGAATGAATTTTTGGGATACCGACATCAAAAGCATTTGTATGAATGTAAGAGGCGTAATCCACAAAAGGCATTCACGTGAATAGAGTGCGCACGAAACCATCTTGCTCAACGGCATTTAATGAATGGGCTAGCATGTACGCTTGAGTCAGAAAGGCATACAGATGAATAGTCAGGAGTTCGTTTGAAAAGTTACTTTTTTGCACATTAAGCCGAGATGTAAGACCAGTAGTAAAAGAAGCACTAAGCATAGCACTGATAAATAACTTATTTTTCAGCAGGTTATAACCAGTGCATACCAGATAGCTTTCAACCTTGTTTGGCAAGGGCCAGCTTAGGGCTTCTTTTGAAGATCTGAAATTGTATGTCGCGACCTTTCTTAACTTCTTGATAATCGAGATATCCGATAGATTCAAGTTCCCGCATTGCTTTACGAATTATCTGGTTTTGCGTACGAATAGGGGTTGTAAGAAGCAACCTTTCCCTCAACCGTTTCATATTAACGAACAACGTACCAGCTGGCATTGCTTCAAAATAAATATAGAGAGATTGCGCAGCTTCTTTTTTAGCCAAAATGTATAGAACCTGAAGGCTTAACAATGTCTTATGGTCGTAACGATACAGTTCCCACATAGAAGGATCCCCAACCAGCTCAACAGTATCGCTTTTTGGATCAATCATAGCCTTCTGCACCAGATGCGTTACTGTGAACCGACCACTACGAGAGTCTGAGAAGGCAAGCACTACCGATGCAAGGTTCATTAATGACTCTTTAAAGCGCGCACGAGTTCGTTTGTTGATGTTTGTTGAACTGATACCACACATCTTCGCAAACTCGTTAAAAGTCAGGCTAATCTTCTCGGAAGTAAAACCATATTTACTGAAAGCCATGATGATCCCGAGCCAGCACTTAAAGTCGGTAGACATAGATAGTTTGACACCAGTTATCTTGATGTCGTCATAACCCTCCGATCTTGCAATTTCCATACACGAAAGCTCATCAGAGGCATCAACTTCAAAGTTTCGGTCGCGGTTTTCTTTTGTGCCGACAGGGGTAAATACACTCAATCTCAGCAGGGCCACGGGCTGAACCGACTTGGACGAGTTAGGCGTCAGTTGATAAGTCTTACCTGATTCATTACTGGTTACGTCAAAAGGATGGATTAACTCGTTGTTTTTAATCAT